>NZ_JAAQRC020000002.1:715000-742825 GCF_019216885.1 Methylobacterium sp. SyP6R | reverse complement strand
TTTCCCCTCTCCCCGACAGATCCCGGGCTTGCCCGGGATCTGCAAGCGACGGACGAAGTCGGGCAAGCCCGACTTCGTTGCGGGGAGAGGCCTGAGCTCCGAAGGGGCTCAGGAAGCCCGAAGGGCGAGGGTGAGGGGGGCTCGACGAGTGAGGCTCCTCCGGAAAACACCCCCTCACCCTCGCTGCGGCTTTCGCCTCCGCTCCTTTCGTCCCCGACAAGGGGGACGAAAGCCTCTCCCCGCCCGCGGGGAGAGGGGATTTCCAGCGCCACTTCTTTCCCCGGACAGCCCTGCGCAGAGGGGGGAGGGTTCGGGTCGGCGCTTACTGGTATCCCTTCGGGAACGGGTTCGGCTCGATCAGGTCGGCGCTCTCGTAGACCACCTCGAACTGGCCGTTAGGCAGCGCCTTGCCGACCCGGGTCTTCGACCAGAGGTGATGGTTGGGGTGGATGCGGACGTAGCCCTCCGGCGCGCCTTTGAACTCGATCCCGCCCGAGGCCGCCGCGACCTTGTCGACGTCGAACGAGCCGGCCTTCTCGACGGTGAGCTTCCACAGGTAGGGCCCGAGATAGGCGGCTTGGGTCACGTCGCCGATCACCGTCTTGTCGCCCCACATCTTCTTGAAGGCGGCGACGAATTTCTCGTTGTTCGGGTTCTTCAGCGACTGGAAGTACTTCATGCAGGCATAGGCGCCGGCGATGTTCTCGCCGCCGATGCCGTCGATCTCGTCCTCGGTGACCGAGATCGTCATCAGTACCTGCTTCGACAGATCGATGCCGGCCGCCTTCAGCTGCTTGTAGAACGCCACGTTCGAGCCGCCGACCACGTCGGTGAAGATCACGTTCGGCTTCGTCAGCTTGATCTTGTTGATGACCGAATTGAACTGGGTGTGGCCGAGCGGGAAATATTCCTCGCCGACGACCTTGCCCTTCAGCACGTTCTCGACGTGCTTGCGGGCGATCTTGTTCGAGGTGCGCGGCCAGATGTAATCGGAGCCGATGAAGAAGAAGGTCCTGGCGTCCTTCTCCTTCGCCACCCAATCGAGGCTGGCGAGGATCTGCTGCGTCGCCTCCTGGCCGGTATAGATGACGTTCTTCGACTGCTCCAGGCCCTCGTAGAAGGTCGGGTAATACAGCATGCCGTTATATTGCTCGAAGACCGGCAGCACCGCCTTGCGCGAGGCCGAAGTCCAGCAGCCCATCACCGCCGCGCACTTGTCGTTGACGAGCAGCTTCTTGGCCTTCTCGGCGAAGGTCGGCCAGTCGGAGGCGCCGTCCTCCTGGATCACCTTGATCTTGCGGCCGAGCACGCCGCCGGCCGCGTTGATCTCCTCGATCGCGAGTTTTTCCGCCTGCTGCGCCCCGGTCTCGGAGATCGCCATCGTGCCGGTGACGGAATGCAGGATGCCGACCGTCACCTCGGTGTCGGTCACGGCGAGGCCGGTCGTGTTGACGGCCGCGGTCGGCGGGGCGGCGGCGAGCGCGAGGCGGGGCAGAAGCGCCGCGGCCGGTGCCGCGGCGAGCCCCATGAGCAGCCGCCGCCGCAACGCCGATTCGAGGCCCCCGTCGTTCTCAGCCATCGTCCTCTCCTGTCGTTCCGTCCGGGCGTTCCCTCGAGGGTCTTGCCCGCCGCATCCGGAACTCAGGCTAGGTGGCGTATTGCGCCGCAGCATATACGCGTTTTTGCGTATTCCGCGGCGGGCCGAAGCCGGACAGGATCATGCGCCCCCGTGCCTCTCGCACGAGAGCATTTCGGCGAGGGAATTCCCCCCGGATCCCGCACTGCCGCGGGCGCGACGACGGAGGCCCATGCCCGGACGACAGCGCATCATCCCGGTCCGCCGCGAGTACAACCAGTGGGTCGCGAACGAGACCCTGGAGGATTTCGCGCTGCGCTTCACGGCCAAGCGCGCCCGGCGCTGGTCGGGCTGGCGGGTCGCCCAGACGGCGCTCGGCTCGGTCGCCTTCCTGGCGCTCGAGGCGATCGGCGGCACCCTGATCCTGTCGAGCGGATTCACCAACACGCTGTGGGCCGTGCTCACGGTCGGGCTGGTGATCTTCCTCACCGGCATGCCGGTGAGCGCCTACGCCGCCCGTTACGGGCTCGACGTCGACCTGCTCACCCGGGGCGCGGGCTTCGGCTATATCGGCTCGACCATCACCTCGCTGATCTACGCGAGCTTCACCTACCTGTTCTTCGCCATCGAGGCCGCCATCCTGGCGCTCGCCCTCGAACTCGGCTTCGGGCTGCCGCTCGCCATCGGCTACCTCGTCAGCGCGCTGGCGGTGATCCCGCTGGTCACCTACGGCATCGCGCTGATCAGCCGGTTCCAGCTCGTGACGCAGCCGGTCTGGCTCGCGCTCAACCTCCTGCCGATCGCCTGCATCGCGGCTCACGCGGATGCGCCGCTCGATGCCTGGATGAGGCATGCGGGCCTTGCCGGCGAGCGAGGTGAGGGCTTCGACCTCCTCCTCTACGGCGCGGCCTGCGGGATCCTGTTCGCGCTCATCGCGCAGATCGGCGAGCAGGTCGATTTCCTGCGCTTCGTACCGCCGGAGGAGCCTGGCCGGCGCGGGCGCTGGTGGGCCGCCGTACTGGGGGCGGGGGCGGGCTGGATCGTGCCGGGCGGCCTCAAGATCCTGCTCGGCTCGTTCCTCGCCGTGCTGGCGCTCGCCCATGGCGTGCCGGCGGAGCGCGCCAGCGAGCCGACGCAGATGTACGCGGTCGCCTTCGGCTACGTCGTCTCGGCGCCCGGGGCCGCGATCGCGCTCACCACCCTGTTCGTCGTGCTGTCGCAGCTCAAGATCAACGTGACCAACGCCTATGCGGGCTCGATCGCGTGGTCGAACTTCTTCTCGCGCCTGACCCACAGCCATCCGGGGCGCGTGGTCTGGCTCGTCTTCAACGTCGCCATCGCGCTCATGCTGATGGAGCTCGGCGTCTACAAGACCCTGGAGCGGACGCTCGGCATTTACGCCCTGGTGGCGGCGGCCTGGATCGGGGCGCTGGTGGCGGATCTCGTGGTCAACAAGCCGCTGAGGCTTTCGCCGCCGGGCATCGAGTTCAAGCGCGCGCACCTCTACGACGTGAACCCGGTCGGCACCGGCGCGATGGCGCTCGCCTGCCTCGTCGCCGGCCTCGCCCATGCGGGTCTGTTCGGCGCGGGGGCCCAGGCCTTCGCGGCCTTCGTGGCGCTCGCCACCGCCTTCGCGGCGGCCCCGCTCATCGCCTGGGCGACGGGCGGGCGCTACTACCTCGCGCGCCGGCCCCGCCGGCACTGGCGCCTTCGCCCGGAGATCACCTGCGGGGTGTGCGAGCATGGATTCGAGCACGAGGACATGGCCCATTGCCCGGCCTACGGGGTGCCGATCTGCTCGCTGTGCTGCTCCCTCGACGCGCGCTGCGGCGACCTGTGCAAGCCGCATGCGCGGCTGGGAGCCCAGGCCCGCCGCGTCGCCGGGCGCCTGCTGCCGGCCCGCGCCGCCGCCCTCGTCGATTCACGCCTCGGGCGCTATGCCGGGGTGATGCTGGCGCTCTGCTGCACCGCCGGGCTGATCCTCGGCGCCATCTACGCCGAGGCGGCGCATCGTCCGGCGGAGCACCGCGCCGTGCTGGCCCAGGCGCTCCAGGCGGTGTTCTGCGTCATGGCGGTGATCTTCGGGGTGGTGGCCTGGCTGTTCGTGCTGGCCCAGGAGAGCCGCCGCGTCGCCCAGGAGGAGAGCGCCCGCCAGACCGCGCTGCACCGGGCCGAGATCGCCGCCCACAAGATCACCGACGCCAAGCTCCAGAAGGCGAAGGAGGCGGCCGAGGCCGCCAACCTCGCCAAGAGCCGCTACGTGACCGGCCTGAGCCACGAATTGCGCACGCCGCTCAACGCGGTGCTCGGCTACGCGCAGCTGCTGGAATCCGACCCCGCCATCCCGCCCCAGCGCCAGGCGGGCCTCAGGGTGATCCGCCGCAGCGCCGAGCACCTGTCCGGGCTGATCGACGGGCTCCTCGACATCTCGCGCATGGAGGCGGGCCGGCTCCAGCTCCACCGCGACGTGGTGCGGCTGCCCGAGTTCCTCGACCAGATCGTCGACATGTGCCGGCCGCAAGCCGAGGCCGCGGGGCTCGCCTTCCGCTTCTCACGGCCGAAGGCGTTACCGGCCCTCGTCGCCACCGACGAGAAGCGCCTGCGCCAGATCCTGCTCAACCTGATCTCGAACGCGATCAAGTTCACCGCGAAGGGCGAGGTCGGGCTGACGCTGACCTATCGCAGCCAGATCGCCGAGTTCGCCGTGACCGATACCGGCACCGGCATCCCGGAGGCCGACCGCCAGCGGATCTTCGAGCCGTTCGTGCGCGGCTCGCTGCCCGCGGCGACCGCCACGCCCGGCACCGGGCTCGGGCTGACCATCGCACATCTGCTCGCCCAGGTGATGGGCGGGGAGATCGCGGTCGCGAGCGACCTCGGGCGCGGCAGCACGTTCCGGTTGCGGCTGATGCTCTCCGCCCTGCCCGAGCCCGCCCGCGCCGCCCCGGCCGAGGCGCCGGTCACCGGCTATGCCGGGCGCCGGCGCACGATCTTCGTCGTCGACGACGACCCGGCCCATCGCGAGTTGATGCGCGAGATCCTCGGCCCCCTCGGCTTCACCCTGCTCTCGGCCGCCGACGGGCCGACCTGCCTCGATCTCGCGGCGGAGTGCCGGCCGGACCTGTTCCTCCTCGACATCGCGATGCCGGGCATGTCCGGCTGGGAACTCGCCCGGGCCCTGCGGGCCGCCGGCCACGGCCCGGCCCGCATCGCCATGCTGTCGGCCAATGCCCACGAGATCAGCCCGGTGCGGGGCGAGGACGCGCCGCACGACGCGATGATCGCCAAGCCCTTCGACCTGCGCGACCTGCTCGCCCGCATCCAGGCGCTGCTCGGCCTCGAATGGACGACCGACGCAGCGCCGGCCGCCGGGCTCAAAGCGCGCCGGGCGCACCCGGACGAGGTCGCCGAACTGCTCCGGCTCGGGCGCATCGGCCATGTCCGGGGCATCGAGGCGAAGCTCACCGAGATCGAGGCGGGAACGCCCGAGCCGCTCATGGCCGAACCACTCCTGGCCGAGCTGCGCGGCCTCGTGCAGGCCTACGACCTGCCCCGCTACATGGCGGTGCTGGAATCGGCGGCGCTGGAATCGGCGGCTCTGGATGCGGCGGGCGACGGGAGGCGCGGCGATGCCTGAGCCGGGCCGGGACATCGTGCTGGTGGTCGACGATTCGCCTGAGACGCTGAGCTTCCTCACCGCCGCCATCGAGGCGACGGGCGCCACGGTGCTGGTCGCGGTTTCAGGAAGCGCCGCGCTCGCGGTGGTGCGGGAGATCACGCCGGACATCATCCTCCTCGACGCGGTGATGCCGGGCCTCGACGGGTTCGAGACCTGCCGCCGCCTCAAGGCCGATGCCGGCCTCGCCCACGTACCGGTGATCTTCATGACCGGGCTGTCGGAAACCGAGCACGTCGTCCGCGGCCTGGGGGCCGGCGGCGTCGATTACGTCACCAAGCCGATCTCGGCGGGCGAGATCCTGGCGCGGATCCGCGTCCACCTCGCCAATGCCCGGGCCTCGCAGAGCGCGCGCCTCGCCCTCGACAGCGCCGGGCGCTTCCTGTTCGCAGTCGATGCCCTCGGGGCGATCCGCTGGTGCACGCCCCAGGCGGCGCGGTTGCTGCGCGATCTCGATCCCGGCCGTCCCGATCCGGCCGGCGGCGTGCCGCTGCTGCCGCCGGCCGCGGCGGCGTGGCTGCGCAGCGGTACCGCCGATCCGCTCACCCTGCCGGGCGGCGACGGACGACGCCTCCAGCTCAGCCGCATCGGCCGCGTCGGCGGGGACGAGGTGTTGCTGCGGCTCAATGTCGAGACCGGCGACGAGATCGAGCGCCTGCGCCGCCTGCTCGGCTTGACCCACCGCGAGGCCGAGGTACTGCTCTGGGTCTCCCGCGGCAAGGCCAGCCGCGACATCGGCGCGATCCTGTCCCTGAGCCCCCGCACCGTCACCAAGCACCTGGAGCAGATCTACGCCAAGCTCGGCGTCGAGAATCGCACCTCGGCCTCGGCGCTGGTCGTGCGCGCGCTCCAGGACGAGCGCAGCTGACCGTCCGCGGCGTGGGCCGACGAGCGGTCAGGCGACAACGGCCGCGATCCGTCGTGTCCAGGAGATCGACGGCGTGAACAGATATTCGCCGCCGGTCGGCATCACCCACTGCTCGAGCGCCGCGATGGCCGTGAAGCTCTTCGACGGCGCGTCGAAATATTGCGCGTCCTTCGGCCCGTGGCGACCGTCGGACAGGCGTTGTCCGACGAGAAGGTCGAACCCGCCGCTCATCGGGCCGATGTCGCTGTTCATCCAGTTGCCGTTCAATTGCTCGAACTGGTCGCTGATCGAGCGCTGGTAGGACAGGAACAGCAGACCCCGCTCGCGGCCGTTATCCGGATGGCCCGGATTGTTCCGGTCGTACGAAGGTCCGAAGGGAATCCCCCGCCTGAGCATCTGGCGAGCCCGCGTCTCGTCGGGGCCTGCGAGATTCGTCTGCATGTCGCGTGGATTGACCTTGCGGATATGAGCCCAGATCGGGCAACGGGCGCCCTTCTGCGCGAGCGGGTCGCCCTGGCTGCCCGCGATGCGTTCACCGCTGGACAGGACGAGGTCGGGCGTGTCGCCGGCGAACGCGAAGTGGTTGAGCGCCAGCGCCGCTTCGGGAACGGTGGGACCGGCGGTCTGCCGCATGAGCGGCTGGCCGCTCGGGAAACGGCCGACGATCCGCGCCCGCAGGTCGTTCTCGTCCACCGGCTTCCCGAGCCGCCGCGAGAGCGTGTCCGCGATGGCCTTCGTTCCCGCATCGAAGCCGGGCACGTCCTGCGTGAGGCGACGGAAGACCAGGAAGGAGCCATTTCGCGCGTCGGCCTCCTCGTCGCCGAACAGGAACTGGTCCGGCGGAAGGAGGGGCTGGCCCGGCTTGCCGAACTCGATCCCCAGGGCCCCCGGCACACCGTAGCGCGTGGTGAGAAAGCGCTGCACCCCTCGGTCGTCGATGACGCCGAGGACGCCGGGCTGGCTGATCCCGTCCTGGAAGCCGAAATGCTCCTTGTCCCCGGGAAGGAACGCGCCGAGTTCGGCGTAGATCCGGACGAGCCCGCACGCCTCGATCTGCTCGACCAGCGGCTCGCTGAGCGCCTCGATCTCCGCATCGGCGGCGGCGATCAGCAGGAGATCGAGTGGCGTGTTCGGTCCCCCGACGACCCAGTTGGCGGGGCAGGTCGGATCGGCCGAGCCGTCCGGCAACCTCGGCTCCGTCGTGTCGCCGGCCCGCAGCGGCATGCCGGCCCCGAAAGCCGGTTCGAGGTCCTTCAGGCGTTCGAGCCCGAGAGCCTCGGCGGCGCGGACGCCGATCGCGTAGTTGAGCCAGAGGTCCGGCCTCGCCGGTGCCGGCGCGCCGGCGAGGAAGGCGGTCTTCCGATCGTCCTTGTGGCCCAGGACGGTCGAGAGATCGGTGAGCGAGGCGTCGAGGACGAGGCGCAAGGCGGCCTTGAGCGCCGCCTCCGACGTTCCCTGGAACCCGACGAGACGTTGCTGGCGGCGCCTGAAGCCGGGCAGCACGTTGCCCTGGATGTCGAGCGCGTCGAGGAGAGGCTCATTCGGTGGCAAGGCGCGACCTCGTCCTGCGGGGTGCGGAGGTCGCGACGGCCATCGGCATCGGGCCGGCCCCCGCAGCGGGATCCGCCAGTTCCGGGTAAGCGTCCACCGCTCCGTTGGCGCACCTGGCCCCTGCATCCGTATGCTGCAGGTTGACGTCCTTGATCCTCGTGGGCGAGGTTCCCGACGGCATGCAGCAATGCGCCACGCACCGCGCGGAGGAAGGGTGAGGCAGCTCGGCCGCCCCCACCCTGGCATAGAGGACCATCTCGATGCGCTCGGCGACCTGCCCGCCCCATTCCAGCGGCACCCCCATCACCTTGACCTGATCCAGGCCGAACGCGGCCCCCGCCGGCGGTTCGAGCACCGCCATCAGGCCGCGGCCGGCCTTGCCGCGCCGGAAGGTGAACCAGTCGTCCACGGGCGTGTTGCCCGGACCGGTGAGCGTCTGGGGCAACAGCCTGTCCATGTAGAGGCCGACCGGATCGGCGAGGGTGGCGGCCTGAGGCGTCGCCCCGCCCGCGATGGGCAGGCAGGTCGTGTTGACCGCCCAGCCGATATTGGGATCGCTGCTGCGGTTCGGATCGCCGAAATTCGCGCAACACGCGAGGCGCCGCACGTCGGTGACCCGCTGACCCTGGGCGTCGATGCGCGGGACCGTGGCGATCGCCGCGAGATTGATCTCGGCGCCCAGCGTGTTCGCCGGATGCGTCAGATGGATGACGCCCCTTTCGGTATTCCAGACATTCAGCCTGTCGTAGCTGCCATCCTTGAGGAGATCGGCCCCCTGCACCGCCGGATTCACCAGTTTCCTGTACAGCGCCAGCACCGTGTCGAAATCGTGCTCGGCGAGCTTCTCCCAATATTCCGGGCCCTCGGCGGTAAAAACTATCTTTTCGATACGTCCCGCTTTCTTGTAGACGAACCACTCGCAATACTCGTCCTGCTTCCGAAACTTGCCCCGCCCCGATTGCTGAAGAACCTCCGCGTCCTTCCAGGCATCCCGCCGGATGTTCCTGTTCGTCCTGAGCAGGGTGAGTGGAAAGCCGTTCCAATGTATCGGCACCGGATCGCCCTCGGCGGCCGTATCCACCTCGGTGAAAAACAAGGATCCCGGTCCGAGCGCACGAATGTTGTCTTGAAATTGCCCACTGATGTAGGCGTGCCAGTCATCGAGGAAATCGGCACGCTTTGTCTCGTTTCCAATATCGGAGACGTCACCTGGCGTTGAATATTTGAACATGACGCCTCCTCCCCGCAGAGCCGGCAACGAACCGCAAGCACGGCCTCCATATATCGCTCGAAGCTGGCATCTTTCTCAAGTTTCCGCAACCATTGAACCGCAGCTTAGCCGTATTCGATCTTTGTCTTCCCGGAACATTTATTGCTTCGACTGTCGAGCGCGGAGAACTGCAGACGACGCCCGCCGCACGGGCCAGCCGAGCGACGTCCTCGTGATCCAAGGACGCCTGGATCACGTTGCGAGAGATCCGCGAACCGTGGCGGCGCCGGGAGTCCGGCTCGTCACCCCTCGCTCACGACGGCCGACGTCATCATACGAGGTCCGGCTGATTACTGAGCGAGGCAGGCGCAGCTTGCAGGACAGGGGCGGCCATTCCCGAGACGAGCGCCTGAGAGCCTCCTTGATCAGATTTATCTGACGATAATCAAATATATCATGGGACATTCCCCCCTCCAACTCAATATGAGGTGAGAGTGTGGGATGATCCCGCCTGCCTCAGTCCTTGGATGGACGATCCTGTTCACAAAGGCTCCGGGATGACGAATCCCGGGATCGCGATACGACGATCATCGGCGGGCCTCGCTCGCGCCCCGATCGATGCGGCGCGCCTCAGGCGCCGGATGGCAGCGGCGCGCCGACGAGCGCGGCGAAGAACCCCGGCGGCTGGAGCGGCATCTCGTCGAAGACCAGCTCCTCCGGATCGCGCGTCAGCCGGATCTGCACGCTGCCGGACGCCTGCTCGACGAAGGTGTCGAGGTGGGTCCGCTGCTGGGTGCGCAGGTCCCAGACGACGTCCCGCCCCTCGGCGAGCGCCTCCTTGAAGCCGACCGCCGTTCCGCTCGCGGCCATGTAGTCGCTCAGGCGCCGAAAAAGCTTCGGCAGGATCGGCACCTCGTCCATGAGAACCCCGAGGGAGGTGGCCTCGAAGCCCGCCGTCGTGCGATCCTCCTGCCAGAGCCCGCGCTTGGCCGTGCGCGCGTCCACGGCGGCCGCCGTCATCGCCGTCCTGAGATCGGCGAACAGGGTCGCGTAGAACGTCGGATAGGCCAGGCCCTGATGGAGGGCCTGCAGGTTGAAGCTGCGGCGCAGGAGCGCCGCGTCGAGCGTCACCGAGGCGCCGTCGACGTCGGGCGCCTCGCCGGCGAACAGGAAAGCGACCGGGCGGTTGTACTTCTCCTTCTGCCGGGCCAGGATCCATCCACGCGTCCCGTCGTCGGCCGCCACGACGGTGGCGTGACGCGAGTCCCAAACGACGTTCTTCACTCCTGCGAAGGCGAGGATGGCATCCGTCGCCGCGAATGCCCAGCGACTCGGCTGATGCCGGGCATTGTAGTGCGTCTCCAGCGCGTCGATCCCGTCGAGCCTCAGCTGGCGCGAGGGCTTGGCGCCGCTGCTGCCGCCAGGCAGCGCCCTCACCAGCGCATCGTCGTCGGGCACGAACCGGATGGAGTCGCCATCCGGAGACAGACCGACGACGCGGAACGTGCCTTTGATCAGGGTGAAGGGCATGTGTGTCTCCGCCGCTCTCAGTCGGGACAGGGTGCCGTCTCGCAGACTATCGCACGCTCGCCCTTCGGTTGTGAAGTCTTTCCAGCGATGAACGATCGTGCCACTCTGCGATGGAGCTTAGGAGCGAGACCCTTGCCCGAGTTCCTGACGATATCGCGCCTGGTCACGGGGGTGGACGACCTCGACGCGGCACTGGCCGAGACCTACCTCGCGCTGATGACGAGCGCGGCGGAGGCGGCCGGCGAGCTTGCGGCGCTCCGGTCCGTCGCGGCTGCGGCCGTGACCGCAGAGGAGCCCGAAGTCGCGCTGAAGGCGGCGCTCGCGGGCGATCGCGCCGCCGCGGCGGCGGCACGGCGGCTCGCTTATCTCTGGTATGCGGGACGTCTTCCTCCGGAGGGAAAGGTCGAGGCTCCGTTCCCGTCGGCGGAGGCGTATTTCGGCGGCCTGCTGTGGCGGGTCGTCGGCGCCCACCCGCCGGGCCTGTCGGGCGGCTATACCGGTCATTGGCGGTATGCACCGGATGCCTGACGCCGACGCGCGCTGTTCGGTGGCGATCGTCGGCGCCGGGGTGGCGGGGGCGCTGCTGGCCTTCGAACTCGCGCGCGCCGGACACCGGGTGCTCCTCTTGGAGGCGGGCCCCGCGAGCGGCCCCCGCGTCGACCTCGTCGCCGACTACGCCCTCGCGGCCGTCAAGACGCCACGCTCGCCCTATCGCGACAACCAGCCGCCGTCTCCGGTGACGAGCCCGGACAGCGAGGACGATTACGCCCAGGCCCAGCCCTCCTCCCCCTTCAAGTTCAAGAGCACCTATCTGCGGCGGGTCGGCGGCTCGACCTGGCACATGCTGGGAAACATGCCGCGGCTGGTCCCGGCGGATTTCCGGCTGCGCTGCCTATACGGGGTCGGCGTCGACTGGCCGCTCGGCTACGACGATCTCGAACCGTGGTATGGCGAGGCCGAGCACGCGCTCGGCGTCGCCGGCGACCATCGCGCGCTCGACGGCCTGCACGGCGCCCATCGCAGCCGGCCCTTCCCGATGAGCCGGATCTGGCCGTCCTACGGCGACCTCGCGGTCGAGCGCGCCGCGGCCGGGCTGCAGGTGCACGGCATCCCGGTCGAGCTCACCTCGACGCCTCAGGCCCGCAACTCGCGCCCCTACGACGGGCGCCCGGCTTGCGCCGGCAATTCCTCCTGCGTCCCGATCTGCCCCATCGGCGCGAAGTACGACGGGTCGGTCCACGTGCGGAAGGCGGTCGCCGCGGGAGCCATCCTGTGGGACCGGGCCGTGGTCACCCGTATCGACCTCGACCGGACGACGCGGCGCGTGCGGGCCCTGCGCTATACCCGGTGGGACGAGGCCGGCGCGAGGCGGGAGGGCTTCGTCGCCGCGGACCTCTACGTCGTCGCCGCGCATGCCATCGAGACGCCGCGGCTGCTGCTCGCCTCGCCGGATCCGGACGCCGCGCCGGCCGGCGTCGCCAACGGCAGCGACCAGGTCGGCCGCAACCTGATGGACCATCTCCAGGGCCAGGGCGCGACCATCGTCGCCGAACCGCTCCACCCGTTCCGCGGGCCGCCCACCACGGTCGGCATCGACTCGTTCCGGGATGGCGCCTTCCGGGCCCGTCATGCCGCGTTCCGCCTGTCGATCGGCAACGACGGCATGGGCCGGAGCGAGACGCCCTACGCCGCCCTCGGCCGGCTCGTCGATGCCGGCCTGATCGGGACCGACCTGCGCACGGCCCTGCGCGACAGGCTCTCCCGACAGTTCCGGATCAGTTACTCGACGGAGATGCTGCCCCGGCCGGCCAATCGCGTCACCCTCGCCGATGGTCCGGCGGACGCGTTCGGGGTGCCGCGCGCGGCGCTGGCCATGACGCTCGACGACTACAACAGGCAGGCCTTCGCGAAGGCCCTGGCGGTGGTGTCGGCGGTGTTCGACCGGCTCGGAGCCCCGGACCCTGAGCGCAAGATGCAGGAAGAGGATACCTATTCCGGTGCCGGCCACATCATGGGCACGACGCGCATGGGCCGGGATCCGTCCAGTTCGGTGGTCGACCGCGACTGCAGGGCCCACGACCACGACAACCTCTTCATCGTGGGCGCGGGCGTCTTCCCGACCGGGGGGACCGCCAACCCGACGCTGACGGTGGCGGCCCTGGCGCTCCGCGCGGCACGGACCGTGTCGACCCTTCTCCGCACGGGGCCCTGACATGTCCGCCGATCCAGCCGCGATCCCGAGCCGCTCACGCCTGCTCAGCCTGCTCACCGAGGCCTGCGAACTCGAGCACGGACTCGCCTGCTCCTACCTCTACGCCGCCTTCTCGCTGAAGCAGGATCTGGCCGAAGGCGGCCTGACCTGGCGGCAGCTTCAGGCGGTGCGATTGTGGGCGTCCGAAATCTACATGATCGCCGCCGAGGAGATGCTCCACCTCGCGCAGGTCTGGAACATCCTGGCCGCCGTCGGCGGTTCGCCGCATTACGGGCGTCCGAACTTCCCGCAGCGGCGCACCTATTACGGGTTCGACCAGCCGCTGGCCCTCGAAGGATTCGGCGCCCGCGCCCTCGACCGCTTCATCTCGTACGAGACGCCGCTCGATCTGCTGGCCGGGCGGAAAGCCGCGCCGACACGGACGAACGACGACGAGCCGGCGCGGTTTCGCTCCGTGGGCGAACTCTACGGCCTGATCGCCGAGCAGATCCAGGGCCTGCCGGAGGAGAGCCTGTTCTTCGTAGGCAGCCAGGGAGAGATGACGCCGGACATCGCCCATTTCCCCGATCTCCTGCCGGTCCGGGACGCACGATCGGCGCTCGCCGCGATCGCGCTCATCACCGAGCAGGGCGAGGGGACGGCCTGCGACCGCGGCGACTCGCACTACGCCACCTTCCTGCGGACCCGGGCCGCCTTCGAGGAGCACCGCGCCGCCGATCCGGCATTCCGGCCCACCCGCCCGGTCCTCGACAACCCCGTGCCGCGCATCCGCGGCGACTGGGCCGGGGGCGGGCCGGTCAACGTGCTCGTCGATCCGTTGGCGCGGGAGGTCGGGGATCTGTTCGACGACGTCTACGTCCTGATGCTGCGCCTGCTCCAGCACGCCTTCGCCAGCGGTCCGTCGGGACCGATGGCCGGCCTGTTCTGCAGCGTCGCGATCGACGCGATGACGACCGTGCTCAAGCCCCTCGGCGAGACGCTCGCCCTCCTCCCCTCGGGTCGCGGCGACGGTTCGCGGGCCGGCGCCGCCTTCGGACTGACCCGCCACACCACCCTGCCTCCCGCGTCGGCCATCGCCCTGCGCATCGCGGCCGAACGCGCTGAGGATCTGGCGCGCGTGGCGTCCCGGCTCGCCGGACGCGATGGGGCACCGGAGCGGCTGGGCCTGGCGGCGGATAATCTGAAACGGGTCGCATCCGCCTTCGGTCCCTGAGAAAGCTCGCGTGCACCCCTGACCGGGCGAACGATTGGCCACGGGGACGCGACGGCCGACCGCGACGTGATCGCGACCGTCGGCCGACGGTCGCGGAACCCGCGTCCGGGCGCGGGTGCCTGCACCCGGACACCGACATCGATCGGAGCGCCGCCGCGATGCGCGGGCGCGAAGTGCCGCATCGTACTCGGTAACGGCACCGCGATCGGCGGCGGGCAGAGGCCGGTCGCCCGTCATTCAACGAGCGGGCAGTAGGGCTGCGCCGACGCGAGAAGTAGATCGTTACGCCGTCGACGTATCGCGTGGTCGAGACAAAGACGATCGTCGATGGGAGTAGACCAGGAACAGGCCCGTGCGATCCGCAGCTGGAAAGGACATCGCCATCAAGAGCGACCCGCCCGGCCGCCGCCTCGCCAACCAAAAACTGATGAAAATCCGGTGAGGTTTCCAGATTATTTTTGTTAGTTTTAATTTTTTTCTCGCTAGATCAAATATGAATGCCTATTTTTAGCACGTACCTATTGCTATTTTTTTGGTTATTTGGATATTTTGTTATTGTATGTGGAATGTTTCATTTATTTTTTGTCATCACTGCAAGACATAAAGTAATTATTGATTTATTGCGAAGACTTTTTCGTCGTAATACACGAATAATGCCCTGACGCGATAGGCTACGACCATGCATAGGCGGGCACCGGTATCGCGGCTCGGCGCATGGTCATGGGGACGTAGACACCCCTTGTCATTTCCCTTTCGTAATGCAAGGTTACGTCATCAACACGCGATCGAGCAGGAAACAAAAATGGAATAGTGTTTTTCAAATGCACAGACGCGCCATAGGACAAACTTCCCGATACTTGTCTTCGATGGCTGACGATAACCGCAGCATTCGCACCGGAAGATGTACAACCCTGGATAACGGGCTCTGATAGATTTACTTGATCGATCGACATGAAATGATTTTTGACAACTGGCGCCGGCGTTGCAGAATTCGATTTTCTCTCGTATGTCGATATACATTAAAATTTTTCTTGCGGTCGATTTTATGTTTTGATTTATTCAGAAAAATAAAAAATATTTGCACCTTGATCCGGCGATTTTCTCACTACAGACAATCGGGATATTCTTGATAGATTGCAGGGCACTAGACTAGAAAAATGCAATTTCATACCGTGTTCAAATTTAAAATTTCGATGCATCGATACTATCAATTATAGCCATAAATATTAGATTGACCATCTTGGAGATTCCGACAGTACGCAGCGTGTTCACGACGAATCACCATAATCGCTCCAGGAGAACGACGATGAGTATCTCGACTCTCGGCCCGCGGAACACCAATTCGGAATTCGCAACGGCCCACTACATGCAATCACGCAACATCGAAGGCGAGATCGTCCTGTCGGACACACCCGAGAAGGCGATCGTCGAACTGATCGATGGAAAGGTCGACAAGACGGTCCTGTGCGTCGTGTATCCAGACTTGAACAACATCGTATTCCGGAACCTCGGAAAGGTTCATATCGAGGAACTCTTTCACTTTCATACCGACAACATGGTGATCGCGAGACGCCGCGGCGATGACAGCCAGGGAACACGGTGCTGCTCGCACCCGGCACCGACGCATCTTCTGCCCGAAGGCGCCGACAGTGTCACGCTCGTCTCCAGCAATTCTTACGCCGCGAGCCTCGTCGCCAAGGGCGATTTCGATATCTGCGTCACGACCCTCGCTGCAGCGACCGAGTTCGAACTGAATGTCATCAAGGATTATGGCCCCGTTCCGATGGGATGGGCAGTGTTTGCCCGAACCTGACATGCGGAATATTTCGAACATCTCCGCCGCGCTCAGCACATGCAATCTCGCCGATGCTCACGATCATCTCGGCTTGGTATGCAAGTGGCTCAGTCGCGATCTGACCGCGACGCGTCCCGCTCGCTTCTGGGGCTATGCGGATGTGGTTCAATGGGGGCCGACCCGAAAGACCTCCGATATCAAGGCAGTCTCGCCTTCGACCTGGGACGAAGTCAAATCCTTCGTCGCGGAACTCCGCCCATCGGGCCATCCACGGATCTACGTCTCCGGCTGCCGGGAGGCATCGCGCGACTACGTCTTGCTTGGGGGCCTGAGCCTGACTTACCTCGCTCGACTTGGCTATGCGGGCGTGGTCGCGAACGGCACGATCCGCGACCACGACGAAGTCGCGGAGCTCGATCTGCCGATCTGGTCGACCGGCTTCGCCGTCATGGACTCACAGGGTTGCATGAAGGTTGAGAGCCGCGGCACGGCCTGCACCGTCGCCGGCCACGTCGTCCGCCAGGACGACCTCGTCCTCGGCGATGGAAACGGCGTCGTCGCCGTGGCGAGCGAGGACATCGAGGCCGTCCTCGCCACGGCTACCCGTATCGCCGGGATCGAGAGCGAGATGCTGGCGAAGATCCGCTCGGGCGGCAACCTCTACGACCTCGTCGAAGGAGGAGGTCACATATGAGCCTCGTCTATCTCGACGGCGCCCTGATCGACGCGAGCGATGCACGCTTCGGCCCCTCACTCTTCTCTCTCAACTACGCGGTCTGTGCGTTCGAAGGCATCCGCTGCTACGCGGCCGACGGAGGCTCCGCCGTTTTCCGTCTCCGCGAACACCTGGAACGCTATCGCCGGACCTGCGATTTCCTTGGCCTTGAAAGTCCCTACCTCGACGAGGACACGCAATATCGAGCGACGATGGACCTCGTCCGCCGCTTCGGCGGCGGCGACCTCTACATTCGACCGATCGCCTTCCTCGACGAAGGCATCATGCGGCTCGACGAGCCGCCCGCCCCCCGCAGCTGCATCTTCGCGATACCGATTCCCGCGCCGAAGCCCGTCCCGGTGATCGGCCTCGGCGTATCGACCCATCCTCGATCGACCGAGACGATCTCACGAAAAATATCGCGCAACTATTTCGACAGCTACCTCGGATTGCGATCACGGCTGCCCGGCGATGACGATCTTCTTTTTCTTGACACGAACGGAAAAATTACCGAGACGAGTGCGCACAACATCTTTTTCTTTACAAATAAAGGAGAAGTCGTTACCCCAACGACAACGCATTGTCTGCCTGGCATCACCCGCGACACGGTCATCACCCTTCTGCGTCGGGGCGGAACGTCGGTGACCGAGCGCGATATCCATGTCTCCGAGGCGGCGTTCTTCTCCGCCGCCTTCACCACGAGCACCGCATCCGAGATCAGGATCGTCGCTCGCATCGCCACGACGAACTTCGATGCTCACCACGCAAAGCTGCGCCGGCTTGTCGACGAATTCCGTCGTTGCACGCTCGGTCGAGACCCGGAATGCAAGGAGTGGAACTGCTATGTACAATCTTGAAACGACCCTGGACGGCACGAAGATCGCCAATAACGGCGAAACGATCCTGCGGGTGAACGTTCCCCACCTCGACATTAGCGAACTCAAGGACTCATTTTACTTCGTTCCAAACGATAATTATTTCACCGCTGGATCGCGCTATCGCACCACGTCGCGGATCAGGATCACCGAATGCGGCTATGAATTGCTCCCTCGCGTGCCCCTCTATCAACCGAGCTACGTCAACAAGCTCGGATCTTATGGCGGCATCGATCGCGATTATGCCGACGTTCCGAAGTCGCTGCTCAAGACTCGGTCCTTCGACATCATGATCAAGGAATGGCTAGCCTCGATCCCGTACGTCGTGGAAAGTTTCTCGATCCATCAGATCCGGACGACCGACAACGGCAACCCGACTCCGGAGGGTGCGCACCGGGACGGTACCGACTGGACTGGCGTCTACATCGTCAACCGTCACAATATCGCGGACACCTCCGGTGCAACCCGGTACTGGGATGTGAAAGGCGACCTGGTGCTCGATCACGTATTTCCCGAAGGCGTATTGATCAATCACTACGACCGCTACTTCACCCATTGCGCCACGCCGATCGTCAAAGTCGACCCCGACGAACCGAGCTATCGCGACGTTTTCGTCATCACGTCGCCCGAGCACGGCGTCAATCGCCAGCAAGAGACCTATCGTCGCGAGGTTCTGACAGCAGAAGCCTGAGTCATGATCGTCATCCTGTACTGCTTCGTCGCCGACTTCATGAAGCGGCGGCAACCCTATCGCGCCGAGCATCTGGCCTACGTCGCAGCGGAGCAGGCGGCGGGACGGATCGCAGCCGGCGGCGCATTGTCTGAGAACCTGCGTAAGGGCCTCATCCTGTACCGGGGCACCGTCGAGCAGGCCGAAGCCTTCGTGGCGGCCGATCCCTATGTCCGCGCCGGCATCGTGACGAGCCGGGAGATCGGAACCTGGACCCTCGTCATCGGCGACAGGATGGAGGTGTTGACGTGACCGATCTCGACGTCGTCTCGCTCGTCAATCGTAGCCTCGCCGAAATCGGCCGGCCCACCATCGTCATCGACACTGTCGATCGAAACCTGATCGATCTCGGTTTGACGTCGATCGACCGCCTGATGCTGATCGCCAAGATTGAGATCTTGTCATCGCGAAAGATAGACGTGCGAAAACTGGGAACAAGTTCGAAATTGACCGTCTCGCAACTCGCCAGCGCGTTGACATGATCATGGCGAATCTCACCGAACTCCTCACCAGATACCGCGATCGGGACGATCGTTTCGTCGCCGTCGTGGACGGCGAGCGCGAAAGCTACCGGGCGTTCTTCACCCGGATCGACCGCTGGCAATCCGAGATCGGGACCACGGTTCCGGCCGGCGGCATCGTGCTGATCGATGGCGTGAAGACCCTGGACGCCGTCGCCGCGGGCGTCGCCAGCCTCTTGGCCGAGGGAGGCGTCAGCTACCTCGACCTCACGCTTCCGTCGTCGAGGACGTCGCAGATCGTCACGGCCATGCGCCCCGCCCTCCACCTCGTCCATGGCGGGGACGGGATCAGCCGGCACGTGCCGGTCGAGAACTCGCCGCGTCGCTTCGCCGGCAGCGTGGTGTTCACGTCGGGGACCACCGGCCAGCCCAAGGGCGTTTTCAGCGCGACCGAGGCTCTCGCCCACTACGTGGACTCGATGCTCGACTGCATGGGTGACAACCGGCAGACGTGGCTCAGCATCTGCCCGCTTCACTTCGACGTCTTCCAGCTCGATGTCCTCGTCCAGCTGGCGCGTGGTGCCGATATCATCCTCGCCAGCAATACACTCCTGCCACATCAATATCTCAATATCATCGCGGATGAGGGTGTCACCGAGGTTCTCTACATTTCGACCTTGCTCAAAATGACCGTCGAGATGGTCGATACCGCGCCGAAGCACGACTTGCGAACGATCTATTACGGCGGAGAGGGCTGCTCGACTGCAGTACTCGGGCGCGCGATGGCACTCTTCTCCGGCATCGAGTGGTGCCAGTTCTATGGCCCGACAGAAAATTGCAACAATACCACTCACCATCGGTTCCGGACCCTGAGGCCCACAGCGACGGGGTTCATGCCACTCGGTCGTCCGATCCGCCACGTCCATATCGGCGTCGTCGATGCGGACGGGCGGTCCTGCCCGGTCGGTGAGGTCGGCGAGATCGTCCTGTCCGGCCCGCAGCTCTTCTCAGGCTATCTCGACACCGCGACCGGCCGGTTCGATCCGCACCGGGGGGCTTACCACTCCAAGGATCTCGGTTACTTCGACGAAGCAGGCGACTTGTGGTTCACCGGTCGCAAGGACGATATCGTCAAGATCAACGGGAATCGCGTCTCCCTGGTCGAGATCGACAACCATATACGGAGCTTCGTCAAAGATGCCACCGTTTTGACGGCGGTGAAGGAGCATCGCGGATTCCAGGTTCTCGTCTCCGGAGTACATTCGCCGGCGTCCTTCGAGCCGGACGAAATCATCGCCCATCTTCGGTCGGTGCTGCCGAATTATTGTGTTCCGACCGAGGTCATCCGGCTTCCCGACGACAAGGTGACCCGCCTCTCGACGGGAAAGACGAACTACAAGCTGATCAAGGAATTTATCGCTTACGGCAACGAGGATAGAAACAATGGACAGCGTAGAGATCAATAAACAAGAGTCCGTTTTTGCGGCGTCGTTTTGGGATGCAGTAAAAACCAAGCAAGAAAGAAGCGAAGACGTTTCATACCTCGATCTTGGGGGAACATCTCTAGGAATTTTTATTTTCACCGAAAAGCTCCGCAAGGAACTCGGGATCACCATCCCGCCGCAGGTCCTGCTGGAGGACGACGCCACGCTCGCCAACCTGAAGTCGAAATATCTGCCCAAGAACGAAGGATAGACACTATGA
Organism: Methylobacterium sp. SyP6R; assembly: GCF_019216885.1. Taxonomy (NCBI): domain Bacteria; kingdom Pseudomonadati; phylum Pseudomonadota; class Alphaproteobacteria; order Hyphomicrobiales; family Methylobacteriaceae; genus Methylobacterium; species Methylobacterium synurae. The sequence goes on along the minus strand of NZ_JAAQRC020000002.1, from coordinate 722,709 downwards.
CCGACTACGCTCTCACCGAGGCCGAGAAGGCAAAGTTCGATCGTCAGGGCTTCCTCGGTCCCTTCAAGCTCTTCGAACGCGAGGAGGCGCTGGAAATCTGGAAGAAGAAGATCCGGCCGAAGCTGATGCAACGGGACGGGGCCGTGTTTCCAGGATCGCTTCTGAACTACGACCGCCATCTCGACATTCCCGAACTGCAGGAGATCGTGACATCTCCGAAGGTGGTCGATCGACTGCGTTCGATCCTCGGCGAGGAGATCCTGTGCTGGCGCACCGAATGGTTCGCCAAGTATCCCGGCGATGCCGGCACCGAGTGGCATCAAGCCAAGAAATTCTTCGAGTTCGAAGGACAGCCCAAGCTCCAGCCGGATCGCGCCACCGAAGAGGCGAATGAATACTGGGTTCTGACGGTCTGGATCGCCTTCACGGACATCACGCGTGAGACGAGCTGCATGCGCTTCATGCCGGGTAGCCACAAGGAGGACTGGTACTTCGATGAATCCAAGGACGGCGCCTTCGATGCCGACAGCGCCGACCACAAGGGCTTCTTCGGGTATTCGTGGGAGGATCTGAAGTACAACAAGGATTGGAAGCCCGACGAAGCGAAGGCCGTCGACATGGAGGTCGAGGCCGGCGAATTCTTCTTCTTCACCTCGAAATGCCTGCACGGCAGCTTCCCGAACTCGAGCCCCGATCGGTCGCGCTTCGCGATGTCGGCTCGTTACGTTCTGCCCGAGGTCCATGTCTACAAGGATCTCGAACGGTTCAAGGCTCTCAACGAGGTGCTCGAACTCGACAAGTATCGTCCGCTCCTGGTCAGCGGCACCGGCAAATCGTCGGTCAACCGCTTCAAGACGCCAGACCTGATCTCGGACGACGCGCGGATCACCGGTCTTCCGGCATGAGGCGCCGGCCATGCCGGATATCGGTGACCACGGAGACTGCGCTCCCGACGGAACCGGTTTCCGGCTACGTCGCAGCCTATCCGTCTTGTGAGGATCTGGTGCGCTCCGGACTGATTGATCGGGTGCTGGCCAGCCGGTTCACGCGCATCGACGATCCGAGCGCGACCGTCCTCGCTCTCCTCACACGGATGGGACGTCGTTTCGAGGCGATCTTCGTGGCCAGCAGCACCTGCATCTGGCCGGTCACCGAGGCGGTCGGTTTCACCGACCGCCTCGGTGACCACCTGGAAGCCGGCGGGAACCTACGGTTCCTCACCGGCCGAGGCTGCAATACCACTCTCGATGCGGTCGTCCTCGCCGAGCAGGAGGTCGGATCCGGCCGGCACGACAATATCTTGGTGATATCGGTCGATTCCTGTCCGCCGAACCTGAACCGACTGCAGAACTATGCTTTTTTCAGCGATGCATGTACCGCGATTCACGTATCGAATGCCGGGGGGACGCACGAAATTCTGTCGTCGCATTCCGGTGTGGCGCATTACTCCGGGACGTCGTTCCCGACCGCGAATGGCCTCGATGATGTCGAGTACGGAGAATTCCGGAGCCGGCCGCCGCGGGAACTGGGGCTCCTGACGCTCAACTGCTTCGATTTCGTCCTGAGATTCAAGTACGGGTCGTCGGTGCTTTTCGATCACCTGCATCCGGCGCCGGTCCACGTCCACTCCTTCGGGGCGGACCCGTTTCTGTTTCTCGCCTTACCCGCAGCACCGGCTCTGGCTTTGATCCACGTGGAATCTCCGCCGCGCCATACGGCCGACCTTTTGGTCCGCTCTGTCCGGGAGCCCACCACGACATGAAAGTCAGGGAGTATCATCGGGATCGACCGACGACGTTGGTGGTCTTGGCCGGATACATGTTCGGAGCCTGGACCTTTGCGCCGATGTGCGCTGAGTTGGACGACCTGCGCATCCTCGTCATCGAGGACATCGGAGCCGCCGATCACGGCTCGGTCGGCGGCGACTACCGTGACGCGATCGCCGCCATCGAGCACGCGCTGTCGAGCCGCAGGATCGATCGGTTTCACCTCGCCGGCCATTCCCTGGGTGGGTTCGTGGCCCAGGAATTCGCGGCCCGTCACGCAGATCGCGTGGAATCCCTGGCTCTGCTCGGGACCTGCCACCTCTCCGAGTTCATGGGATCGCACCGGGTCAACGCCCTTCCGGCGCTCGATCCCCTGTTCGATCTCGAACCGGACATCTTCTTTCGATTGTCGATCAACGCCATCTTCAGTCCGGAGTTTCTCGCCGATCCGGATTCGGCGGACACGCTGCGCACCGCTTTCGACGACAATCCCCCGGATCGCGAGCGCTGCCGCTCCCAGTTGATCATGCTCGAGACACTGTACGAAGCGGGGGGCCGGTTCCCCCCGATCCCCGTCCCTTGCCGTGCCGTCTTCGGTCTGGCGGACGGCATCGTCCCACCCGGATGGGTCCGGAGTCTGGACCGGCATTTCACGACCGAGCCGGCCTGGTGTCCGATGGAGAGCAGCCACATGTTTATGTATGAAAAGCCGGTCGAGACTGCGGCGATTCTTCGCGACTGGATCCGGCAAGTGAGTGTGAACGCGTGATCGACGGCGTGAGATTTATCGCGGAGAATTATCCGCGCGCCAGCAACACCAATGACGCTGCGGTTTATCGCGCGCTGTATCACCCCGATGCTCTCTGGTGCCCGCCTCATTTCGAGGACAAGCGCGGCGTCGACCAGATCGCGTTCGCCTACGCGTTCAAGGATTTCACGATCGACGCCAGCGTCCTGGAACTCGAAGGCATCGACGGCGAGACGCAATCCTACGTGACGGGTCTGCTGTCCGTAAAAACATATGATCGCTCTGGATCTTTCCGTAAGGAAATGCTTCTTCGTGGATCCTGGGTGATCGTCCTCTACCGGGACCGGCCGGTCATCCGCTACCAAGTATGGAACGAGAAACGTATGTAGGAGAAGGTTGATGGAGTTTTTTTCGGTCATATTGTTCGCTATAGTATCGACCCTTACTCCGGGACCCAACAATGCCCTGATCATGGGATCGGCGGTTAATTTCGGCGTCAAGCGGTCCGTGCCGCTTCTGCTCGGAATGTGCCTTGGATTTCCAGCTCTGATCCTTGTCTCGGGATTTGGAGTCGGCGTAATTCTCCGATACGTTCCAGAATTTTACATTTACATGAAGATAATTGGCTCTGTCTATCTGCTCTATCTCGCCTATAAAATATTCAAAGTTCGTGAAGTCGCATCAAGCAGTACGCTTCAGCAACCCTTGGGGTTCCTGCATGGCGCCGCTTTTCAGTGGATCAATCCGAAGTCCTGGATCGTCGCCGCCAGCGCGATGTCATCATTCGCGATCTTCTCCGAGCGAACCGAGGTCAACGCTGTCATTCTTTCCGCGATCTTCATCGTCGTTTCCATCGTCTGTGTCGGAAGCTGGATGGTTGCCGGCCATCTGATCAGCGGATTTCTCGATACCGAGAACAAAGTCGTCTGGTTCAACAGAATCATGGGAATCCTTCTCGCGGTGTCGGTCCTCCAGGCTTTCTTGATCCACGAAGGACGGGGTTGATGGACGGGCTTTCGAAGTCGAATCGCGCTTCCGTCGACCGGGCGCATCGGTGCCCCCTCACGCTCCGCCGGGGTATCCGCACGTCGAATGCCGCGACAGTTCGGGAGCCGATGCAGGAGGCGATCATCGCCCGGACCTGGGAGACCCTTCGCCGGGAGGCCCGGGACGCGGCCGAACACGAACCCTTCCTAGCGCCAGTTCTCGACGCCCACATCCTCGGCCGGCCCGGTCTGGGAGAGGCCCTGGCCCATCTTCTGGCGAACAGGCTGCGCGATCAGCTGTCGCCGCACGAGGCCGTAGCCGACCTCGTCCGCACCTGCCTGTCGCAGGCTCCCTCTCTCCTCTTCGCGGCCTGTCAAGATCTTCACGCCTATTACGGGCGAGACGCCGCCTGCACGAATCGCCTCCATCCCTTCCTGTTCTACAAAGGATTCATCGCGACCCAGGGCTACAGGGTGATGAACCGGCTTTGGCACAGCGGCAGCTTCGGCACCGCGCGATGGATCCAGAACCGCGTCTCCGAGGTCTTCGGAGTCGATATCCACCCGGCAGCCACCATAGGCACTGGACTGATCATCGACCATGGTACCGGCGTCGTCATCGGCGAGACCGCCGTGATCGAGGATGACGTCTCCATCATGCAGAACGTCACCCTCGGAGGAACCGGGAAGGACGAAGGCCTCCGACACCCGATCATCCGCAGAGGCGTGCTGATCAGTGCGGGGTCGATCATTCTCGGCCGCATCGAGATCGGGGTCGGCGCCAAGATCGGTGCCGGCAGCGTCGTGCTCCGCCCCGTTCCACCGCATCGTACGGCAGTCGGCGCACCCGCGGCACTGGTCGGCACCCCACGGGAATCTCTGCCCGCGCACAAGATGGACCACGACTTCATCAAAGACATGTGAGGCGATCGGTCGTCAGGATGCCGCTCGTCCGGTCGTCGGGCGACCGCCGCGCCGAGATGCGCGTTACGGCGGGTCCCCCACCCGAACGGCAGCCTCCTACCATGACTCCTCCGCGGAACTATGATCTCTCCCGCAGCACCGTCGCACACATTACGGCGTCATTATTTTTGAACTTGCAACATGCACCTCATGCTGGCGTGTAAAAATTGAACCAGCATGACACTTTATAGCATCGGCCCGATGTTCATCGTAACATTCGGCCGATCCGGGAATGTCATCGATTGATCATAAAGGCATGGCCATGACACCGATGCTTCTGTTCATTATACAATCGATATTGATCTTGACGATGCCCATCGTGCTATCGCGGGTGGCGCGGATCGGATCGTTCATGCCGCTGGTCGTCGTGCAGATTTTGGTCGGCATCATTCTGGGTCCGACAGTCTTCGGCTACTACTTTCCAGATGCGCAACACCTGCTGTTCCCGCCGGAGGCACTCGCTCCGCTGTCGGGAATTTCATCGATTGCCATCCTTCTGTTCGGCTTCACAACGGGGTTACATCTCGACCGCCGCATTCTGGCGCAGGGCACACGAGGTCACCTTCTGATCGCAGTCGCGAGCACGCTGGTTCCGGGCGTGACTGGCGCGCTCGGAGCCGCGTGGCTGGTCGCGCACTACCCTGAGATCCTGGTGTCCGAAGGGCACTCGCTCCGCCTCTGCATTGCCATCGGTATCGCGACCGGGGTGACAGCCCTGCCTGTTTTAGGCGCCATCCTCCGTGAATTGAAACTGATCGACAGTCGAGTCGGCTCCATGGCGCTGTTCATGGCCACGGTCAGCGACGTGGCGTTATGGCTGTTGCTCGGCGCCTTATTGATCGGCACTTCGGAAGACGGCGACTGGGGCACCTTCGCTCTACGCATCGCCATGTTTCCGGCCTATCTCGCGGTCATGATGCTGATGATACGTCCTGCCCTGCAGCGGCTGACGGGCCGGATCGCCGCCGACGGCCCCCTGCCGGGTCGCGTGCTGGTGTTCATCTTCGTGGTGTCGCTGGCGTCCGGCGCCGCCACCGAGGCGATGGGCCTTCATTACCTGATCGGCGCCTTCATCGCCGGGGTGGTGACGCCTGAGAATCTGCGTCGCCATCTTCTCGATCGACTCGAGGAATTGACCGTCAGTATTTTGATCCCTTTCTTTTTCCTCCTGACGGGCCTGCGAACGACGATCGATTTTACATCGACGCTCTTCCTCGCGATCTTCCTTGTCGGGACAGCGGCGTCCGTCAGCGGCAAGTTCGTCGGCACGGTCCTCGCCGCGCGGGTCGTCGGAGAGCCGTGGCGGGTGGCGCTCGGCCTCGGATCCCTCCTGCAGACCAAAGGGCTGGTCGAGGTGATCCTGCTGACGATCCTGCTCGAACATCGGATCATCACACCGGTGATGTTCTCCGGGATGGTCCTGATGGCGGTTACTACCACAGCCCTGGCGACGCCGCTTTTCTGGCTCTGCGCCCGCCTCATCGGAGGCGTCAGGCCGGCCGAATCCAATCCCGCATCGCTAAAAGCGTGATGTCGCCGTCACGCGAGGGCAGTCCGCGTCCAGAGAACCGACGGACGGGTCGCCGGCGCCGATTGACAGGCGAGCCGGCTACCCTTAGACAGCCGCTCACCGACGGGGCGCCGACGAACTGGCCGCCGCGAAGGACTTCCCCAGAGACGGTGAAGCAAGGGCCAGGGAAACCCGGCTCGGCTTTCTGTTCTCCGGGGTACAAGGTCTGGCTCCCGGCCCGACCCGCTCTTTGACAAGTTCATACGAGAAAGAGAAGCGTGGACGGCGTTGTCCCTGCGGATCCTGCCTTCGGGTGGGATCGTGAGTAGGATGATGCTGATCTGACGTTTCGGTGCTCACACGATCAGGTGGAAACGCCGATCGGTCGTGAGCCTCCGTTTATGTTGTGATCAGCTTTGATCAGCTCTTCAACTTGAGAGTTTGATCCTGGCTCAGAGCGAACGCTGGCGGCAGGCTTAACACATGCAAGTCGAGCGGGCCCTTCGGGGTCAGCGGCAGACGGGTGAGTAACGCGTGGGAACGTGCCCTTCGGTTCGGAATAACTCAGGGAAACTTGAGCTAATACCGGATACGCCCTTTTGGGGAAAGGCTTGACTGCCGAAGGATCGGCCCGCGTCTGATTAGCTAGTTGGTGAGGTTACGGCTCACCAAGGCGACGATCAGTAGCTGGTCTGAGAGGATGATCAGCCACACTGGGACTGAGACACGGCCCAGACTCCTACGGGAGGCAGCAGTGGGGAATATTGGACAATGGGGGCAACCCTGATCCAGCCATGCCGCGTGAGTGATGACGGCCTTAGGGTTGTAAAGCTCTTTTCTCCGGGACGATAATGACGGTACCGGAGGAATAAGCCCCGGCTAACTTCGTGCCAGCAGCCGCGGTAATACGAAGGGGGCTAGCGTTGCTCGGAATCACTGGGCGTAAAGGGCGCGTAGGCGGCTGATTTAGTCGAGGGTGAAAGCCCGTGGCTCAACCACGGAATGGCCTTCGATACTGGTTGGCTTGAGACCGGAAGAGGACAGCGGAACTGCGAGTGTAGAGGTGAAATTCGTAGATATTCGCAAGAACACCAGTGGCGAAGGCGGCTGTCTGGTCCGGTTCTGACGCTGAGGCGCGAAAGCGTGGGGAGCAAACAGGATTAGATACCCTGGTAGTCCACGCTGTAAACGATGAATGCTAGCCGTTGGTCTGCATGCAGGTCAGTGGCGCCGCTAACGCATTAAGCATTCCGCCTGGGGAGTACGGTCGCAAGATTAAAACTCAAAGGAATTGACGGGGGCCCGCACAAGCGGTGGAGCATGTGGTTTAATTCGACGCAACGCGCAGAACCTTACCATCCCTTGACATGGCATGTTAGGCGGAGAGATCCGTTGTCCTCTTCGGAGGCGTGCACACAGGTGCTGCATGGCTGTCGTCAGCTCGTGTCGTGAGATGTTGGGTTAAGTCCCGCAACGAGCGCAACCCACGTCCCTAGTTGCCATCATTCGGTTGGGCACTCTGGGGAGACTGCCGGTGATAAGCCGCGAGGAAGGTGTGGATGACGTCAAGTCCTCATGGCCCTTACGGGATGGGCTACACACGTGCTACAATGGCGGTGACAATGGGCAGCGAAGGGGCGACCTGGAGCGAATCCCCAAAAGCCGTCTCAGTTCGGATTGCACTCTGCAACTCGGGTGCATGAAGGCGGAATCGCTAGTAATCGTGGATCAGCACG
>NZ_JAAQRC020000002.1:445000-710000 GCF_019216885.1 Methylobacterium sp. SyP6R | reverse complement strand
CTCGAACGCGCGAGGCAACTCCGATGCCGGCTCGCATTCAGGCGCTCTTCGTCACGCCGGCGATTGCGTTCGCCCGATTGGGCGGCAGCACCGTTCCGGTGGATTGCTACAAGTGGGTGGACGTCGAGGAGCCGCGCTACGACGGCGAGACGACGCTTGCGCCGGATTGGACTCTCGCCGTCGAGCCCGATGCCAGTATCCGGCCCTTCATGCCCGATGCCGTCGTGTTCCGCGACGGCGAGCGGATCCGGCCGGTTGCGCCCTTCTTCGAGGTCTGGGCACGCCTGGGCGAGGACGGATCCGATCCGGGCACCTGGAGTGAGACCCCGCTCACGCCGGCCCTGATGCAGGCGGAGGGATTGGCGCCGACGGCCCTCACGCTTCAGGTCTCGGCGTTCAACCGCAAGGCGGCGCGACGCACCGGCAATCCCGCCCTCGCCTTCGGAACCTTCGCGCCGGTCATCGTGACGGCGGACGATCACACGAGGACCCCCATCGCGGCGACCAGTCCGCCCGGCACGCCGGTGCCGATGATCCCGCTGGATCGCAGCATCGCCATGGGCTCCGTGCAGTGGATGCGCAGCGTGCCGCAGCCGACCGACCGGGCGTGGTCGCAGGCGGTCGATATCGAGGTCATGCGCTTCCGCTACTGGCCGGCGCCGGGCGCCTTCTACGGGCCGCCGCAGGCCGCTGCCGCCGCGCCTGCCCAGGGGCGTCCGGCGCCCGCGGTACGCCCTGAAAATGCGTTCCTCGACGCCAATGCAGGATGGTTCAACGTGGGGGCCGACCTCGGTCGTTCGTCGTCCCCGGGCGACACCTACGACGTCGTCGATCAGCGGACCCCGGAGGGCCGGGTCGGTCCCTCGCTCGGCGTGGTCGACGACACCTGCGAGGTGCATTTCTCCGTCGTTCTCACGACCAGCATCGAGCGGAGCCTCGACGCGCGCGCCGTGGCTTTCGTCGGCCCGCCCGACTTCGCACCGGACCGGCGGCCCTTCCTGTCCGTGGCCGACGAGATCAACGACCGCTGCGGCGACGCCGCCACCCGCAACGCCGCGATGGACGAGGGCCAGCTCGACCGCTGGGTGGAGGACCTGTTCGAGCGCATCTACGAGACCGTCTCCCTGTTCAACGTCGACCTTTACCGTGCGGTCGGCACCCGGCCCAACCGCGCCGCCGAACTGCCGCAGGACGCGGATCATCGTCGCGACGAGGACATCGATGACGGGCAACGCCCGCTGCCCGACTACGCCATGGGCGGGCAGGACCGTCTGCGCGACCCGGACCGCAAAATTCCCGCCGCGACCCCGCCGAACCCGCTGCCCCTGAGCGAGCACGCGCGTGCGCGGCATCGCAACCTCTCCGACCTCCAGAACCTCGAGGATCTGGCGGCCCGTGCCCCCGGGCGGATCAGGGAGATCGTCCGGGAACCGTTCCAGGTGGAGCCCTTCGAGACTTCGAATGTGTCCTCGATGCGCATGCCTCCCTTCATGCGCCAGTCCAACGCGCTGCCGCTCACCGTCGCGGCCTGGCAGCACGACCTTCTGATGCGCTGGGTCGCCAAGACCGAGGCCAGGCGCGCCGGCCGGCCCGCGATGGCCGGCCTGGCGTTGGCACCGGGGGCGCCGCGCCCGCTCTCGGCATCCGCCGCGTCCCGGCGGCACGCGGTGCTGGCACGGCTCGACGCGGCGGGGCGCAGGCCATGATCCGGACCGTGGCGCGGGTCCCGCCGGATCCCGAGGCGCCGCTCTACAAGCGCTTCGCCTCCGCGCTCGGCGAGCACGTGCTCGTGGTGCCCTACAGCCGCGTCTTCGACCTGCCGCCGGACCTCGCGCGCGCCTGGGACGGCGACCCGGGGGAGGCACGGCGTCTGGCGCTCGCCCTGGCCGAACCGTCGTCCGGAGAGGGCGATCTCGACGCGGTCGCGCTGCCCTCCGCCCAAAGCCTGTCCCTCAACGTCTCCTCGTCCTGCAACCTCTCCTGCGGCTACTGCTATGCCGATCGCGGCCGCTTCGCCGGCGCCCAGGACCGCCGCATGACGCGCGAGACCGCGCTCGCCGCCATCGACCGGCTCCTCGCCGGCGCCGACCCGGGCGCGCCGGTGACCGTCGGCTTCCTCGGCGGGGAGCCGCTGACGAACCGCGCGCTCGTCCACGAGGTGGTCGGCTACGCGCGGGGAGCCGCCGCGCCGCGCGGCCTCGACCTGCGCTTCTCGATCACCACCAACGGCACCCTGCTCTCGCCCGCCGACATCGCCCTGATCCGCGCCGAGCGCTTCGCCGTCACCGTCAGCCTCGACGGCGATGCCGCGATCCAGGATCGCCAGCGGCCGGCCGCGCGCGGCACGGGCAGCTTCGCCGCACTCGCGCAAAGCCTCCGCCCGCTCCTGGCCGATCCGGGCCGGGCGAAGATCGCCGCCCGCATGACGGTGCGGGCCGATTGCCTCGACCTCGAAGCCCGGATCGCGGCGGTGCTGGCGCTCGGCTTCCCCGAGGTCGGCGTATCGCCGCTGCGGCGCGCGGCCGACGGCACCGCCCTGACCGACGCGCATTGGCCCGCCTATCTCGCCGCGCTGATCGCGGCGAGCCGGCGCGAGATCGCCCGGGCCTGCGCGGGCGGCACGATCCGCCTGACGAACCTCGCCGTCGCACTCAAGCAGATCCATGCCGGCGCCAGCATGCCCTATTCCTGCGGCGCGGGCGGGGGCTATTTCTCGGTCTCGGCCGACGGGCGCTGGTATGCCTGCCACCGGGCGGTGGGCGAGGCCGGGTTCGAGCTCGGCGATTCGGGCGGCCTCGACGAACGCCGCCGCCTGGACTTCCTCGCCGGACGCCACGTCCACGCCCAGGCTCCCTGCCGCACCTGCTGGGCACGCTACCTCTGCTCGGGCGGCTGCCACCAGGAAGCGCCGACGCGCTCGACGGCGGCCTGCGACTTCGTCCGCGATTGGCTGAGCTTCTGCCTGTCGGCCTATTGCGAGATCGACGCCCAGCGGCCCGATCTTCTGCGACCCGGAACCCCTCACTGACGCCAGGAGACTGCTATGCCGACGGATGCCGCGCCGAAGATCCTGGCCCGCAACGTGGCGGCCGTCCGGCGTTTCGCCGACCCGGCGCGGGTGGCGGCTTCGGTCACCGGCAATCCCGCCTCGACGCGGCTGGAATCGGGGGTGGGCAATTGCTTTCCGGGCCTCGAATGCGACCTGCGCAACCTCGAACGCCGCTTCCTGCCGTTTCTGGAGGTCGATATCCTCGACAGCGGGATCCGGCTCGTCGGGGTCGACACGGACGGCATCGACGCGGCCCGCAACGACGGCACCCTTTCGAGCGAGGAGGCCAAGGCCTACGACGATCTGGCGGCCGCGCTCGCGGCGGGTCTCGCGATCGTCGTGACCGATCTTGCCGGAACCTTCGGGATCCTGGGTCCGCTGTCGTTCGATCCGCGCACGCTGCCCGTGAGCGGCGTCAGTACGGGCGAGGGCCGGCTGCCGTCCGACACCTGGACGGCCGTGCGGCTGCTGACCGAGGGGACCGACGTCGAGGTCCGCTTCGAAATCTCCGTGGTCGGGACGTCGGTGACGGTGAAGACCAGGCGCGCGCGCTATCTCGACGACAACGGCGCGCTCTCGGCCGCCTTCCTGCCGGGCGAGCTCACCCAGTCGCTGTGCAGCCCCTGGACCCATGATTTCCGCGATTGCGGCTGCTTCTACTGGGCCACCAACCATCCCGACATCGTCCAGCCGGTCTATCCGGCGGCCGGGCCGCCCGCCGATCCGCAACCCTGGCAGGCCGCGGTCCCCTGGCAACGGCTCGATCGGAGCAGGCTGCCCGATCCGCCCCTGCCGGCCACCGGCGACGCCCGCCCGAGCGAACTGCGCCATTACGAGATCAACCAGCGCTGGGAGGAGCTGCATTTCGTCGTCGGCCGGCGCGAGATCACCGCGCCCTTCGTCGCCGAGGCCGTCAGGGGCGAGCCGTTTTCGAGCCTCGCCGTCCTCCTGGCTCAGCTGCATTACGCCGTGGGCGTCGAGCTGGCCGTTGCCCAGGAATACCTGTCGGCGGCCTACTCGCTCAAGGCCGACGACGACCCCACCCTGGGCGGGACACCCGGCCTGCGCGACGACGTGCGCGCGACCCGTGCGGAACTGATGCGCATCGCCATCGGCGAGATGCGCCACACCCGCGCGGTCAACGACGTGATCCGGGGGCTGATGCCGGCGGGAACCTACGCACCGGCGTTGCGGGTCGCCCGCGCGGTGCCCCATGCCGGTCCCGGCTCGTACCGGCCGGTGCAGCCACGCGCGGCAACGCGCCAAGCGATCACCGACTTCATCGAGATCGAGGCGCCCTCGGCCGGCGTCGACGGTCTCTACGTCGACATCCTGGAGACCCTGGTCAATCCGCCGGCCGATCTGCGCCCGGTCGCGATCCCGGAATGGTCCGAGGCGATCGGTTCCGTGATCGCGGAGGGCGAGGACCACTACCAGACCTTCCTCGACATCCAGGAGTGGCTCGGCGCGCATCCCGAGGCGACCTACCTGCGCGCCGTGAATCCGCCGCGCCCGACCCCGGGGCAACCGGAGCACGATGCGCTGCAGGGCAGCTATGCCGGCGTGCTGGAACTCCTCCATTCCGGCTACGCCAAAGGGCGCTTCGAGGGGGCAACGGAGATCAACGGGGCGCGAGCGGCGATGGTCAGGCCCGGCGGCCTCGACACGCTCGCCCATGCGGTCGCGCAGAAGGGCTTCCTCGTGGCCTTCGACGACATCGCCGACCCACGCTTCGCGCCGATCGATCCGCCGCCGGCCCCGCCCGTCGCCTGACGGCGCGCCGTGTCCGCTCGGCCGCCGCTCATCGTCCTCGGGGCGGGCCCGGTCGGGCTGGCCGCAGCTTTGGAGGCTCGGCGGCGCGGACGCGCCGTCGAGGTCTGGGCCGACCGGCTTCCCGCATGGGCCGATCCGCCGAGCATCGAATGCGTGCCCGCACAGGCCCTCGCGCTGCTGGTCGAGCTCGGCGTGCATCCGGGCATCCTGGGCGTCGATGCCCTGTTCGAAGGGCGGCGGGTGCAATGGGAGACGCCGCAGCCGACGCTCGTGAGCGGGCCGCGCGTCGCCCATCTCGGACGGCCCGGCCTCGACTGTGCGCTCCTCGGACTCGCCGAGCGGGCGGGCGTGCGATGGAAGGCCGGTACGCCGGTGACGCGGGACGCGCTTCGCGACCTCGATCCACGGGTAGCGATTCTCGACGCGACCGGCCGCGCGGCCGTCAGCGCGGCGCGGTGCGACCGGCCGAGGCCGCCGCTGGTGTCGCGCCTGTTCCATGTCGGCGGCCGCTTCCCCGAACCGGCCCGCGCCTTCGGGATCGCCGCCGGCCCGTCCGGCTACGCCTACCGCCTCGGGAACGCGCAGGGGCTCGTCCTCGGTGTCGTCGGGCGCGGCGAGTGGGTCCGGGCCGGAATCGATGCGGTCCTCGCAGGGTTGGCGGAGGTCGCACCCTGGATGGTCGCGGACGTTCCCGCAGGTGCGGTCGCCCCGGGCCGGTCCGGGGCCGCCTCGACCCAATGGGCCGTGCCCGGCGCGCGCGCCCTGCTTCTGGGCGACGCCGCCCTGGCGCGCGATGCTCTCGCCTCGCAGGGGCTGGCTGCCGGGCTGTGCGATGCGGTCCGCGCAGCGTCTCTCGTGTCCGGTGGGTCCGAGTCCGGTCCGCCGAAAGACCAGGCCACCCTGCCGACGGCCCACATCCGCCACGTGCTGCATGCCGTCGACTCGAGCCCCTTCCGGCAGTCGCCGGGATGGCGCGAGTATCGCGCATTCCTCTACGCCGTTTCAGCCGAGCCCTCTTCACCTGTGTCGCTGGATCAACGAAATTCAAACACCTTGTAGGTCATCCATTACCGATAGTCAGGATTTCGACGTTCGCCCTGTTACGCGCCAAGATGGAGGTGACGAGATCCGGGTTGCTGGCAACGACGTTCCGGGCGTCGCGGCAGGCCTCGACTTGGCCCCGCCGGGCGCGCCGAATCGGTCGCCCGACTGTCACGACGCGGCGGTGAGGCTTCGCCCCATCCTCGCGCCGATCAGGCGGCCTCCCGCAGCCAGTGCTCCGCAATGGCATCGCGGCGGGCGAACCACGTGCCCGCGCGGGCGGCCGCATGGGCGGTCGGGGCCGGCGAAGAACAGGTGGGCGCGGGCGCCCTGGAAGGCGACCTCGACGAGGGCGGCCTCGACCGTGTTCGGCCCGTCGCCACCGAGGCGGATCCGCTCGGGCCGCACGCCGAGGAGCACCGGGCTCCCCGGCAGGAAGCGTCTCGGCGCCCGCACCGTCCCGAGCGGGGTCTCGACCCGGAGCATCCCGCCGCCCTCCTCCCGCACGATGCCGGCAAGCCGGGTCGACAGGCCGACGAAGCCGAGCGCGAAGGCGGTGGCCGGCCGGCGGTAGAGCGTGACCGGATCGGCGAGCTGCTCGATCGCGCCGCGATTCATCACGGCGATCCGGTCGGACATGGTCAGCGCCTCGTCCTGGTCGTGGGTGACGAACAGGGCGGTGATGCCGAGCTCGCGCAGCAGGCGCTTCGGGTCGATCTGCATCGCCTCCCTGAGCTTGCGGTCGAGGGCCGAGAACGGCTCGTCGAGGAGCAGGAGCTTCGGCTGGACGGCCAGCGCCCGGGCCACCGCCACCCGCTGCTGCTGCCCGCCCGAAAGCGCCTGCGCGCGGCGGTCGGCGAAGGGCGCCATCTGGACGAGGTCGAGGAAGCGCGCGACGGTGCCGGCGATCCCGGCCCGGGGATGCCCCTTGGCCTTGAGCCCGAAGGGCGACGTTCTCGGCCACCGTGAGGTGCGGGAACAGGGCGTAGTTCTGGAAGACCACGCCGACGTCGCGCCGGTGCGGGGGGTTGCGGGTGATGTCGCGCCCGTCGAGCACGACCCGGCCGCGATCGGGGGCGACGAAGCCGGCGATGATGCGCAGCAGGGTCGTCTTTCCGCACCCGGAGGGGCCGAGCAGGGAGACGAACTCGCCGCGGGCGACCGCGAGGTCGACGCCGCCGAGCACCGTGCTCGCGCCGTAGCTTTTCCCGGCGCCGGAAATCGCCAGGAAGCCGGGATCCGACATGCTCGGATTCGCCATGGCGTGCCTCAGATCGCCATCTCGCGGTCCCAGCGCCTGATCCAGCCGTCGCGCTCGCGGGCGACATGGGCCCAGTCGATCTGGTGCACCACGAGATCCGCAGGCAGGCCCGCCGGGCGTGGCACCGCCCGGTTGGTCGGCAGCGAGAAGGTCGGGCCGACGAGGCGCTGCTGCAACTCGGCGCCGAGCAGCATGTCGACATAGGCGAAGGCGAGGTCCGCTTGAGGGCTGCCTTTCACCACGGCGACGCCCGACGGCATCGCGAACACGCCCTCCTTGGGCGCCGCGAGGTCGATCGGGGCGCCGGCGGCCTTGCGCTCCAGCGCGTAGGACGACATCGCGGACGAGATCATCCACGCCGCGCCCTGCTCCAGCAGGTTATAGGCCTGGGGCTGCTGGGTGTAGACCGTCAGCAGGTTCGGCTTGAGCGTCGCGAGCTTGCGGAAGCCCGGCTCGACGTCGCGTTGCGCCGCCTCGAGCGGATGGCCGGTGGCGAGGGCGGAAGCGACGAAGAGGTTGGGCAGCCCTTCCGTGTTCTGCAGCGAGGGCACGATCACCCGGCCCTTGTCCTTCGGATCGTAGGGGTCGGCCCAGGAGGTCGGGGCCCGGCGCATCGCTTCGGTGTTGTAGGCGATGCCGAGCCAGGGCTGGAGATAGTTCGCCCACATCCCCTCCATATGAACGGTCCCGGGGACGAGGGCGGCGAGGTTCGGCACCCGCGCCGGGGTCAGGGGATCGAGGAGGCCCTCCTTGACGGCCAGGATGATCACCGGGTCGTCCATCTGGACGACCGACAGGTAGGGCCGGTCGCGGTTCTTCTGCATCTTCTCGAGGTTCACGAGCGAGCGCGTGCCCTCGAAGATCACCTTGGCGCCGTGCTTGCGCTCGAAGGTCGGGACGACGATCTCCTCGACCCAGCCCTTGTGGCCGGCGGCCCCGCCGACGACGAGCTCGCGGGTCTGCGCCCGCAGGATGGCGGGCGCCGCCACCAGGGCGCCGAGCGTTGCCGCCCCGCGCAGCACCGAACGACGATCGGGAGAGAAGGACGGCATGGCGGGAAACCCTCCGGGCGGGGCGGACGACGCTCAGGAATACGGCCGCCATCTCGAGGACGTGCTTGGGAACGATGAAGGTCTCGGTCAGGAACGACAGGTAGGGCGAGAAGGGTTTTTCCATCCGCCAGGTGATCTCGGACGGCGACACCACGGTGATGTCGCGCACGAGCGAGTGGCCGGCGGTGCGCCAGGCGCGGAAATTCGGCTTGGTGATCAGCCGCACGGACCGACTTCTTCCGGCTGAGAAACCTGCCGGGCAGAACCCTGCTCAGCAGGTTTCTGCCGCCGCCATAGGTCTTCATCAGGCCTTCGCAGACGAGGACGGGCTCGCTCCGCGCGACGTCGATCGGCGCGCGGTCGGTGGCGGTCAGGTGCGGCACGGCGGCGATCAGCCGGCGGGTATAGGGATGCTGCGGCGATTTCAGCACCTGCCCGGCGGTGCCCTGCTCGACGATGTAGCCCTTCTCCATCACCACGACGTGGTCGGCGATCTCCGCCACCACGCCGAAATCGTGGGTGACGAAAACGATGCTCATCTCCTTGCGCCGCTGGATGTCGCGGATCAGCTTGAGGATCTGCGCCTGGGTCGTCACGTCGAGGGCGGTGGGTCGGCTCGTCGGCCAGCAGCACCGTCGGCTCGAGCGCCAGCGCCATGGCGATCATCACCCGCTGGCGCTGCCCGCCCGAGAGCTGGAACGGGTAGCGGTGCAGCATCTGCGCCGGGTCGGGCAGGCCGACCTCGGTGAGCAGTTCGAGGGAGCGGCTTCGGCGGGACGCGCGGGTGCCGACCTCGTGCGCCGTCGTGACCTCGTCGATCTGCGCGCCGACGGTCATCAGCGGGTTGAGGGCGGAGAGCGGGTCCTGGAAGATCATCGACACCGCCCGCCCGCGCAACGAGCGCAGGGTCTCGGCCGGCATTCCGACGATCTCGGCGTCGCCGAGGCGGATCTCGCCCGCCCGGACCGTGATCGCTTTCGGCAGCAGCCCCATGATGGCGTTGGCGGTGATGGACTTGCCCGACCCCGACTCTCCGATGATGCAGAGGATCGTGCCTTTCGGGAGATCGAAGGAGAGGCCCGTGACCGCGTTGGCACGCTCCATCCCCACCGGCAGGCCGATCTCAAGACCGCGAACGGAGAGTGCCGTCTGCCCGTCGGTGTCGGCGGGGGGCTGTCTGAGGAATTGGCTGACATCGGTATCCCTCGGGCGTTTCTCGAAGCGCAGTGGCAGGATGTCTCGGAAAGACATGGTCCTTGGCGATCTCAACACGACATCTTGCGGCAATCCGGGAGCGACCGAGAGAAATTCCGAATATTCGAGCAATCTGACTGGACGTATTTCTGCGCACCCGCAATGCGCACCGATCCCCGCCATGTGTCGACGCCGAAAAAATTCTTCCTAATGGCCAATGGATGCAACATTTAATACTATCCCTCTCATGATCCATCCGTATTGTCATAATATAAACTATTTCATATGGTATTACACAATATATAGAAAATCAAGATCTTAACTCAACGGGAAAATCTAGGCAGATGTTTGAGAAATTTGTTTAATTTTTTATCGCAACCGCACCGATTAAGCGCATCACTAAGAGCTGTACCACAATCACGATTCCCGCCCCGGGCGCAAATTGCCGTTTTTATATTGGGAACACTGCGCGATCATTGCCCTGCGAATATGCCGTTTCCATCGGCCGAGACGGCAGGATGTTGCGAGAACGGCCGGCAAGGAAGCCGAACAGGGTCGCCGAAGCGCGGCATCCATGGAAAGGGACGCAGCCCGTTCCGGTCCCTCCCTCGCAGTCACCGCGCAGGGTCCTCCTCGGAGGTTGCCGGCCGTGATCCATGGCGCTTTGCGTCCGACGACGGATCGGACGGGTCATCGCTGCGCCCGGCCCCGACGCCCGCGCCGCCTCGGGCGGATCGTCCCCGGATGCGGGCGCGCTCGCGGATCGCCCGCGCCACCGCCGCATCGGACAGACTCCTCATGCGGCCGCCGTTTCGATCGCTTGAAGCTGCAGATCGAGTGTCGGGCCTGCGGCCGGGAATCGACCGTCGAGGGCGGAGGTCCCGATCGTGAAGGCGGCGGCACCGGCCTGCCGGATCAGCCTCACCTGTTCCGGGCTGTCGACCGAACCCGCCACGACGACCGGCTTCGGCACCGCCCGGCAGACCGCGGCGATGAGCGCCGGGACGTCGAGCGACGATCGGTAGGCCAGGAGGTCGAGACCGGCGACGCCCTCGCGCGATGCGAGCGCGACGGCACTCGCGACGATCTCGCCTTCCGTCCCTTCGAGCCGGCTCGGATGGCCGACGATCCGTCCCGGGAACGGGTAGTAGCGGATGCCGGTCCCGGCCAGGAGCGGCAGGACATCGTCGACGCGGGTGCCGCCGAGCAGGTAGTCGACACCGAGCTCGACCGCAGCCTTCACCGAGCGGATCTCGCTGTCCCGGTCGAGGGAGACGACCTCCAGGTAGGTCGCCGCGCCGCCGCCCCGGATCCGGCGGGCGAGGTCGTCCAGGGCCTCGAAGGGCAGGCCGATATCCTTGAAGCCGATGTGCCGGATCCCGGCGGCGAGAGCCGTCGCGACGTGCACGGCGGCATCCGTCACCGTGCGGTCGTTCCGGGTCAGCATGAAGATGAAGTCGAACGAGGTCATGAGGTGCGGCTCTCCACTGGAATACGCCTCGACGGCATCGACGATGATCGCCGGGTGAGAGTGCGGCCTGATCAAAGGGAAACGGTGGCGTCTGCCGATCGCAGGCCCCCGCGCGGCCCGCCGGTGCGGCTGGCGATCAGCCGTTCGGCATAGTCGAAGGCGGTGCCGTGATCCGGAGATCGACATCCATCTGTCCACCGGAGGCGGGAGCCTGGATTTCGGGCGAGGGCGTGACGCCGGCGATACGACGCCTCGATTTCACGCTCGACCCGGCCTGGACCGTGCGCGAACTCATGCCCGAACGGGTCGGCCCCGTCATGGCTCCGAGCCTGCAGGGCCGCTTTGCGCTCGTGGACTACGTGGCGCCGGGATCGCGCACCCGTCCGAAGGCCTGGTCCGCCTGGCACGATGCGCATCCGGATGTCCCGCGCGCCCCGGAGCATGTAGATCCTCGACCACCATCTTCTGATGACGGAAGCCGCTCTCGGAGGCCTCGGCGTCGCGCTCGCCATCGTAGTGATCGTGAGCCATGACGTGGATCTCGGCAAGCTTGTGGCGCCCTATGGGTTCGCCCCGGACGGAGCCCGATACGGCGTGATCCACCCCAATTCCTATGTGCCGACCGGATCGGCAGAGACCGTTTGCACTTGGCTGGAGAATATCGTTATTACGGATAATAGTCATACAATATAACAATTATTTATAATTTTCTCTCAACAAGTTCGATTAGCTCCTAGTATCCACCCGTTAAACCAAGCACGGACATGACAGCGAATTCTTACTCATAATTCGAGATTCGCGCCCGATTATTACCGCATTTATTGACACATCCCCATCCTCATTCCGGGCGCTGATGCGCGGCCCCGAAATGGACACGGTAGGCTTGAAATCTGCACGGACCAATCAAACAGACTCTCATACGGTTTCCGATTGATCGCTTCGCGATGCGGAAACCGGCTTCGCTCAGGCGCCGCGCGGGCTGATGATACGGCGTCCGGAAGGAATCTTCCGGAAGCCGTATCAGACGTTTGATACGATTTCCGTATGATTCGATCAGCTTAGCTGTGAACTGACGGGTGTGCTGGCGCATTGGTCGGGCATGCTGTTTGTCGAAGGAGGCGGCGATGGCTGGCCCGGTAGCCCACCTGAGCGTGTCGGAGTTGGCGGAGCGCTTCACGGCCTGCCGTGACGCGCGCACCGCCCGCCAGACCCAGGCGATCTGGCTTCTGGCCAAGGGCCACAGTTTCGCAGAAGCCGCCGCGGCGACCGCCTTCAGCGAACGCTGGGTGCGCCGTTTGTGCGAGCGCTACAACGCTGAGGGGGTCGAGGCGCTGGGTGATCGGCGCCGCCACAACGGGGCCGCGGCCAGCCTCCTGACGCCAGATGTCCTCGAGCGATTGCGTCAGCGCCTGGCCGAGCCGCCGCCGGACGGGGGCGTGTGGACGAGCCGCACGGTGGCGGACGTCCTGGCCCAGGACCTGGGGCGCGAGCAGGTGGCGGTGCAGCGCGGCTGGGAGGCGCTCAAGGCGCTGGGCTGGTCGCTGCAACGGCCGCGCCCGCGCAACCCGCGCGCGGCCACGCCCGAGGCTGCGCAGGCTTTTAAAAAAAGTTGGCGCAGGCCGTCGACGAGGAGGAGGCCCGTGAGCCGCGCCTGCCGGTCGTCGTCTACGCGATGGACGAGCACCGCCTCGGCCTGAAGCCGGTCACGCGACGGGTCTGGGCGCCGGCGGGAGAGCGGCCGGTGGCGCTGGGCCAGCATCGCTTCAAGTGGCTGCACGTCACCGCCTTCGTGGCGCCGGCCATGGGCGAGACGGTGTGGTACCTCTCCAACGGCCTGTCCAAGCCGTTCTTCGAGCGACTCTTGGCCGACTTCGCGCGCGAGGTCGGAGCCGGCACGCGCTGCCGGGCGGTGGTGATGCTCGACAATGCCGGCTGGCACACGCAGCCCAATCTAAGCGTGCCCGAGGGTGTGCGGCTCGTCTACCTGCCGCCCTATACGCCCGAACTGCAGCCGGCCGAGACGTTGTGGCCGCTGGTCGATGAGCCGGTGGTCAACCGGTACATCGCCAACCTGGATGAGTTGGAACGCGTGGTCGAGCAGCGGTGCGCGACCTTAAGCGAGCAGCCCGACCTCATCAGCTCACGCACAAGCTTCCACTGGCTACCCAAAACCGCAAAGCCAAAGCCCAAGCTGGCCTAATCAACCGGAAAGCGTATGAGAGCCTGTTCGATTTGCGAGGCCGGCATCACGACGAATTTTCTTCCAATCCACGACCTCATCCTGAGGTGCGACCGAAGGGAGCCTCGAAGGAGGGCTCCAGATGTCGTCGTGATCTCTGGAGCCCTCCTTCGAGATCGGTCGATCTTGAATCGACTGACACCTCAGGATGAGGTTGTGAGTGGAACAGATTACCGCAATCGGTTGAACAGGCTCCGAGACTTCAGTCGAGGCCTACAAACCCCGATCGAGCTCGCTCAATCGGCGCTCCTGACGCGCAATCAGCACGTCGATCTCGGCGATGTCGGCCTGCGACAGCCCAGAGGCCGGCTTCCGGGCCGCCGCCGACGCGATGGCGCCGCGCCTGGCCAGGATGTGCTTCCTGATCGCCAGGCCGTGGCCCGGTTGCTGCTCGTACCGGGCGAGGGGCAGATACGCATCGAAGATGTCGCGGGCTTTGTCCGCATCGCCCGCCGCGAAAGCCTTGCAGACCTCGATCATCATCTCAGGATAACCGAAGCCGGTCATCGCACCGTCGGCGCCGCGCCCAAGCTCTTCCGTGAGGAAGAGGCCGCCATTCCCGGCGAGGATCGCGATGCGGCGGGATCCGGCGGCGCTCGCGTTGCGCAGGGCCGTGATCTTCGCCAGCCCCGGCCAATCCTCGTGCTTGAGCATCACGCAGGTGGGGTGAGTCTCGACGATCTTCAGGATGACGCCGGGCGAGATCTGCACCGTGGTCGAGAGAGGGAAGTCCTGTAGGACGAACGGCGTGTCGGGTCCGAGGGTCTCGGCGACCATGCCGTAATAGGAGACGATCTGATCGTCCGTCCGTACCGTCGAGGGGGGCGCCACCATCACGCCGGATGCGCCGTCGCCCATGACGCTCGCGCTCAGTTCCCCCATCGCGGCGAAACCCGGGGCGGAGACGCCGACGACGACCGGCACGCGGCCGTCGACGCGAGCCAGCACCCTGCGGACGAAGGTGCGCGATTCCTCCGCCGTCAGCTTCGGCGCCTCGCCCATCATCCCGAGGATGGTCAGCCCAGAGGCCCCCTTGTCGAGGTAGAAATCGACCATCCGGTCGGTGCTGGGCAGGTCGAGCGCGCCGTTCTCCGCGAACGGGGTCACCGCGATGACATAGACGCCCTTGGCGGCTTCGGTCAGACGCGACATCAGTTTGCTCCTCTTGCAAGATCGGTGGTCGTGCGGGTCCCCGGCAGCAGCTTGCCGGGATTCAATCGTCCGCGCGGGTCGAGCAGGGCCTTGATCGACGCCATGAGGTCGAGTTCGATCGGGGACTTGCAGCGTTCCATCTCGGAGACGCGAAGCTGACCGATGCCGTGTTCCGCGCTGATCGAACCGCGCTGGCGGCGCGTCTCGTCGTGGACCAGCCGGGTGAGGGCCGGCATCTCGGCGATCCACCGTCCCTTGTCGAGGGCCAGGGGGGGCAGCAGGTTGTAGTGGAGGTTGCCGTCGCCGAGATGCCCGAACACGATCGGTCGCACGCCGGGCAGCGCGGCCTTCACCCCGGCATCGGCCAGCGCCACGAACGTGCCCAGGGCCGCCGTCGGCACCGAGACGTCGTGTTTCGCCGCCACCCCCTCCCGGACGAGGGCCTCGGACACGCCTTCGCGGATCCGCCAGAAGGCCTTGGATTGCGTGCCGTCCTGCGCCAGCGCGCCGTCCAGCACGAGGCCCGACTCGATCGTGCTCGCCAGGACCTCCTCCAGGCGCCCGATCAGGGCCGCCTCGTCGTCGGTGTCGGACAATTCCATCAGGACGGCGGCGGGCGGCAGAGTGTCGAGCGGCAGGCGCGCGCCCGGCACGTGCTTGAGGATCAACGCGAGCGTGTCGCCGGTCATGAACTCGAATGCCGTGAGGCGGTCGCCGCCCCTGGCTCTCACGATGGAGAGAAGGGCGAGCGCCGCATCGACGTCCTGCACCGCCACGAAGGCGGTCGCGCGGGCGCGCGGCGCCGGAAACAGCTTCAGCACCGCGCCGGTGATGACGCCGAGGGTGCCTTCCGAGCCGATGAACAGGTCGCGCAGCGCGTAGCCGGTGTTGTCCTTGCGCAGGGCGGTCAATCCGTCCCACACCCGCCCGTCGGACAGGACGACCTCCAGCCCGAGCGTCAATTCTCGCATCGTCCCGTAGCGCAGGACGGCGACGCCGCCGGCATTGGCCGCCAGGTTTCCGCCGATCGTGCAGCTTCCCTCGGCGCCGAGGCTCAAGGGAAAGAAGCGGTCGGCCGCGCTCGCGGCGCCATGGACGTTCGCCAGGACGATCCCGGCATCGACCGTGATGGTGTTCCCGACCGGGTCGACCGCCCTTACCCGGTTCATCCGGGCCAGGGACAGCACCACGGCCTCCCCCGTCCGGTCCGGGGTCGCGCCGCCCGACAGGCTGGTATTGCCTCCTTGGGGAACGACCGGAACGTCCCGTTCGGCGCAAAGCGCCATGACGGCGGACACCTCGTCGACCGATCCCGGCCGCACGACGGCAAGCGCGCTCCCCCGGTACTTGCCGAGCCAGTCGGTGAGGAACGGTGCCTGCTCCTCCCCGAGTATGACATTGTGCTCGCCGACGATGGCAGCGAGCCGCGCGATCACGTCACTCACGGTATTGTCTCCTTGGACCATGTTATGATGCAAAATGTGCGAGAGAATTCATTGAATAATTATGGGCAATACGCTCGACAGATCTGCATCGATCGCGCAATTATTACCACGCAAAGATGATATGCGTGTTGTACTTTTTACCGCAAGACCGGAATCGGCCGCCGAAAGATCGTTTCAGGCCTCACGCTATACAGGACAGTCCAGGGGAAGACATCGCACAGGCTTCCCCCCTCCCCCCTGCGCATGGCTGTCCGGGGAAAATCAATGGCGCGGGTCCCTCCTCTCCCCGCGGGCGGGGCTATCGCATTCACACATCTCGGTTCGAGAGCATTCTCCGTTTAAAGGCAGCGCGCCTCCCCTCCCCCTTGCGGGG
This sequence comes from Methylobacterium sp. SyP6R, assembly GCF_019216885.1. Lineage (NCBI taxonomy): Bacteria > Pseudomonadati > Pseudomonadota > Alphaproteobacteria > Hyphomicrobiales > Methylobacteriaceae > Methylobacterium > Methylobacterium synurae. Next base: position 693,950 of record NZ_JAAQRC020000002.1, on the reverse strand, counting down.
AGGGGCTGGGGGTTGAGGGTGGTGCCGGACAAAGCTCGCGCTCTCCGCGGCACCACCCCCACGCGGGATCTTCGATCCCCATAACCCCTCCCCACAACTTGCAGCGATACCGGGCAAGCCCGGGATCGCCGGGGGGAGGGGAAAGCGCACACCTTTTCAGAGAGTTAGTACTCGAAGGAGATGCGTGACTCCGCCAAGCGGGCGGGGAGAAGGGGAAACCGGCATCTCGTTCTTTCCCCGGACGGCCCTTCACGCTGTGGGGTCTGTCACAGCAGCTCGGCCCCGAAGTTTCGGCGGGGGTCCATGTCGGCGACGAGCCGGCCGGTCGGCTCGGCCGCCCAGCCGCCCCGGCGGCCGAGCCACCGGCCGGATCCGGGGGCGGCCTTGCAGGCGCCGTCGGCGACGATCTCCTCGCCGCGCCGCAGGACCCGCTCCGGCCAGCCGCGGACGACCGTGCCGGAAAAGGGGGTGAATCCCGTGCGGTCGTGCATCAGGTCGTCGCTGATCGTGACGGTCCGCTCCGGATCCCAGATGGCGATGTCCGCATCGTAGCCCGGGAGCAGGGCGCCCTTTCCCGGCAGGTTGTAGATGGAGGCCGGCGCGGTGGCGGTCAGCTGGACGAAGCTCTCGAGCCCCCTCCCCTCGAATTCGGGCCGGCCGCGGGACACGAGCGCGTCGAAGAGCAGCGGCAGCCGCGTCTCGAGCCCGGGCATGCCGTTCGCGATCTGCTTGAAGGTCGGGTTCGGCCCGGCCGCGAGCTTTCCGGTCTCGTCGAGGCGGTAGGGGGCATGATCGGAGGTGACGGTCTGGAGGTCGCCGAGCGCCAGCGCCTGCCAGAGCGCATCCTGGTCGGCCGCCTCGCGCGTCGGCGGCGAGCACATCCACTTCGCCCCCTCGATGCCGGGCCGGTCGAGATCGTCCTTCGTCATGAACAGGTATTGCGGGCAGGTCTCGGCGAAGACCTTCAGCCCGCGCCCGCGGGCCTGGCGGATGACGGCGGCGCCTTCCGCCGTCGAGACGTGGAAGACCATGATCGGCTGATCGAGCAGCTCGGCCGCGGTGATGAGCCGGTTGATGGCCTCGGCCTCCGATCCGCGGGGATGGCTGATCGCATGGTATTTCGGCGCCGTGTACCCCTTCTCGACCAGCCGTTTCCCCATCCAGGCGATCATCCCGTGGTTCTCGGCATGGACGCAGACCAGGGCGCGGTTCTGCCGCGCGGTGAGGAGCAGGTCGAGCAACGGCTCGTCGTCGACCTTGATGAGGTCGTAGGTCATGAAGACCTTGATCGAGGCGTGCCCCTCGCGGATCAGCGCCGGCAGGTCGGTCTCGATGGTCTTGCGGTCGGGATTGGCGACGATCAGGTGGAAGGCGTAGTCGATCAGGGCACCGCGCCGGCCGAGCGCCGCGTAGTCGTCGACGACCTTGCGCAGGTCGAGGCCCCGGTGCTGCGCGGCGAAGGCGATCAGCGTCGTATTGCCGCCGAAGGCGGCCGAGGTCGTGGCGCTCTCGAAGGTGTCGGCGTTCAAGAGGCCGTTGGCGGAGACCTGCTCGACATGGGCATGGGTGTCGATGCCGCCGGGCAGGACGAACTTGCCGGTGGCGTCGATCTCGCGGGCACCGGCCGGCAACCCGAGGCCGACCGCCGCGATCCGGCCGTCCTTGACGGCGACGTCGGCCGGGAAGGAGGCGGTCGCGGTCCCCACGGTGCCGCCGCGAATGACAAGGTCGTAATCGGACATCGTTGTTCCCCCTTCCTCAGGACACCGACACGGTCCCGACGGCCATGGCGACGGCCGCCTGGGTCGGGTCGATCACCGGCACGCCGAGCGCGTCTTCCAGCGGGCGGCGGTGGCGGGCCATGCCGGCGCACCCCATGACGATGACGCCGGCGCCATCGCGGTCCTTCAACTCGGTGCCGACCTCGATCATCCGGGCCAGCGTTCCTTCGCCGGACGCGCTCTCGGCGACCGACATCTCGAGCGGACGTTCTCCGGCCAGGCGATCGACCAGACCCATCTGGCGCAGGTAGCGGATATGGCGCGGGATCGAGCCCGACTTGATCGCGATCACGCCGAACCGGTCGGCGCGGGTCAGGGCGGTCAGCACGCCGCATTCCGCGATGCCGAAGACGGGCTTCGCCGTTCCCTCGCGCGCCACATGCAATCCGGGATCGGAGTAGCACGCGATCACAAAGGCATCGACGCCGGTGGCGGCCTCGATCCGGCGGCGCAGCGGCAGGGCGACGCCGTCGACATGCGCCTGCGTCTCGATTCCGGGGGGGCCGTCCGGCAGGCTCTCGCACACGATCTCCGGTCCTTGCGCGAAGGACAGCGGCAGCAGGGCCTGGCGCAACCCCTCGGTCACGACCTCGTTGGAATTCGGGTTGATCACCAGGATCCGGCGACGGCTCGACATCGTCACGTCCTTCATTGGAATGCGTTCACGGATGGAGGAGTCGCACGATCAGCCGATCTCGCGCGACACCCAATCCGCGAGGACCGTGCAGGCCGCCAGGAAATCGTCGGTCTCCATGGCCTCGTCCGGATTGTGGCTGCCGTGCTCGTTGCGCACGAAGAGCATCGCGATCGGGATGCCGGCCGCCGCGAAGGCCGCGGCATCGTGCGAGGCCGGGCTGCCGAGCGGCATCGTGCGGATTTCCAGGCGCTCGGCACCGGCCGCGAGGGCGGAGGAGATCGCGGGATCGACCGGTCCGACCGCCGCGCTCGCCCGCGTCCCCAGTTCGAAGCGCACGTTCCGACGCGCCTCGATCTCGCCGATCCGCGCCAGCATGGCCGCCTCGAGCCGCGCGAGCACGTCGGGATCGTAGGCGCGCATGTCGAGGCTGAAGTGGAAGCTGCCGGGCACGGTGGTGAGCCCGTGCATCGCCGGGTCGGTGTGAAAGCGGCCGAAGGTGATCGCCATCGGGATCCCGGCTTCCTCCTCGCGCGCCCACAGGTCGTCGAGCGACGCGGCGAGGTCGATGGCGGCCATGGCGGCGTCGCGTCGGAAGCGGCGCGGCGTGCCGACGTGATCGTGGCGGCCGACCACGCGCGCCTCGGGGTAGCGGACATTGCCCGGCACGCCGGTGCAGATCGCGACGGGAATACCGGATTCGACGAGCGTGGCGGCCTGCTCGATATGGACTTCGACGAAGGCCCGGATGGTGGCGGGATCGAGATGGCGTGCGCCGGCCCGGATCGCCTCCGGATTACCACCCGCCGCCGCGATGTGATCGGCCAGGGTCCGGTCGCCGTCGATGCGCAGCGCCGCGAGCGCCGCCGCCGGCAGCGTGCCGAGGGCCGAGCGGCTTCCGATGTAGGAGACCTGGAACCAGACGCTCTCCTCCGCCCGGATGCCCATCACGGTGAGGTCGCAGCGCGGCGTGATGCCGAGCCGGCTCAACACCTCGATGGCGACGAGACCCGCCACGACCCCGGCGGCCCCGTCGTAGTTGCCGCCATGCGGGACGCTGTCGAGATGCGAGCCGATCACCAGGCGCGGCGCCGTCCGGTCGCGGCCCGGCAGCGTGACGTAGGTGTTCGCCGCAAGGTCCCGCTCCACGAGGAGGCCGCGGGCCCGGCCATGCTCGGCGAGCAGGCGATGGGCGAAGTCCTCGCCCGGACCGTAGGTGTCGCGGGTGATCCCGGGATCGCCGCCGGTGGCGAGGGCGAGGGCGTTGAAGAACGCCTCGACGAGCCCTCGCTGCGCCTGGACCGCCGCGACGAGGTCCGAATCGGCAGGGGCAGCCCGGGGGATCGATGATCGTGTGGATGGCATCGTGAATTCCAGGTTGCGGCCGGAGCCCTCCGACCCGTTTTGGCTCGTACGGCTGGCGACGGTCATTTCGCCGAAGCGTTCTCCAGCCGGCTCACCAGTCGCACGACGGGCCACAGCAGGACGATGTAGAGAAGGGCGGCGAGGACCAGGGGAGAATTGTTGAAGGTCAGGGATCGCGCCATGTCGGCCGAGTAGAGCATCTCCTGCAAGGACACGACGCTCGCGAGCGAGGTCAGCTTCACGACCTCGACCGTGTTGGAGATCAGATCCGGCAGGACGTTTCTCAAGGCCTGGGGAAGGACGACCCAGGTGAAGGTCTGATCGGCCCGCAGCCCGGTCGATCGCGCCGCCTCCCACTGCCCGTTGGGGACGCTCTCGATCCCGGCCCGGATGACCTCGCCGTAATACGCCGCATTGTTGAGGAAGAACGCGATCGAGACGGCGATCAGGGGCGACAGCTTGAGCCCGAGGAACGGCAGGCCGGAATAGATCAGGATCAGCAGGACGAGGGGCGGCAGCGCGCGCATCAGATCGACCATGAGCCCCAGCCCCCGGCGCAGGATGACGCTGCGGGCCATGCTGCCGATCGCCACCAGGATTCCGCCCAGGATCCCGAGCGGGATCACCAGCACGCAGATTAGCAGCGTGGTCTTCAGTCCCTGCAGGATCAGCGGCAGGGCCTTCGCCATGATGTCGAGGTTGAAGAATTGCTGCGCGAGGATGTCCATCAGTGACGCCTCCAGGCGAACCGCCCCTCGACCCAGCGGCCGAAGCCGATGATCGGGATGAAGAGGACGAGATAGGCGACGGCGCCCATCATGAGTGGCGTCGCGTTGCCGGAGAACGAGACGGCGGTGGTGGCCTGGTTGATGATCTCGGGCACGCCGATGACGGTTCCGAGCGCCGTGTTCTTGGTGATCGAGATGGTTCTGTTGGTCAGCGGCGGAATGGCGAGCCGCAGGGCCTGGGGCAGGACGACGTGGAGCAGGGCCTGGATTTCGGTCAGCCCGGTCGATCGCGCGGCCTCGCGCTGCCCCTTCTTGACGGAGATGAGGCCCGCCCAGACGATCTCCTCGACGAAGGCCGTCAGCACGGCGGACAGCACGAGCCAGATGACGGCGAAGCCCGGGATGTCGATGCCGACGCTCGGCAGGCCGAAATACACCAGGAGAACGAGGACGAGGGGCGGGACGGCCCGGGCGATATCGACGAAGACCAGCAGCGGCCACTTGATCCAGCGGCCGCCGATCCAGCGAAGGACCGCGAGACCGATCCCCGCGGTGATCCCCGTGACGACGACGAGCGCCGCGATCTCCAGCGTGACCACCGCGCCGGTGAGAATCGCGGGCCAGGTCGCCAGGATCTGCTGGGGATTGAAGAAGGTATCGATGAAGCGATCCATCGGCGATCCTTCAGCGGTCTTCGTTCGAGACGAAGGCGCGCGTGCGGGCTTGAGCGTCCGGCCCGAAGATCCGGCTCGGCGGACCCTGCTCGACGACGACCCCGCCCTCCATGAAGACCACCCGGTCGGCCGCCTCGCGGGCGAACCACATCTCGTGGCTCACGACCAGCATGGTCATGCCCGCCTCCCGCATGCTGCGCATCGTCGCCAGCACGCTGCCCACCAGTTCCGGGTCGAGCGCGGAGGTCGGCTCGTCGAAGAGCATCATCTTCGGCTCCAGCGCCAAGCCCCGGGCGATTGCGACGCGCTGCTGCTGCCCGCCGGAGAGCTCGGCGGGATAGGCGCCGGCCTTGTGCGCCAGGCCCACCCGTTCGAGTGCCGCCATGGCGATCGCCTTCGAGTCCGACCGCGACTTCCCCAGCACCTTGCGCAGCGCGAGCGTCACGTTCGACAGCGCGGTCATGTGGGGATAGAGATTGAAGGACTGGAACACCATCCCGATGCGCCGCCGCAGGGCGTTCACGTCGAGCGCGGGGTCCAGCACCTCCGACCCGTCGAACCGGATCGAGCCGCTCGTCGCCTCCTCGAGGCGGTTGCAGCAGCGCAGCAGCGTGCTCTTGCCGGAGCCGGACGGCCCGATCAGGAAGACGAGCTCGCCCGGAGCGACGTCGACGTTGATGCGCTTGAGAACCTCGAGGCTCCCGAACTTCTTCGACACGTCGCGGATCCGCAGGAGCGGCTCGCCGCGCCAAGACTCGGCTGCCGCATCCGGAGCGCGGATCGGGCTGAACGGCTCGACGCTCTGCATGTCAGCCTCGGCACGCCGCGGCGTGGGGCGTGGAATCGTAGTTCGGCATGCCCGGAACGCCGTAGCCCGGGTCGACCGTGACGGCCACCGAGCCGGCCGCGGGCTTGATGCCGAACCACTTCTCGTGGAGCGCCGCAATGGTGCCGTCGGCCTTCAGGCATTCGAGGGCCTGGTCGAGATCCTTGCGCAAAGCGACCTCGTCCTTGCGCAGGGCGATCGACCAGACGAAACCGGTCGAGTGAAGCAGCGAGAGCTGGATCTGCGGGTTGTTCTTCGCGGCCCATTGCAGGACGGTGCTGCCGGCGACGTTGGCGAAGGCCCGGTTCGCCAGCACGGCCTGGACGGCATCGGTCTGGGTCCCGTACGACTCGACCTTCCAGCCGATCTTGTCGGCCATCTCGCGGGCCCAGCTGTCGTACGACGACCCCTTGTTCACCGCGACGACCTTGCCGCGAAGGTCCTCGAGCTTCGTGATCGGGGGCGCGCCCTTCTTGATCACGAACTGGAAATCGCTGTTCAGGTAGCCTTCGGTAAACAGGAGGTTCTCGGCACGCTCCTTGTTCACCGTCACGGGGGCGACGAGAAAGTCGTAGGTGCCGGCCTGGAGCGCCGGGATCAGGCCGGAGAACTGGGCGGTGTCGACCGTGACCGGCCGTCCCAGCGTCTTGCCCAGGGCCTCCGCCAGATCGACGTTGAAACCCTCGATCCCGCCCGACAGCTTCGGCATCGCATGCGGCGCGAAGGTGCCGTCGACGGCGGTTCTCAGAGGGGTCTGGGCCACCGCAGCCTGTGCGGCCAGCATCGCGAAACCAGCGGCCGCCAGCATGCTTCTCATCGCAACTCTCCGTGTTGTCTCTCGCGAGGATTGAGCCGCGATCCGAGTTCGTGCAACCGCCTCACTATAAAGAAACTTGCGTTTCTATAGCCCCTAGCTATAGTCGGCTAAATTCAAGGCATGTGCTGATAAAATGCTCAACCTGCGACAGCTCCAAATTTTTCGCGAGCTGATACAATGTCAGACGACTGTATCGGTTGCGCAAAGCCTCGGATTATCCCAGCCGACGGTCAGCAATGCGATCAAGCACATGGAGAGCCAGCTCGGATTCGCGCTTTTCGAGCGGAGCGGCAACCGGCTGGTTCCGACGCAGGAGGCGATGGATATCTATCGGGACAGCGAACCGATATTCAAGATGATGCTGTCTTTCTCCAGAAGACTTGCCGATGTCCGCGATACTCGCGTCGGCTCCTTGCGCCTGCTGGCGACACCTCCGATCGCGAACGCCGTCGTTCCGTCAGCGCTGAGAAGCTTCAAGAGCACGCGCCCGGATGTCAGCGTGACATTCGACGTCCATCGCACCGATGGGGTGATCGACGGTGTCGAGAGCGGTCGTGCCGATCTCGGGGTTTCACTCGAGCCCTACATGCGGCCCGGCCTGGAATTCGAGCTGATCGGGACCGGGCAGATGGTGTGTGCCTTCCAGCCCGGGCACCCCATCGGAGCCAATCACGAAATATCCGAGGACGTGATCAGGTCGTATCCGCTCATCTGCTACGCGTCGGATACCCGTTTCGGCTCCCTTCTGCGGAGAGAATTCTTCAACGAGCCGCCTTCGGAGGGCTCCATCGAGGTCCAATACTCGTATACGGCCTGCCTGCTCGCGGAAGCCGGGCTCGGCGTCGCGCTGGTCGACTCGTTCACCAGCATCCATGGCAGCCGATACAAGATCGACGTCCGGCCGCTGCGACCCGGCGTCAGTGTCGATGCCTACGTGATCTATCAGAAGTCGCGTGCTCCGAAGCGGCTGGTCCGCGCCTTCATCGATCAGCTCAAACTGGCGATCGCGGAACTGGCATGACGCCGTGAGCGAGAGGCGCACCGGGCTCGCATCGGGGCAGGTCGCGAAGACGACCATGCGCCACCTGGTCCGCCACTGAAAGCAGATCCCAGCGGGAGCGGAGGATTGCGTCCGTATTATCTGCTATCGCAGACTTATGCAGGCCTATGATCGACATAAATACAGGCATTTATCGTTTAATTGATACTCTATTGGGCAAAATACTAGATGTAATATCGATAAATTCCAATTTTTGTACAGTAATATCCATATTATGCCATGCCATGCTATGGCCGTCTGACATCCCGAAAATTGGAATGTAATTCATTCGACGAATTCCCTGTTCTTCGAATACTCCGAGCGATGCTGCGGCGCCATAGCGTCCTGCGTGATCGCCGGTTTCGGGGTGATCGTCTTCGGGGATTCGTACGGATCAAGGCTGCACGCACGAAACAAGCGTATCAGCAACGCCTCGAACCGGTCGTCCGGGAATTGACGATGATAGATCTCGACGATGCCGGCGGCCTCACCGAAGCTCAGCGGCGTCTCGACCGAGGAGAGGAAGCATTCGCATCCCCGCGTCGGCGTGAACCGGCAGTTGCCCTCGAGCCCAGGAGCGTCATCGCTCGCAGGAAACACGAGAAGCCGGGCCACGAGCATGGCGGACCAGAGGTTCATTGCCGGCATTCCTCAAGCACAGGAGAATTCCGTCCAACCGAGCTGCCGTGGTGAGCTTCACGCTGCGACGATTTTCGCGATCGGGCTCATGCCGATGACCGCCGGAAGGGCAGAAAGATGAGAGGATGGAGCCGTCAGCAGGGATCCGACCGTCTTCCGCGGTCGTCCGGCGCAGTGACGCCCGTCGGTGTCGCGCACCTACGATCGAACGGCATGACCTTCGTCGGGCCCGGAGCTGCGAGCCGGATCGCGCCTCCGCCATGAGGACGGGGGAGAGGATCGTCGGCGGGAGCCCGGTCCAAGTGGCGGATCAGGTGGCGGATGCGGCCGGTCGGGACGCTTCGGTCGATCGCGAGGGCGCGAGCAGGACGGCCCCGATCCCGAGCGTCGACATGCCGAGTCCCAGCGCCGAAACGGGGGACGGCACTTCACCGAGCAGGAGAAGCCCCCCGACCATGGCCATGGCGGGCACCAAGGCCGCGAAGCATGCCCCGATCGACGCCCCCAGCAGCAGGACGGCCTTGCTGTAGCAGAACAAGGCCACCACCGAGACGAGAGCCCCCTGGTACAGCGCCTGGACGACGAGGCCCTGCCAGGGATGATCCAGGAACGCAAATCCTCGAATCGTCAGGTAGGGCAGCCCATAGGCGACCATCGACGTGGCGGAGACGGCCGCCGTCGCAACCCAGGCATTGAGGCCCGCCCCCTTCGCCACGACCGTGTAGAGCGCCCAGAGAGCCCCTCCCGCGATGAACAATCCCAGTGCGGACGAACTGCCGCGAAACCCGGTCAGGGCCGTCGCGGCGATCGTGCTGCCGATGCAGATCGCCGCGATACCGCCGAGTTGCCAGCGACCCAGGCGATCGCCGAGGGCCCACGACCCCAGGCAGGCGGAGAACAGCACCATGCTCGTGGGGGTCAGAACCGCGAACAGGGCCACCGGTGCCCGGGCCAGGCCATCCGACACCACGAGGATGTAGGGAGCACCGATGCCGAGGGTGAGCAGGCCCGTCACCCTCCAGTCGGGCCATCGTCCCTTGACCAGAACCGGGAAGGTCAGGAGCGAGGCGACGGCGAACCGGATGAAGGTCACGTCGTACATGTCGAGGCCGGAATTGGTCACCCCGAACCGGGTGACGACCGGGAAGCCTCCCCAGATCACCGCCGCGCCGAGGCCGTAGAGCAAGCCGGCCAAGCGTTCCGACTTCATGCAGCCTCCCCTTCCTGGTTGACGAAAGATCGACGAGGACCATCCGAGCCCCGGCCGATGCCCGCACGGCATCGGCCGGGGCTCGGCATCAGAGATGGCCGATCGAGATCGTGTCGGTCCGCCCGCGGCGACGCAGATAGGCGTACTCGATGTCGTTGAGGATCATCTGCGCCCGCGGAGCGCTCCGCGACGCGTAGCTGATGCTGGTCAGGAAGTGAGCCAGTTCCTCGTTGCCCTCGCCTTCGACCTTCGAGAGATCGAGGTTGGAGCGGTCGCGCAGCGAGTCGAGGTAGCTCGTATCGATGACCCGGAACGCCGCCCCGAGCGTGAAGCCGCGCGCGTTGAGCACCTTGTGCCACTCGAAGGGTGGGTTGATGAGGACGTCGCCGGGCGTGATGTACATGATGTCGCTGTCGAACTGCCCAGCCGGCGCTTCGCGGCCGCTGCTCGTATCGAACATCTTGTCGAAGTCGCGATACTGGTCGCCGGGGTGGGGAGGCCGTGTGTACCAGCGCTTCACCCCGGCGATCATCACGAAGATGTTCAGCGTCGGGAACATGTGCCAGTCGCTTCCGACGGCCCCGTGGCTCGGCTCACCGAATTCCTGGGTGCTGTTGCCGAGGAACATGTGGCCTGTCACGGACCAGTTCGGGATCGCGAGCCAGCCGCTGTCGAACACGTCGGCCCTGATCTTGCGGAAGGCCGACTTCCCCCACTCGTAAGGGTCGTTGTAGCCCGACGAGATCGTCCCGAGATGCGAATAGACGTCGAGCTTGTGTTCGAAGATATCGTCCAGGAACTCCTTGCCCGTCCCGGTGCGACCGGTCACGTAGTTGTAGTCGGACTTGCCGTCCTTGGAGCGCATCGAGACCGCATGGTCGGTCGTCTTGACCCGCCACTGCAGGGACTGCGACGGATCGATCGCATCGAAATAGGCGCGCGAGGCGAAGCGATCGTCGATCGGAGCCAGCGACTTGAACAATGCAGGCTTCGAGAAGTCGTCGGTCTCGCGGACGACCGTGTCGAAGGTCAGCTTTCCGCCATGCCGGCCGGGCGGTACGATGTTGACGTAGCGGTTTGGCAGGATGTCGCTCGGAACGATCTGTGCCCGCTGGAGAACACTCGACATGATAACCTCCCACTGCTGATGAGGATGGGTTCGATCCGGCCGATCCTTGGACTTGCAGGTCAGGTTGGTGTCCGCGAGGAAATAGCCTGGATGCCGGTTGGGCGCGCGGATCCGGCCAGGGCCGGACCCCGACATGTCGTCTTTGCGCCAAGTTTTCGAGCTGACTGTCCCGTGCCTCGCGAGGGGCCGAGGATCGTGTTATGTTCGACATGGTTGTCAAACTTGACGCAGATGTCAATCATGAATTTTGCAGGTCATAGAAAATGGTCGGCGTTCGGCAGTTCGATGAGCAGGCGGTCCTCGAAAAGGCGCTCGATTTGTTCTGGCAGCAAGGGCCTGCGGCGACGTCCATGCCGGCTCTCGCCCAGGCAACGGCCGTGCAGCGCGGATCGCTCTACAATGCCTACGGCGCCAAGGAGACCCTGTTCCTCAAGGCGTTCGAGCTCTATACGTCCCGGTTCCTCGGCGCGGTCCGGATCAGTCTCGCCGGCACGGGTGCAGGCGAAATCCTGACCCGCTTTTTTGACACGGCGATCGCCAACATGACCTCGGGCTCACCCTCGCGAGGGTGCCTGACGACCAAGACCGCCAGCGACGGCAGCCTGGCCGAGCCGGCCATCCGCGCGCAGGTGCAGCGGCTGATCCTGGACCTCGAAACCCTGATCGCCGACGCGCTCGCACCGTTCGAGAGCGAGCTGAGCCTGTCGAGGGCCGAAACGGCGAACCTCGTCGTTGCCGTGACGCGCGGCCTGGCGGTCATGGAGCGCATCCACGGTGATCCGCAGCAGTTGCGGGCGACGGCCTCGTCACTCGTTCGCTCGGTCACACGTCCGCGGCCGGACCCGGCCCGAAAGCGGAAAGCCGGGTGACCGCCGCGGTCGATAACGGCCGCGAGCGGCGCGTCGCTTCATCCATCAGCACGATCACGGTCCGGGCGAGCGCCGCGCACCGATCGTTCTGGAACAGCGCCTGCCGCAGTTCGATCGAGCTGCGCCCGATCGATTCGACCCGGGTTCCGATCGCGATCTCCCCAGGCCACGTGATCTCGCTGCGGAAGTCCAGTTCGAGGCGGGCGATCACGAAGGCCGAGCCGGGCTCGGCCAGCGGCAGGCCGGGATCGTAGAGCACGGCGACGCGGCCGGTCTCGAGGAAAGTTGCAAAGAGTGCATTGTTGACGTGCCCCTGCCGGTCCGTATCGGCATACCGAACCTTGTCGGTGGTCCGCAGCGGAAAATCTGTCAGGATTACGGGCTGGTCCATCGGCGCTCATCTTTCCCCTGGTGAGCCGTCGGCGCGTTTCGGGCGAGACCGTCGAAGGCGTCGAGAAGGCGTTCGCGCCAGCCGAACACGGGGTCGTCCTCCTCCACGAGTTCGACGCTGCCGACCCGGCGCGCCCACATGAACAGGCCGAAACCCGCAGTCATCGGCGTTGGCCGGCTCTGCGCCGGACAAGAACGGGCGATCATCGCGGGCGAGGCGCAGAGGTGCGGTTGCGTGGCGCCAGTCGGCGACGTGTCCGGATCGTCCGACCACGAACTCCTTGAGACGGACGCCGGACCGCGCCTCGCGCGAAGTCCGGACGTACGGCTGATCGTCCGGTGCCAGACGACGGTAGACGGTCAGGGCGGTCACGATGTCCTCCCGCCGGCATGAGCGACCAGCCAGTTGAACCAATACAGTCGTGCGAGGCGTCGCATCCAGGCTGCGGAGCAGCACTGTCTGACGTAAGAGGAGGATCCTGGCTTTGACAGAGATGTCAATGATCCGGATGCGCCCGACAGGACCATTCGATGACGGCCGCGACGTGCCGTTTGGATGGTGCGGCGCGGTCGGCCGCCGACGATGCAGGCGAGGTGACGGTTGATCCGCCCGTGCGGCTGCGCCGCGGAGGTGCGGACGTCGCTCGACCCTGGCCGAGGCCGCTTCTTTACTCAATAATATTATTTTTGTGATTGAAATAGACCGGCGTGAGATCGAAACCGTCCCATCTGAGCCGGAGGCGGAATCGCCCCCTCCCCCGTCACGCGGGAGGTCGCGATGGGAGGGGCCCGACGGCATGCGTGATACGGCGTCCGGAAGATTCCTTCCGGACGCCGTATCACCAGCCCGCGCGGTGAAGCCGTAGGCTTCACACGCCTGAGCGAAGCCGGTTTCCGCATCGCGAGGCGATCAATCGGAAGCCGTATGAGACGTACCGGGTCGGCCGGTACCGGCAGATCCTCGCTGCAAGGCGCTGCCGGTCAGGCCCCGGAATCCCTGCGAGCGTCTCCCGGTCGAGGATCGGCGGGCCGTCGCGGATCGTCGGCGTGAGCGAGTCGGAACCGGCGGCCCTCGTCAGCGCGCCGGCCGGGCAAGGCCGAGGCGGTCGCGAAGGGTCCTGCCATGGTAGTCGCGGCGAAAAAGCCCGCGCTCCTGCAGCAGCGGCACGACGAGGTCGACGAAGTCGATGAAGCCGTCGTGGAAATAGGGCGGCATCACGTTGAAGCCGTCGGCGGCACCGGTCTCGAACCAGTGCTGGAGCGTGTCTGCGATCGTCTCGGCCGACCCGCACAAAACCCAGTGGCCGCGGGCCGCGGCGGTGAGGTTGTAGAGGTCGCGCAAGGTCATGCCGTCGCGGCGGGCTTTCGACAGCATCACCCGGGCGAAACTGTGATAGCTGTCCGGCAGGGCGATGTCGGGCACCGGCCCGTCGAGGTCGTAAGCCGACATGTCCTGCCCGAGCCGGTCGGAGAGCAGCGCCAGGGCGTTCTCGTTGCCGACGAAGCCCTGGAGCGTCGCCAGCTTGTCGAACGCCTCGCGGTCCGTGCGCCCGACCACCGGCATCACGCCCGGCAGCACGCTGACATCGTCGGGGCGCCGGCCATGGGCAGCGAGCCGGCCCTTCAGGCTCGCATAGGCGGCACGGGCCTCGTCGATGTCCTGCACCACCGAGAAGACCACGTCGGCGGTGCGCGCGGCGAGATCCTGGCCGGCCTCCGAGCCGCCGGCCTGGAGCACCACCGGCCGCCCTTGCGGGCTGCGGCCGATATTGAGCGGGCCCTTCACCGTGAAGAAGGGGCCGTCATGGTCGAGGGCGCGCAAGCGAGTGGGATCGATGTAGAGGCCGCTCGCCCGGTCGGCCACCACCGCGTCGTCGGCCCAGCCGTCCCACAGGCCGGCGACCACGTCGAGGAACTCGCCCGCCCGCTCGTAGCGCCTTGCGTGGTCCGGATGGATCGTGCCGAAATTCGCGGCGGTCGCCGGGCTCGCCGTCGTCACGGCGTTCCAGGCGGCGCGGCCGCCGCTGATATGATCGAGGGAGGCGAAGGCGCGGGCGACCGTGAACGGATCGCTGTAGGTGGTCGAGACCGTGGCGCCGAGGCCGATATGGCGGGTGAGCGGGGCGAGCGCCGCGAGCAGCGTCAGGGGTTCGAGGCGCAGGGTATAGGAGGGGTGCGCGGCCGGATCGGCATAGAGGTTGTCGCCGATGAAGATCAGGTCGAAGCAGCCGCGCTCCGCGGTGCGGGCGATCTCCTGAATCGCCGAAAAGTCCTGGAAGCTGTCGACCGCGCCGGGCATGCGCCAGCCGGCGACGTGGCTGCCGGTGCCGAGGAGGAACAGGCCGAGATGCATCTGCCGGATCATGACGCCTTCCAGAACAGGAGCCGGCGCTCGGCGAGGCCGACGAGACCGAAGAACAGGAGGCTCGCCGCCGAGGCGACGACGATCGCCGACCAGACCTGGACGAAATCGATCTGGAGCACCGCCTGGTAGATCACCCAGCCGAGCCCGCCATAGGCGCCCAGCATCTCGGTGACGATCGCCACGATGATGCTGCGCACCGTCGAGACGCGAAGCCCGGCGAGGATCAGCGGCAGGGCGGTCGGCAGGCGCAGGCGCCACAGGAGGGCGAGGCGCCCGGCGCCGAAGCTGCGCATCAGGTCGATGCTGCGGCGGTCGACCCGGTCGAGGCCGCTGAGCGTCGAGAGGAACAGGGTGAAGCTGACGGCGAGCGCCACCATCACCACCTTCGAGGCGATGCCGATGCCGAACCACAGCAGGATCAGGGGCGAGTAGGCTACCACCGGGACCGAGTTCACCGCCGTCACCGCGGTCACGACGACGCCGCGGGCCCGCGGCAGCAGGGTCAGCGCGACGGCGAGCCCGATGCCGAGGAGCGCCCCGAGAGCGTAGCCGAGGAGCGCCTCGGAGAGGGTGTAGGCGGCCGCCTCGGCGAGCATCGCGCGCTGACCCCACACGCCGAGGAGCACGTCGCTCATCGCCGGCAGAACGTAGGCCGGCAGGGAGAAGCCGCGGGCGACGCCCTCCCAGAGCCCGATCAGCACCAGCGCGCCGAGGATGCCGCGCTGCACGGCGAGGGATTTTTGCCCCGTCACTGCTCGGCCCCCCAGAAGACGAGGCGGCGTTCGAGGAAGGCGACGGCCGCGTAGAAGCCGGTGCCGAGAAGCGCGCAGACCAGGAGCGCGGCCCAGATTGCGACGACGTTCTCGTTGTACATCGCCTGCAGCAGGAGCACGCCGAGCCCGGTCGTGTCGCCGAACCACTCGCCGACGATGGCACCCACGAGGCTGAGCGAGGCGGCGAGCCGCAACGCCACGAAGGTCTGCGGCAGGGCGCTCGGCAACTGGAGACGCAGCAGGATCTGGCGCGGCGAGGCGCCGAAGCTGCGCATCAGGGCGATCTGGCGCGGGTCGACCGATTCGAGGCCGATGAGCGCGTTCACGGTGACGGGGAAGAAGGTGAGGTAGAAGGCGATGACGGCCTTGGCGATCAGCGTGTTGCCGAACCACAGCACGACCAGCGCCCCGAAGGCGATGACGGGAATGGTCTGCGACACCACGAAGAGCGGGAAGACCATCTCGCGCAACGCCCGCAGCCGCAGGAACGCCACGGCGACCGCGATCCCGAAGGCGCCCCCGGCGACGAAGCCGATCAGGGTCTCGGTCAGCGTGCGCAGGAACCCGGCGGCATAGGCACCGGGCGTCGCCAGGATGGCCGCCAGGACCGCCGAGAGCCGCGGCAGGTAGAACGGCCGGATCCCCAGCAGGAGCACCAGCCCCTCCCAGGCGAGCGCCACGGCCAGCAGCGCGAGGATCCGCAGGCCGATCCGGCGGGCGAGGCCGGCGGCGCGGGGCGCGGCCGGCGTGGACTCGGCGAGCGCCGCGCTCACAGCTGGCGGTCCGCGCTCGACAGGGCATCGAGCGGCCGGGAATCGAAGGCGCTGTCGAGGTCGACGGGCTTTGCGATCACCTTGGCCTGGAGCAGCAGGTCGTGCGCCTTGGCGATGGCCGCCGGGTCGATCGCGAACAGGCCCCGCTCCTTGGCGGCGCCGGCCGTCATCAGGCGCTTGACCTCCGCCAGCATGAACTCCTGGTGTGCCCGGTCGAGGGTCGGGGCGATCGCCATCACGGTATCGATTGCGGCCTTCGGATCCGCGAAGGCGTCGCGCCAGCCGCGGATCGAGGCGCGCAGGAAGCCCTTCACCAGCTCGGGCTTGTCCTTCAGCACCGGCTCGGACACGATCAAGGTGTCGCGCGGGAAGGTGATGCCGTAATCCTCGGCGACGAAGGTGCGTAAGTTGTCTTTCCCCATCCGGCTCTGGATGGCGTAAAGTTCGTTGTAGTAGGTGGCCGTGGCGACATCGACGGCGCCGTCGACGAACGGCGTGACGCTGACCTGCTGCGGCTGGATCTTCACCTCGCCGGGCTGGATGCCCTCCTTGGCCAGGACGGCGTTGAGGACGTGGTTGGCGCCGGTGAACCAGGTCGTGACGGTGCGGCCCTTGAAGTCGGCGAGCGTCTTCACCGGTCCGTCCTTGCGGGTGACGAAGACGAACGGGGTGACCTGGTGCGAGACGCCGATGCAGACCACCGGCAGGCCCTTGTCGCGGGCGGCGAGCACGCTGTCGCTGCCGCCCGAGAGGCCGAACGTGTCGGCGCCGGTGGCGACGAGGTTCTCGGCGAGCAGGTTCGGCCCGCCCGGGTTGATCGTCAGGTCGATCCCTTCCGCCTTGTAGTAGCCCTTCTGCACGGCGACGTAGAACCCGGCGAACTGCGCCTGCGGCAGCCATTTCAGGCGCAACGAGGCTTTCACCGGCTCGGCGGCGGCGGCACCGGCGAGGGCAGGACCGGCGAGGGTGAGGGCGGCGAGGGCGGCGAGGAGGTGGCGGCGCTTGAGCATCGGGGGCCTTCGCGTTCAGTGGCGGTAGGACGGGTCGGTGCGGTCGAGCCGGCGCATCAGCGCCGGCCATTCGCGCTCGCCGGGGATCAGGATGTCGCCCTGCAGCTCCCAGAACTGCCGTGCGGCGCGCTCGCAGACCTCGTGGGGCGGGATCACCAGGGCGGCGCCGGCGGCGGCCGCCGCCTGCATGTCGAGCTGGATGCGTGCGGCGCGCTCGAAGTAGTAGAGCAGCATGAACGCCTCGCCGGGCGTGCGGCCGACGGTCAGGATGCCGTGGTTGCGCATCAGCATGACCTTGTGGGGCCCGAGATCGCGCACGAGGCGCCCCTGCTCGTCGAGGTCGATCGCCACGCCCTCGTAATCGTGGAAGGCCTGCCGGTCGTAGAACCGCATCGCGAACTGGCTCAGCGGCAACAGGCCCTTCTCCTGGCCGGAGACGGCGACGCTGGCATCCGAATGGGTGTGCAGCACGCAGGCCGCGTCGTGGCTCGTCTTGTGGATCGCCGCGTGGATCACGAAGGCGGCGAGGTTCACCGTGTGGGGCGTGTCGTCGAGGACGGTGCCGTCGAGGTCGATCTTGACGAGGCTCGACGCGGTGATCTCGTCGAAGAGCAGGCCGTAGGGGTTGATCAGGAATTCGTTGTCGCGCCCGGGAATGCGGGCCGAGATGTGGTTGTAGATCAGGTCGTCCATGCCGAGCTGCGCCACCATGCGGTAGCAGGCGGCGAGCGCGACGCGGGCCTCCCACTCGGCGGGATCGACGCGGCCTGCGGGGGTCTCGGCGCTCATGCGGGCGTTCATGGAGCCTTCTCCTCGGCGATCTGGAACGACTTCAGGCTCTCCTCCTCGATCGCCTCGAGGAGCGTGCGCTTGAGCCGGATGAATTCGGGGGCGGTGACGAGGTCGGGCCGGCGCGGCCGCGGCAGGTCGATGCGCTGCTCGAGCTTCACCGCGCCCGGCCGGGCGGTCATCACCAGCACCCGGTCGCCGAGGAAGATCGCCTCGTCGACGTCGTGGGTGATGAACAGGATCGTGCGCCGGTGGCGCTGCCAGACGTCGAGGAGCCACCGCTGCATCAGCGTGCGGGTCAGCGCGTCCAGCGCCCCGAACGGCTCGTCGAGCAGCATCAGGTCGCGCTCGAACAGGAAGGTGCGCATCAAGGCCACCCGCTGGCGCATGCCGCCGGAGAGCTGGTGCGGGTACTGTGCCTCGAAACCGGACAGCCCGAATTCGGGCAGCATCCGGAGCGCTTCCGAACGGGCTTCCTTGCGCGGCCTTCCCTCGATCTCCAGCGCCAGGATCGCGTTGTCGATCACGGTGCGCCAGGGCAGCAGCAGGTCGCGCTGGGGCATGAACGAGACCCGGCCGAGCAGGTCGGCGGCGTGGCAGCTCCGCCCCTCGAAGCGCAGGGCCCCGCCGGGATCGGGCTCCTCCAGCCCGGCCACGATGTTGAAGAGCGTGCTCTTGCCGCAGCCGCTCGGGCCGACGACGGTGACGAACTCGCCCCGCCCGATCCGGGCCGAGAACCCCGACAGGGCCTTGACCGGCCCGAACGTCTTGCCGACGCCCTTGAACTCGATCAGCGGCGCGGGATCCGCCGTCGTCGCGGGAGCGTCGTCCTGGTGTCGCAGCATCGCCCGCAAGAGACGTCCTTTCGGGTTCTTGTATAACGAGGGCCGCCTCTGGCATGCCTGAGCGCCGGCCGCGATGGGCGGATCTCTGCAACGGATGTGCCAGACGGCTCCGAAGCGGCGTGAACGCAACGGCATCGCGTTTGCCTCGGCCCTGGCGAGTGCTGCGCGAAGGTGCCGGCCGGGTCGAACTGGGCGAGGCGGCAGGGGTGATGTACACAAATATGGAATTTATGAATGCATAAGATGGTGGCAGGCGCACAAAACGGCGTCATCGGGATCGATGCGGGGCGTGCCCCGGTCTCCCCTGCCCCCGGCCTAACCCTGGCGGAGGGGTTGCGCCAACAGCTCGAAGCGGCGATCGCCGCCGGCCATCTCGAACCCGGCAGCCGCCTGGACGAACAGGAGATCGCACTGCGCTACGGCGTGTCGCGAACCCCCGTCCGCGAGGCGTTCCGGCTGCTCGCCGCCAGCCACCTCGTCGAGCTGCGCGGGCGCCAGGGCGCGGTGGTGCGCAGCATCGGCCCGCACGCCCTGATCGAGATGTTCCAGGTGATGGCGGAACTCGAAGGCCTGTGTGCGCGGCTCGCCGCGCGGCGCGTCCCGCTGACCTGGCGGGCGACGATCGAGCCGATCCACCAGCGCCTCGTCGACCTCGTCGACGGCGGCGACGCCGACGCCTTCTACGACGTGAACCAGGATTTCCACGAGGCGATCTACGAGGCCGCCCGCAACGGCTTCCTGGCCGACCAGACCCGGCGCCTGCGCAACCAGGTCGCCGCCTATCGCCGCCGCGTCACCCGGATGCCGAACCGGATGAGCGACACGATCCGCGAGCACGAGGCGATCCTGAGGGCGATCCTCGCCCACGACCCGGAGGGCGCGCACCGGGCGATGCGCGACCACGTCGCGCTGCTCGGCGACAACCTGCTCGACTTCCTGGCCGCGTTCGAGTGAGACCGCGTCTGGTATGCAACTTGCTGCACGATGCATACCTTTTGCCCGTCAGGAGTGCCCCGTGCAGCTCGACCTCACCGACAAGACCGCCCTGATCACCGGTGCCTCGAAGGGCATCGGCCTCGCCGTGGCCCGCACCTTCGCGGCGGAAGGCTGCCACCTGCATCTCGCCGCCCGCAACGGCGCGGCGATGGAGGAGGCCAGGCGCGAACTGGAGGCCGAGTACGGCGTCCGCGTCACCGTCCATGCCCTCGACCTGTCGAGCACCGCCGCGATGGAGCGGCTCGCCGCGGCGGCAGGCGACATCGACATCCTGGTCAACAATGCCGGCGACATCCCGGCCGGCTCGATCGAGGTGCTGGAGGAGGAGGACTGGCGCCGGGGCTTCGACCTCAAGGTGTTCGGCTACATCACCCTGTCGCGCCTCTACTATCCGCGCCTGAAGGGCCGCGGCGGCGTGATCGTCAACGTCATCGGCAATTCGGGCGAGAACTGGGACGCGAGCTACATCGCGGGCTCGACCGGCAACGCCGCGCTGATGTCCTTCACCAAGGCGCTCGGCGGCCGCAGCCTCGACCACGGCGTGCGCGTGGTCGCGATCAATCCCGGCCCGGTCGCCACCGACCGCATGCTCAAGATCATGAAGCGCAAGGCGATCGACATGCTCGGCGACGAGGCGCGCTGGCAGGAACTGTTCGACAAGTATCCGGGCAAGCGCCCCGCCACCTCGGAGGAGGTCGCCGATCTCTGCGCCTTCCTGGCCTCGCCGCGGGCCGGCTACATCACCGGCACGGTCGTCACCATCGACGGCGGCATCGCCTCGCGCGGCTCGGTGATCTGATGGCCTCCCCTGCGCTGACCCGCAACCGCTACTTCGACGACCTCTCGGCGACGCCGGACCTGATCTGGCTCGGCCAGAACACCAACCACATCGAGGCGCATCCGGCGGTGCGCGCGGCGATGATCCGGGCGGTCGAGGACAACGCCTTCAACGCCTACGCGCCGCCGCTCGGCTTCGAACGTTTACGCGCCGCGATCACCGCCGATCTCGGCACGCCGGGCGCCGAGGCGCTCGTGACCGAGGGCGGCGTCAATGCGCTGGCGATGGTCTGCCGCGCCCGTTGCCGGCCCGGCACCACCTTCGTCACCACCGACCCGACCTGGAAGTGGCCGTGCCTGTTCGCCGAACAAGCCGGCGCGACGGTGATCGAGATCCCGATCTACGATCCCGCCTGCGGGTATCGGCTGACCCCGGAGGCCCTGCGCGCCCATGTCGACGCGCGAACGGCGATCATCTACCTCGTCGATCCCAACAACCCGCTGGGCATCCGCTACACGCGGGCCGAGATCGAGGCGTTCGCTGCCATCGCCCGGGAGTGCGGCGCGCTCCTCGTCCATGACTGCACCTACCGCGACTTCGCCGACGACCATTACCCGGCGCTCCTCGCCGACCCTGAGAACACGGTCGTCTCGCTGAGCTTCTCGAAGTGGCTCGGTCTTGCGGGGTTGCGCATCGGCGCGCTCGTCGCCTCGCCCGCCCTGTTCGAGGAGATGGCCGCGCGCACCACCAGCGTGCTCGGCGCCAGCGTGATCGCGCAGCGGGCCGCCGAGGCCGGGCTGTCGGTCAAGCCCGCCTGGATGGCGGAGGTCCGCCGGATCGACCGGGCCAACAAGGCGATGATCGCCGAGGCCGCGGGCCGGGTCGAGGGGTTGGCGCTGCCGATCTTCCCCTCGCACGGCAACTTCCTGGTGCTGGAGACGATCGGCGCCGGCATCCGGCCGGAGGCCCTGGTCGAGTGCTACCGCCGGCGGGGAATCATGATCCGCCAGGGCACCTACCACACCGCCCGCTTCGGCGACCGCTTCGTCAAGGTCTCGACCTCGGTGCCGACGCCGTGGGTGCAGCGGTTCTGCGACCTGCTGCCGGCCCTGGCGGAGGAAGCGCGCACGCTGAACGACCTGCCGCCGCAATTCTGAGCCCCTGCCCAGGACGATCCATCGGGACAGCCCATCATGACGATCACGACCCGTGACGGCGTAAACCTCCACGTCGAAGAGGCAGGAATCGGCACCCCGATCCTGTTCATCCACGAATTCGGCGGCAACCACGCTTCCTGGGAGCCGCAGATGCAGTTCTTCAGCCGCCGCCACCGCTGCATCACCTACGCGGCGCGGGGCTATCCGCCGTCCGACGTGCCCGACGGCCTCGATTCCTATTCCCAAAGTCTTGCCGCCGACGATGCGGTGGCCGTGCTGGACGGGCTCGGGATCGAGAAGGCCCACATCGTCGGACTGTCGATGGGCGGGTTCTGCACCGTGCATGTCGGCCTGCGATACCCCGAGCGCGCGCTGTCGCTGACGGTGGCGGGCGCCGGCTATGGCTGCGAGAAGGAGTTCGAGGAGTATTTTCGCGGCGTCTCCCTCGAAGTGGCCGACAACTTCGAGACCAAGGGCGCGCGGGAATTCTCCAAGATCTATGCTCTCGGCGCCAGCCGGGTGCAGTTCCAGAGCAAGGACCCGCGCGGCTGGCAGGTCTTCGCCGACCGGCTCGCCACCCATTCGGACAAGGGCGCCGCGATGACGATGCGGGGCGTGCAGGCCCGCCGGCCGTCCTTCTACGATCTCGAGGAGGAGCTGAGGCGGATGGCGGTGCCGACCCTGGTGGTGGTCGGCGACGAGGACGACCATTGCCTCCAGCCCGGCCTCTTCCTCAAGAAGACGATTCCCGCCTGCGGGCTCTCGGTCTTCCCGAAGACCGGCCACACCCTGAACCTGGAGGAGCCCGCCGCCTTCAACGCGCTGCTGGCCGAGTTCATCGCCCAGGTCGAGGCCGGGCGCTGGCTGCCCCGCGATCCGCGGGCGCTGCCGGGCCAGATCATGCGGACGATGTGACGATGGCCGGCCCCGCTTCCGGCCGGCTCTGGCGCCGGCTGATGGCGCTCGCCGAGATCGGCGCCATCCCGGGCGGAGGCGTCGACCGGCAGGCCCTGACCGCGGGCGAGGCCGAGGCCTGGCACCTCGTCATCGGCTGGGGCCGCGAGGCCGGGCTCGCGCCCCAGACCGACGAGGCCGGCAACCTGTTCCTGGTCCTGGCCGGCCGCGACCGGGCGGCTCCGCCGGTCCTGCTCGGCAGCCATCTCGACACCCAGCCGACCGGCGGGCGCTTCGACGGGGCGGCAGGCGTGCTCGCCGCCCTCGATGCCGTGACGGATCTCGCCGCGGGCGGGCGGGTGCCGGAGCGCGACTGTATCGTCGTCGCCTGGATGAACGAGGAAGGCAGCCGCTTCGCCCCCGGCATGATGGGATCGGAGGCGTTCTGCGGGTTGCGCGGCCTCGCGGCGATCCGGGCCGTCCGGGATGCGGACGGGATCGGCGCCGGCGACGCCCTCGACCGCTTCCACGCCTGGTTTCCCGACCTGCCGCGCCGGCCCCTCGGCGGTCCGGTCGCCACCTATCTGGAACTGCATATCGAGCAGGGCCCGGTGCTGGAGGCGGCGGGGTGCCCGGTCGGGATCGTCACCGGCATCCAGGGCAAGAAGACCTTTTCCGTGTGCGTCTCCGGCGTGGAGGGCCATGCCGGCACCCTCGCCATGTCCGAGCGCCGCGACGCGGTGGCGGCCTTCGCGCGCTGCGCCGCCGCGCTCCACGGGGCGATCGGCGGCCTCGATCCGGCGATCAAGTTCACCATCGGGCGGGTCACGGTCGCGCCGAACGCCCCCTCGGTGATCGCCCGGGAGGTCCGTTTCAGCATCGATTTGCGCCACCCCGACAACACGGTGCTGAATGCGGCCGGCGCGTGGATCGAGCCCTTATGCCGGGCCGAGGCGGGCCCTTGCGCGGTCGCGGTGACGCCCCTCGTCGCCGCACCCTCGAACGCCTTCGATCCCGTGCTCCGGGACCGGATCGCGCGGGCGGCGGCGGAACTCGGGATCCGGGCGATGCCGCTCCTCTCGGCCGCCGGCCACGACGCCCGCCACCTCGCCTCCTCGTGCCCGAGCGCGATGATCTTCGTCCCCTGCCGGGCCGGGATCAGCCACGCCCCGGCCGAATGGGCCGAGCCCGCCGACCTCGCCGCCGGCGCAGGCGTCCTCGCCCGGGTGCTCCACGACCTCGCCTTCGCCGACGCCCTGCCCCTCGCACGAGGAGACGCCCGATGACCGACATGACCCCGATCGACATGACCTCGATCGACATGACCCCGATCGACATGGCGAACCTGCCGGTCCAGCACCCGCGGGACCCGGGCAGCCCGGCCGGGGCGCGGGCGCGCTTCTTCAATTCCGGCAACGCCTTCAACATCAAGCTGCCGGCGGTGCCCGCCCGTGTCTTCACGGACGAGGCCGCCCGGGCGCTCGCCCCGGACGCGCCGACGGGCTTCGTTCCGTGCGACCAGGCCGGGGCGATGGCCTGCCCGTTCCCGGCCACCACCCCGTTGATGCTGGCGCGCTACGCCGCCATCGCGGCGGGCGAACGCCTTGCCTGCGACCTCGCGGCGACCGGCTCGATCTGGTTCGTCATCGCCGGCACCGGTGAGACGAAGGCCGGGGGCGAGACCCTGCGCTGGGGCCCCGGCGACGTGATGCTGCTGCCCGGCGGCGCGGTCGCGCATGCGGCGGAGAGCCGGGCGGTCCTATGGAGCGTCAGCAACGAGCCGCAGCTCGCCCACGACGCCTCGCGCCCGCCCTCGATTCCGGTCGCCGCCGTGCATTATCCGGCGGCCGAGATCGAGCGCCAGCTCGCGGTGATCGCGGCGGCCGGCACCAACGCGGCGACCTCGGGCCTCGCCCTGATCTTCTCCTCGGACGGGCTCGAGGCGAGCCGCAACATCCTGCCGACCCTGACCCTTTCGCTCAACACCCTGCCGCCCGGCACCGATCAGCGCGCCCACCGCCACAACTCGGCGGCGGTGACCCTCGTGGTTGCCGGGGAAAGCTGCTTCTCCACCGTCGACGGCGCCCGCTGCGACTGGACCCTTTGGGCGACCCTGGTGACCCCGCCCGGCGCGCCGCACTCCCACCACAACGACGGCGGCGATCGAGCCCGCTTCCTGATCGTGCAGGATGGCGGCCTGCACTACCACGCCCGCACCATGGGTTTCGCGTTCCTGACGTGAGGCCACGGATGCGTGGCCCCCTCGCGCTCGGTGAGGGCACGATGCCGATCGATGCCGCTTTCGAAGCGTCGGTCGGATCGAAGGGACGCCCGGACAGGCGACCCGATCGGCTTGTCCGCCCCTACGCCGCCGTGCCGGGCCCGTCCGACCTCTTGCGGGCATCCACCCGTCACCGGGAAGGTCCGTCATCGAGCGAAATCCGGACGCAACCTGCGCCGCCCTGCCGAAAAGGGCGGTCGCAGGGGTCGTCGTCCGTCAGGCTCCGAGCCAGGCCTCGTGAACGGAACCGCGGGCCGTGTCCGGCTTCGCATCGCCGATGAAGATCACGACCGGGCCATGCCTGTCGCGTCGGGGGTCGTAGAAGTCGAGCAAGGCGGGATACCGATGCTGGAAGAAGGGCGGCTTGCGACCCTCACGCGCGAGCAAGTGGTCGATGACGACCTGGTCGCCATGGACGGCGTTCGGCACCGGGCCGCAGGATCCCGGCCTCATCCAGCGCCCGGGCTCGGCCGCGAAGGCGGCATACAGGGGAGCGAGGTCGTCGCCGTGCCAGCGCAGCAGCGCGCTGGAGACGCGGCCCTTGTGGAAATAGTCCTCCATCGCCGCGAGGCCGGGTTCGGCGAGGGTGCCGGCCGGTCCGGTCAGGACGGTGTCGAGGTCGCACAGCAAAGCCGTCCCCTCGACGAGGCCGGGGCGGAACGCCTCCATCTTCGCCCACCAGGCCGGCCAGTCGTGCCGAAGCGCCACCCGCTCGACCCCGTCGATCGCGAGCGGAAGGTCGGTGAGGCAGAGGATCCGCTCGAAGGCCGGGGCGTGGCGGCGGATGCCGGCGGCCAGGCGCGCGACCCAAGGTCCGTCGTAGCGGCCGCCGCTCTTCAGGACGGTGATCAGGGTTGCCATCGTGCAGGAATCATCCGTCGGTCGGGGGAGGATGCAGCCGCAGCCGCCCGGCCGCGTTAGCCGCGGCGAACCAGGCACGCTCGGCCGCCCAGGGGTGGCCGGACCAACCGGCAAAGCCGAATCCATAGGCCTCGATCGCCGGAGACCCGGCCGGCCGCCCCAGGAGGAGGGCGAGCGCGACCAGGAAGCCGGTGCTCGGGTTCGGCCGGCCCTCGGTGCGGGCGCCGAGCACGCGCCGGGCTTCGCCGTGCAGCGCCTCGGGCAGGACGTGGACCGGCTTGCCGAGCGGGCGCAGCAGCGCCAGCACCTCGCGGGTGAAGCAGATCGGCTCAGGGACGTTCTGTGCTTCGGGCAGCATCGGGAACGGCAGCACGAAGGCCTGCGCCTGGCGGACGACCGGGCGGTCGAGGAAATCCGGATCGGCCAGCCACTCGCGCATCTGCCCGCCGCGGTTGACGAGAGCGAGATGCGTGACCCGCGACCCGGCCCGGCCGCCGAAATTCGGGGCGTTGTTGAAGCGCACGACGTTTTCCGCCGCATCCGCCGCTGCGGCCTCGGTTCCGGGCGCGTTGCCGACGAGGGAGATCGAGGCGAGATCGAAACAGGCTGCGCGGAGGGGGTCGACGGCGTCGGGCAAGCGAGGCACAGGTCTCGTCGGGGGCGTCATGGAAGCCCCGGGGAAGTATGGCGCTCGTGCCCCGCGACTAGCCCTGGAGCATCGTCCGACGAAGCGGATTCCGGTTCGTCGAAGAAAATCCTGCAAAATCAAAAGCTTATAGCAGCGTCCGATGGCAACGCGACCGGGCGCCGCTCTCGCCGGAACGGGACCTTCGTCGATGATTCTCGAGAGAGAACGGAGCCGCCGCTGCTTCGTCTGCGCCGCCGCCATGCTGGCGCCGAGCGACCGCCGCCTGATCGATGCCCGCGGGCGCGAGCGCGCCTTCCCGATGGCCTGCCACTCCTGCGGCGTCCTGACCGAGCGGGACGCGGACCCGGCGGGGAACTGGCGCGACCTCGCCGGGCGCCTCGCCGCGCCGACCTTCGTCCCCGACCCGGACGGTGCTTACGGCCTCGACATCTACACCCTGCGTACCGCCGCGACCCGCCTCGGCCGCGGCCTGCGCCCGCTTGGCCCCGACGATCGTGCGGCGCTCCTGGCGCCTCACAGCCCGCTCGCGGCGCGGGCCGAACTCTACGATCTCGCGGACGGGCCGCCCGTCTCGCTGGGCCTCCTCTGCCGTCCGGCCGAACTCGACGCGGTGCTCGCCGGCCTCGCCTCGCAGGCCGGCTGGACCGACGACGTCGCGATCCTCCTCGACGGCGAGGCCGCGCCGCTGCGGGCGATCCCGGTCGCGGGCTTCGCGGAGGGCGCGGTGCGGATGGCTGTCCGTCCCCTCGCGGGCGACTTCGCCGCGCAGCGCAACGCCCTCCAGGATCTCGCCCGCCACGCCTGGATGCTGCAGCTCGACGCCGACGAGACGCTCGCTCCCGAAACCGGCCGCCTCCTGCCGGCCCTCGCGGCCCTCGCCGAGGACGGCGACGTCTTCTCGGTCGGCCTGCCCCGGTGCAACCGCGTCGACGGAATCATGTCGGATGTCTATCCGGACGTGCAGTACCGGCTGAACCGGGTTCCGGTGCGCTATGCCGGCCGCGTCCACGAGCGCCCGGCCCTCGACGGCGGCTGGCGTCGCAGCCTCATCGCCCTGCACGGCGCGATCGAGCACCGCTTGAGCCGCGACCATGTCCGCGCCCGCTCCCGGGCCTACGAGGCCCTCGATCCCGGGCGCGGCCGGTTGGAGGAGGAGGAGACGCTGTTGCGGCCCTACCGCGCATGAGGTTCACCCACCCCGCGCCGCCGCGATGGCCCGCCCGTACAGATCGAGCGTCGCGCGCGCGAGGCTTCCCCGGGTGAAGCGCCCGGCCGCCGCGAGCGCCCGGGCGCGGTAGGCCCGGCGCAAGCCGGGATCGCGCAGGAGCGGGCGAAGGGCGTCGGCGAGCGCCGGACCGGTGGCCGCCGCCGCGAGCGGGCCGGCCTCGGGCGCGCCGACGAAGGCGCGGGCGCTCGCATCCTCGGCGCAGGCCACCACCGGCCGACCGTAGGCCAGGGCTTCCTGGTAGACGAGGCCGAAGCTCTCGTAGCGCGACGGGGCGAGAACCGCGTGGGCCTCCGCGTAGGCCTCGGCCAAAGCCCCGGCGCCGATCCGGCCGCGGGCGTGGAGGCGCGCCCGGGCCGCGTCGGAGAGATCCGCCGGCAGGTCGCCGGGCGGCACCCCGACGAGGTCGAGCCGGAACGGCGGCAGGGCGCCCCGCTCCGCCTCCGCCGCGAGGATCGCCAGGGCGCCCATCAGCGCGTCGAAGCCTTTTCGCAGTTCCGCCCGCCCGACGAAGAGCAGGCGCAAAGGCGCGTCCGCCTCCGGATAGGCAGCGTCCCGGGCGCGGCCCGCGACCTCCGGCGGCAGGCTCAGCCCGATCACCGCGTCGGGCTGGCGGCCCGACAGGCGATAGGCCTGCCCGATCACCGCCCCGTGCGCCGCGGTGTTGGCGATGAGGCCGGCACTTCCCCGCGCCTGACGCCGCTCCAGGGCGTCGGCGGTCCCGCCGTCGAGGCGGTCGCGCAAGGACGGGGCCGGCCCGCGGGTGAAGGCCGCCGGGGTCGAGGAGCGAGTCACCAGCGGCAGGTCGCGGCGGCCGGCGAGCAGCACGGCGGGCGCGTACCAGTTCGTCGCCTCGATCACGTCGAACGGGCTGCCGGCATGCGCGGCCAGCACCGCGCGCCGGAACGCCAGCGGGGCGGCGAGGTGGCCGACCGATCCCCAGCGGCGTAAACTCGCGAGGCCCCCGGCAGGCGGCAGGGAGATCCCGGCGACCGTCACGCCCCCGACCCGCTCGATGACGGCGCGATCGAGGGTGAACACCGTCACGTCGGCACCGGCCTCGGACAGGCTCTCGGCGATCTCCCGGGCCGCGGTCGAGAGGCCGCTCGGGGCCGGCGGGTAGTCCCAGGCGAGGAGGGCAGTGCGCATCAGGCGGCCAGGAGGCGACGGTAGAGGGCGAGGTAGTCCCGGGCCATGCGCTCGGCGGTGAACCGCTCCTCGAAGCGGCGGCGCACCCCCGCCCGGTCGATCTCGCCGATCCGGGCGAGCGCCGCCACGGCCTCGTCCTCGGAGGCGACGACGAAGCCCGTCACCCCGTCCTCGACGATCTCCGGCACCGAGCCGCGGTTCCAGGCGATCACCGGGGTGCCGCAGGCCATCGCCTCGATCATCACGAGGCCGAACGGCTCCGGCCAGTCGATCGGGAACAGCAGCGCGCGGGCGCCGCGGAGGAGCGCGCCCTTGGCCTGATCGTCCACCGGGCCGAGATAGACCGCGTCGTCGGCGAGCAAGGGGCGGACCTCGCGGTCGAAATAGCCCGGATTGCCGACATCGATCGTGCCGCCGAGCCGGATCGGCAGGCCGGCCTCCCGCGCCACCCGGATCGCGGTGTCGGGCCGCTTCTGGTCGGTCATCCGCCCGACGAAGGCGAGGTGGTCGCCAGCCTCGAGCGACGCCTGGTAGCGGTCGCGGTCGATGCCGTGATGCACGACCCCGGCCCGGTTCGCCGCCGGTATGCCGGCCGCTTGCGCCGCCGAGATCGCCGCGACGGGGAGATCGGGAAAGCCTTCGAAGAACAAAGCCCGGTCGAGCTCGTCGACCCGCCAGTGGATCGTCGTCAGGCTGTGCCGCCTGCGCTCCCCGAGGAGGGCGGCGTGCGCGAACTCGCCGTGGCCATGGACGATGTCGAAGTCGTCGAGGCGCCGGCGCAGGGCCTCGAGCTGCAGGGCGTCGAGGGCGGCCGGCACCCCGGGCGCGACCCGGCCGTAGCGACGCTCCAGGGCCGCGAGGCTCGGATAGCTACCGATACGGGGTAAGTGTGTCGCACTGTCCGTGGGGGCGAACAGCGTTACCTCCACGCCCAAGCTTCTCAGCGCCGTGGCGAGGTCGTGGATGACCCGCTCCGTGCCGCCGTGATGCTCCGGGGGAATGGGAAAGATGTTCGGAGCGATTTGGGCGACGCGGATCACGACATATACCTCACTCGAATCGACCTGTTCTCGGATTTTGTCCGCTGCGGCGGCGGAGTGATGTTCGTTCTGCATGTCGCCCTGCAGGGCTGCCTGCGCGGCCGGGACGTGGTCTATGGGCTCACCGCCGATACCGGCGGCCATATCCGCTACCTGCTCGATCTCGTCGCCGCCTCGGCGCAGGATTCCGATATCGGCCGGATCGTGGTGGCGACGCGCCGGTTCTCCGGCGCGCCCGGCCCCGACTACGCCGTGCCCGAAGAGCGCCTCGGCGACAAGGCCACGCTCGTGCGGCTGTCGAGCGCGTCTCCGGGCTACCGCACCAAGGAGGAGATGCACGCGGAGGTCGCGAGCTTCGCCGAGAGCCTGATCGCCTGGATCGGCGCGCAAGCGCGGGCTCCCGACCTGATCCACGCCCATTACGCCGACGCCGCCGCCGTCGCGGAGATCGTCGAGGACCGGCTCGGGATCCCGTTCGTCTTCACCGCCCACTCGCTCGGCCGGGTCAAGGCGGCGATGCTCGGCAAGGCGGCGGGGCAGCCCGACCTCGCCGGCCGGATCGCCACCGAGGAGCGGGCGCTCGCCCGCGCCAGCCTCGTCATCGCCTCCTCGCGCGACGAGGCGGAGGTGCAGTATGCCGGCTACGACGCCTACGATCCGGGCCGGATCCGCGTCCTGCCGCCGGGCAGCGACCTCGCCCGCTTCGCCGACAGCCGCCCCGATCCGCGGGTCGACGCGACGCTCGCGCGCTTCCTGCACGACCCCGGCAAGCCGGTGCTGCTGGCGCTGGCCCGCCCGGTGGCGCGCAAGAACCTCGCCGCCCTGGTGCGGGCCTACGGCGAGAATCCAGGCCTGCAGGCACGTGCGAACCTCGTCCTGATCGCCGGGACCCGCCAGGACATCGACGCCCTCGACGGCGAGATGGCCGAGACGCTACGCGACCTCCTGGTGCTCATCGACCGCTACGACCTCTACGGCCGGGTCGCCTACCCGAAGAGCCACCGGCCCGAGGACGTGCCGGCGCTCTACGCCCATGCCCGGGTGCGGGGCGGCCTGTTCGTCAACCCGGCCCTCAACGAGCCGTTCGGCCTGACCCTGCTCGAGGCTTCCGCCGCCGGCCTGCCCCTCGTCGCGACCGACAGCGGCGGCCCAAACGACATCGTCGAGACCTGCGGCAACGGCATCCTCGTGGATCCTCGCCGGCCCGACGCCATCGCGGCGGCGGCCCTGCGCCTCCTCGACGATCCCGCCCTCTACACCCGATGCGTCGCCGGCGGCGCGCGGGCGGCGGCAGCTTACGACTGGGACCGGCACGCCGCGCGCTACCACGCCCTGCTACGCGCACTCGTGACGCCGGTACCGCCCGTGGAGGCGCCGCGCCAGCTCCTGATCTGCGACATCGACAACACGCTGGTCGGGTGCGAGGCGGCTCTCGGCATCTTCCGGCGCTGGCACAGCCGGCAGGCGTCGCTGGCCTTCGGGGTCGCGACCGGGCGCTCGTTCCACAGCGCGATGGCGGTGCTGGAGCAGCAGGACAGCCCGCGGCCGCAGGTGATGATCACCTCGGTCGGCTCCGAGATCCACCACCTCGACGAGAACGGCGTGACCTACACGGCGGATTCCGTCTGGCGCGCGGCGATTCTGCCCGGATGGGAGCGGGAGGCGATCCGCGCCGCGCTCGTCGGCCTCGCCGACCTGGCGCCCCAGGGGCCGCTGGAGCAGCGCGCGCTCAAGCTCAGCTATTTCGGCGGTGCGGCAGCGGCGGCGCAGGTCCGGGCCCGCCTGGGCCAGGCGGGCCTGCGGGCCTCGGTGATCCACAGCCACGGCCGCTACCTCGACGTCCTGCCCGAGCGGGCCTCGAAGGGCAGCGCGGTCGACCACGTGCGCGCCCTCTACCGCCTGCCCGAGCGGGCCGTGTTCGTGGCGGGTGATTCCGGCAACGACGTCGAGATGCTGCGCGCGCGGGTGCAGGCGATCATCGTGGCGAACTATTCCGACGGGCTGGCCGCCCACGCCGCCCTGCAGCACTCCTACGTCGCCCGGGCCTCGCATGCCCGCGGCATCATCGAGGGCGTCGGCCATTTCCGCCGGATGTTCGCGCATGCGACCTGAGGCCTCGCGACCCGAGTCCCCTGCCGCGAGCGTGCTCACCCTGGTGCGCGGGCGCGACGCGTGCCTGCGCCACCTGATGCGGGGTCTCGCCCGCCAGAGCACGCGCCCGCGCGAACTGGTGATCGCCTGGATGCAGGCGGAGCCCGCGCCAGACCTGCCCGATCCCGGCTGCCCGGTGCGCCACCTCCACGTGCCGGGCGAGCCGATGCCGCTCGCGGCCGCCCGCAACCGGGCGGCGGAGGCGGCGGACGGCGACCTGCTGATCTTCCTCGACGTCGATTGCATCCCGGGTGCCGGCCTCGTGTCCGCCTACGCGCAGGCGGCCGCGGAAGGCGACGGCCTGTTCCTCGGCGAGGTCCTGTACCTGCCGCCGGGCGTCGCGCACCTCGACGAGGCCGATCTCGACCGGCTCGGCCGCGCCCACCCGGCCCGCCCTCCGGTGCCGGAAACCGGCCTCCGCCCCGAGCCCGATGCCGGCCAGCTCTGGGGCCTGTCCTTCGCGCTGCCGGCGCGGGCCTGGCGCGCGGTCGGCGGCATGGACGAGACCTTTGCCGGCTATGGCGGCGAGGAGACCGATCTCGCCGCCCGCCTGAGCGCGAGCGGTCTTCCGACCTTCTGGGTCGGGGGCGCGCGGGCCTATCACCAGCATCACCCGGTCCACGTGCCGCCGCTCCAGCATTTCGACCCGATCCTCGCCAATGCCGCGCGCTTCCGGGCCCGGCACGGGCGCTGGTGCATGACCTACTGGCTCGGCCAGTTCCGCGACGCCGGCCTGATCGCCTGGGACGAGGGCGCGGACGACATCCGCCTCCTGCGCCCCCCGACCCCGCCGGAGATCGCCGCCGCCTTGCGGCCCGATGCCCTTTTTTCTTGAGAGATTTCATGAAGAAGCCGATCGCGTTCTTCGTCCACCACCAGGGACGGGGCCATGCCCGCCGCACGATGGCGGTGGCGGCCGAGTTCGCCCGCGACCGCCCGGTCTCGGTGCTGACCGCCGGCCCGCACCTGTTCGACGGATTCTCCCGCGACATCGAGATCGTGGCGCTGCCGAACATGATCGGCGCCGCGGTGCCGACCCCGCGCCTCCACGCCGAGCCGACGCCGCAGGTGATGCATTGCGTGCCCCTCGGGCTCCCCGAGATGCGCCGGACGATGCGCCGGATCCTCGACCACCTCGACGACCGCGGCATCGGCCTCTTCGTCGTCGATGTCTCGGCGGAGATCGCGCTGTTGTCGCGCATCGCCAGCGTGCCGGCGGTGCAGATCCGCATGCACGGCGACCGCCAGGATATCGGCCATGTCGGATCCTACGAGGCCTGCGTCGGGATGCTGGCGCCCTTCGACGCCAAACTCGAACAGGACGACTATCCGGCGCATCTTCGCGCCAGGACCTTCTACAGCGGCGGGCTGTGCACCAGCATCGACCGGGTGCCGGACCGGGCCGAGGCGCGGGCGAGCCTCGGCCTCGATCCCGACCGCGAGATCGTCGTGGCGGTGACCGGCGGCGGGGGCAGCGGCACGCCCTACGCGCCCCTCACGGTCGCGGCCCGCGCCGCGCCCGACGCCCTGTGGCTCACCCTCGGGCCGACCCACCGCGAGGGCCACGAGACCGATTTTTCGAACCTGCGCGAACTCGGCTGGGTGCCCTCGGTCACCGATTACCTGGCGGCGGCCGACATCGTGGTGGCCTCGGCCGGCGACAACACGGTGCACGAGGTCGCCCGGGTCGGCGGTCGCCTGATCGTGATGCCGGAATGGCGCTATTTCGGCGAGCAGACCCGCAAGGCCGAGGCCCTGGTGCGCCTGGGCGCCGCCGTCCAGGCGCCGATCTGGCCCGGCGACCTCCAGGGCTGGCGCGACCTCCTCGCCCGGGCGCGAGCCCTCGACGGCGAGGCCCTGCGCAGCCTCTACGCGCCGGACGCGGCGTCCCGTGCCGCCGGCTGGCTCGAAGGGCTGACCGACGCGCTCTGGCAAGGCGCCGCCGAGCCTTTGCCAGGCGCCGCCGAGCCTTTGCCGGGCGCCGTCGAGCCTTTGCCAAGCGCCGCCGAGCCGGGCGCGCTTCGCGTCGTCGCCGCCGGCTGACGAACCCCATCCTCCTCCTGCTTGCCGGAAAGCTCAGCGCCCGCATGTCCTCCGTGTCCGTCGTCACCCTGGCCAAGGGTCGTCCCGCCCACCTCGCGAACGTGCTCCGCGGCCTGGAACGCCAGACCCGGAAACCCGCCGAGTTCATCGTCGCGGTGATGCAGGACGACCTCTACGACCTGCCCGACGCCTCGTTCCCGGTGCACCAGTTCCGGCTCCCGGGCGAGGCGCTGCCGCTCGCCGCCGCGCGCAACCGCGGCGTCGCGCTCGCCACCGGGGACGCGGTCGTGTTCCTCGACGTCGATTGCATCCCCGCGCCCGACCTCGTCGCCGATTACGCCGCCGGGCTCGCCACCCTCGACGGCCTGCTGATGGGCGAGGTGCTGCACCTGCCCGAGCACGCGACCGCGGGGGACTGGGCCTACGCGGATCTGGCCCGGGTCGCCGAGAAGCATTCCGATCGCCGCGGCCCGCCGGCCGCCGGCCTCGAGATCTGCCACGATTACCGCTGCTTCTGGTCGCTCAACTTCGCGATCCGGCGCGCCACCTTCCTCGCCACCGGCGGCTTCGACGAGCGCTATACCGGCTATGGCGGCGAGGATACCGACTTCGGCAAGCTCCTCGACCGGCGCGGCCTGCCGATCGCCTGGATGAAGGGCGGCCTTGCCTATCACCAGTACCACCCGCACCACATGCCGCCGGTCCACCACCTCGACAGTGTCGTGCGCAATGCCGAATTGTTCGAGGCCAAGTGGGGCTACCGCACCATGGGGCACTGGCTCCATGCCTTCCGGGTGATGGGGCTGATCGACGACACGCCGGACCGGCCGATCCGCATCCTGCGCCGCCCCGATGCCGGCGACCTCGCGCTCACCGGGCAGCAGGGCCACCAGCCCTACACCAACTCGGCCTCGGTCATCCGCGCCATCGAGGCCAGGGAGATCGAGGCCAGGGAGATCGAGATTCGGAAGCAGGCCCCGGTGCCGGCGTGAGGATCGCGCTCCTTGCCCACCTGCGCCACCCGATCGCGCCGCCCTTCGCGGGCGGCCTGGAGGCCTATTGCTGGCACCTGGCGGACGGGCTGACCGCCCGGGGCCACGCGGTGGTGCTGTTCGCCTCCGGCGACAGCGACCCGCGCTTCACCCTCGACCCGGTGATCCCGGTCCACCACGAGAAGAGCTTCCCGGGCCTCGAGCACCGGGGCGATCCCGGCCTCAAGGCCCATGTCGATGCCGGCTACGCCGCCGCCTGCGACCGGATCGCGGCGGGCGGGTTCGACGTCGTGCACAACAACTCCCTGAGCCGCTTGGCCCTGGAGCGGCGGCGCACGGAGGCCGTTCCCACGCTCACCTCCCTGCACGCGCCGCCCTACGACGCCTTGCGCTGGTTCGTGCACGACAGCCCGGCACCCGGGCACCGCATCACCGCGACCTCGGCCGCGCATCTGCGGGCCTGGTGGCCCGACGGCGCCCCGCCGGAGGCGGGCGTCCTGCACAACGGCATCGATCCCGCGGCCTGGCCCTACCGCGACGGCGGCGACGGCTCCGCCGTCTGGAGCGGGCGCATCGCTCGCGTGAAGGGCCCGCACCACGCGATCGCGGCCGCGCGGCGCGCCGGCCTGCCCCTGACCCTGTTCGGCCCGATCGAGGAGCCGGATCACTGGGAGACCGACATCCTCCCGCATCTCGGCGGGCCGATCCGCTATGGCGGCCACCTCGCCGGGCCGGCGCTCGCCGCGGAGATCGCCCGCGCCTCGGTCTTCCTGTTCACCCCGTGCTGGGACGAGCCGTTCGGGCTCGCGGCGATCGAGGCGATGGCCTGCGGCCTTCCCGTCGCGGGCTTTGCCCGGGGCGCGGCGGAGGAGGTCGTCGGCGAGGCCGGATGCCTGGTCCCGTCCGGGAACGACGCCGCCCTGGCCGGGGCCATCCCCCGGGCGCTGGCGATCCCGCGCCGCGTCCCGCGCGAGCGGGTGCTGCGCCTGTTCACCCGCGAAAGCTGGCTCGACGCGTGCGAGGCCCTCTACGCGGAGGTCCGCGCCGGCGCAGCGCGTCCCCCGTCATCCGTGTTCCGGGCCGCTCCATGACCCGCCGGACGATCGGCGCCGTGCCAAACCTCTTCGTAGAGCGCGACGATCGCCTCGAGGTCGGGCACGACCGGATTGTTGGACGGTGACCCCGAGGCGAGGGCTTGGCGCGCCATCGTGGGGAGCAACGTCGTCCAGGTTGCCGGATCGACGCCGTAAGCCTCCGGTGACGGGACGGCGAGATCGGCGTTGATGGCGCGCAGCTCGGCCACGAGCGCCTGGGCCGCCGCGGCATCGTCCCGGCCGGCGGCGAGCCCCATCGCGCGGGCACATTCGGCGTACCGCGCCTCGGCGCCGGGTATGCTGTAGGCGGTGATCGTGGGCAGCAGCATGGCGTTGGACAGGCCGTGCGGAATGTGGAAGTGGGCGCCGATCGGTCGGCTCATGCCATGGACGAGGGCGACGGAGCTGTTGGAGAACGCGATCCCGGCCTGCGTCGCGCCCAGCATCAATGCCTCTCGGGCGCAGCGATCGGTTCCGTCGGCGTAGGCGCGTCGCAGATGCGGGGCGATGTTCCGGATCGCCGCCAGGGCGAAGCCATCCGAGATCGCGTTGGCGCGACGCGAAACGTAGGCCTCGATCGCATGCGTCAAGGCATCGATCCCGGTGTCGGCGGTCAACCTCGGGGGCTTGCTCAGCGTCAATTCGTAATCGACGACGGCGGCGACGGGCAGAAACGACAAACCGGCGCAGAGCATCTTCTCGGAGGTGTCGGCATCCGTCACCACCGTGAAGCGCGTGACCTCGGAGCCGGTTCCGGCCGTCGTCGGGATCGCGATGACGGGGAGCGCGGGTCCGTTTGCCTGGTGCGGAGCCTTGTAGTCGCGCATCGCGCCGCCCTGGACGCACAGGACGGCGACGGCCTTCGCGGTGTCGATCGGGCTGCCGCCGCCGAGGCCGATCAGGCAATCGAAGCGGCCCGCCTCGACTGCGGCCAGAACGGCGGCGACCGTCCGGGTGTCGGGCTCCGGGATCGTGTCGGAAAAAACGTCCGATTCGATGTCGGCCGAGGCGAGCGTGGCCTGGAGGCGATCGGCGGTCCCGTTTCTCACCATCGTCGCGTCCGTCACGATGAGCGGCTTTGCCAGTCGCAAGGTCCTCACTATCTCGGCCGTCTCGGCGATGGCGCCCTGGCCGATGCGAATGATGCGCGGCAGCGTGATTTGATAGCTCATCGAATTTCCCCCGATCGGAACAGGATCATGACGTCGCGCAGGTCGACGATGGTTTGCGCCGGATCGTAGATCGGCATCGGGGTGACGCCGAACATCTGGCAGCCGCCGGCCCCCGCACCGAATCGATCGCCCCGAACCAGCCGCCATGGCCGACGGTCGGCTTCGGCGTGTCGAAAGCGCGGGGGAGGGCCGCCGACCTGCCGATCCATGGCGTGTTACCGGCGGACCGGACGGGTGCCGGACCCACACGACACGGCCGCGGTCAGATCACGTCCTGCACGCGGATCCAGGTCGCCTCGAGATGGCGGGCGATCACCGCCGCGAGGCGGTCGGCGTCGCGGGCCTCGAGGGCCTGCACCATCTCCTCGTGCTCGGCCACCGCGCCGGCCCACTTGTCCGGCGCGTCGCTGCCCACGAAGCGGATCCGGCGCAGGCGCGACTGGATCCCCTCGTGGGTGGCGGCCAGGAACGCATTGCCCGACAGGGTGGCGAGACCGGCATGGAACGCCTGGTTGCGCTTGAAGTATTCGAGCCGGGTGCGGGTCGCGTAGTAGGTCATCATCTCGTCGTGCAGCCGGCGCAGAGCCGCGATCTCGGCGTCGCTCGCCCGTCGGCAGGCGAGGCGGGCCGCCGTCGTCTCCAGGGCGGCCAGCACGTCCAGCATGTCGCGCACGTCGCGGGGCGTGAGGCGGCGCACCACGGCGCCGCGCCCGGGCACCAGCTCGATCAGGCCCTCGCTCGCGAGGAACTTCAGCGCCTCGCGCAACGGGGTGCGCGATACCCCGAGGGCCTGCCCGAGCTGTCCTTCGTGGATGCGGCTCTCGGGGGCGAGGTGACCCTCGATGATGAGGTCGCGGATGCGCCCGACGAGTTCGTCGTGGAGGGTCCGCCGGCTGACCGGCACCATCGGGTCGAGGGCCGACAGCCCCTCGTTGCTCACGTCCATCATACGCCTCTCAGCCGTCGGCCCTCCTAGCATGAGGCTCCGTCTCCCTCCACTCGCGACCTGTCATAGGCCCACAAACACCGTCGCATCCTGTATTCCTGCATACAGCATTCTTGCGTGCAGGACATCGCGGATCTATAGAACGGGTCGATCCGAGCAAAAGCCAGGTCTCCCGCATGCCCGACTCGTCCGCCGACCCGCTGCGCCCCGTCCTCGCCGTCGCCATCGGCGATCCGGCGGGGATCGGACCCGAGCTCGCCGCCAAGGTCGCGGCCGATCCGGAGATCCGCTCCGCCGCCCGCCTGCTGATCGTCGGCGATGCCCGCGTCCTGGAACGCGGCGCGGCGCAGGCCGGCCTGTCCCTCGACGTCGAGGTGCGGCGGCCGGGCCAGGATCCGACGCCCGGCGAGCGTCCGGTGCTGCTCGATCTCGGCCATCTCGACCCCGACGGGATCACGCTGGGCGAGGTGCAGCGGGAGGGCGGCGCCTTCGCGCTGCGCAACTTCCGCGAGGCGATCGGCCTCGCCGCCTCGGGCGTCGCGGGCGCGGTCTGCTTCACCCCGTTCAACAAGGCGGCGATGCGCCTCGCTCACCCGCCCTACGACGACGAGATCGGCTTCACCGCCGAGGTGCTGGGGCTCGCGGATGTCCCGGCCAAGGAGTTCAACATCCTCGAAGGATTGTGGAACGCCCGCATCACCTCGCACGTGCCGCTCTCGGCGGTGGCCTCGCTCATCACCTACGATGCCGTGCTGGAAGGCCTGCGGCTCACCGATCGCTCGCTCAAGGACAGCGGATTTCCCGCGCCGCGCATCGCGGTGGCGGGCCTCAACCCGCATGCCGGCGACGGCGGCAATTTCGGCCACGAGGACGACGCGATCATCGCGCCCGCCGTCGCGGCCGGCCGGCGGGAGGGCATCGACGCGCAGGGGCCGTTTCCGCCCGACACCGTCTTCCTGCGGGCCACCAAGGGAGCCTTCGACGCGGTGCTGACGATGTACCACGACCAGGGCCAGATCGCCATGAAGCTCATCGGCTTCGACCGCGGCGTGACCCTGCTCGGCGGCTTCCCCTTCCCGATCTGCACTCCCGCCCACGGCTCGGCCTACGACATCGCCGGCCAGGGCATCGCCAATCCCGGCGCCAGCCGGGCTGCCCTGCTGCTCGCCGCCCGGATGGCCGGCAGGGGCGCGGTGCGGCAGGCGGCGTGAGCGCCTGACCGGCGCAATCTGCGCGACGACGTCACCGGTACCCCACTCGCGACCTCATCCTGAGGTGCTGCTGCTTGCAGCAGCCTCGAAGGAGGGCTTCAGCCAAAGCTGCGGCTTCTGGAGGCCTCCTTCGAGGTCAGTCGATCGCTGATCGACCGACACCTCAGGATGAGGTCGAGGGCGAGGCGAAGCAGACAATCGATAAAAATCAAAACAAGAAACCGCACGATCATGAAAAACCATGACGACGGGAGGAAATCATGTTCGGGTATCGCCGCGGAGGCGCGCCGCTCAACGTCCTGATCCTGCTCTCCACGATGTCGTTCCTGCTCTACGTCGACCGGGTCAACCTGTCGACGGCGGCCTCCTCGATCCAGGCCGAGCTGGGGATGACCAACACCCAGCTCGGCATCGCCTTCTCGGCCTTCGCCTATTCCTACGCGGTGTTCCAGGTGATCGGCGGCTGGATCGCCGACCGGATCGGCTCGCGGGTGACGCTGCTGGTCTGCGGCCTGATCTGGGTTCTGACCACGATCGGCACCGGGCTCGTCGGCAGCTTTGCGGCCTTGCTCGCCGTGCGCTTCGTCCTCGGCATCGGCGAGGGCGCGACGCTCCCCGCCGCCGGCCGGGCCCTCACCAACTGGACGCCGCGCGCCCGGCGCGGCTTCGCGCAGGGGATCACCCATTCCTGCTCGCGCCTGGGCAACGCGGTCACCCCGCCGCTCGTCGCCCTCCTCATCCTCACCCTGTCGTGGCGGATGTCGTTCGTGGTGCTGGGCGCGGTCACCGCCGTCTGGGTCGCGGCCTGGTGGCGCTACTTCCGGGACGATCCGCGCACCCATCGCGGCGTGATCGCCGACGACCTCGCCGACGTGCCGCCCTACGACTTGAGCAAGGGCAAGGCCGACGCGGTGCCGTGGGGACCGCTCCTGCGCCGCATGGCCCCGACCATGATGGTCTATTTCTGCTACGGCTGGACCGGCTGGCTGTTCTTCACCTGGCTGCCGGTATTCTTCAAGCACGGCTACGATCTCGACATCAAGAACTCGGCGATCCTGTCCTCCGGCGTGTTCTTCGCCGGCGTCGTCGGCGACACCGTCGGCGGGGTGATCTGCGACTGGGTCTACCGCCGCACCGGCAGCCTGGAGGCGGCGCGCGCCCGGGTCATCCTGGTCAGCTTCCTGGGCGCCGCCGCCTTCCTGGTCCCGGTCCTGTTCGTGCGCGACCTCACCGCCATCGCGCTCCTGCTCAGCGGCGCGTTCTTCATGATCGAATTGACGATCGGGCCGATCTGGGCCGTGCCGATGGACGTGGCGCCGCGCCACGCCGGCACCGCGAGCGGGCTGATGAATGCGGGCTCGGCGGTGGCCGGCATCCTCTCGCCGATCCTGTTCGGCCTCATCATCGACGCCACCGGGAACTGGACCCTGCCCTTCGCCGGCTCGATCGGCCTGCTCCTCGTCGGCGCCGCCGCGACCTTCCGGATCAAGCCCCAGGTGCAGGTCGCGGGCTCAGCCCCGGCCGTCGCCCACACGGTCCCGGCCGAGTGAGCGCCGCCATGGCCGATCCCATCTCCTTCCTGAACGAGATCCTGCCCGAGGGAATCGTCGACGCCCATCACCACCTCTGGGCCTTGCAGGACGGCCATTATCCCTGGCTCCAGGAGGGCTATGCCGGCGCGGCGTTCTTCCTCGGCCCCTACGAAGCCTTGCGCCGCGACTACGCGGTCGCCGACCTGCGGCGGGATTGCCGGCCGCTCCGCCTCGCCGCGACCGTCCATGTCGAGGCGGAGCGCGCCCGCGACGAGCAGGTGGCGGAGACCCGCTTTCTCGACGCCGTGCGGGCCCGCGACGGCCTGCCGGGCGTCACGGTCGGCCACGTCTCGTTCCTCCAGCACGACCTCGATGCGGTGCTGGCCGCGCATCGCCGGAGCCCCGCCTTCCGGGGCGTCCGCTCGAAGCCGGTCACCGCCGCGGCACCCGGCCTGTCGGTCGCCGGCGAGGCGGGCTCGCTCCAGGACGAGATCTGGCGTGCGGGCCTCGCGCGCCTCCCCGCGCACGGCCTGTCCTGGGATTTGCGGGTGCCGTTCTGGCACCTGACGGAGGCCGCCGCGGTCGTGGCCGGGCTGCCGGGCTTGTCCGTCGTGCTCAACCATTGCGGCCTGCCGCTCGACCGCTCCGAGGCCGGGCTGTCCGCCTGGCGCCGGGGCATGGAGGCCCTGGCGGCCTTGCCGCAGGTCAGCGTCAAGCTCTCCGAGTTCGGCCTGCGCGGCGGGCGCTTCGACGAGGCCAGCACCGTGCGGGTGGTCGCCGAGACGGTCGCGCTCTTCGGCGACGACCGCGTGATGTTCGCCAGCAACCTGCCGGTCAGCGGCCTCTCGGCCGACGTGCCCAGGATCGTCACGGCGGTGATGCGCGGCCTCGGCACCCGCGATCCGGAGCGGCTGCGCAAGGTGTTCTCGGAGACCGCCCGGCGCGTCTACCGGATGTGATCGACACGCGACGACCAACAACAACCCCCGCAACGCCAGACAATTCGTGGGAGGAAACCGTTATGTCCACCATCGCCATGCCGGCCGCGAGCGCCGGCCTCTCGATCCGGGATTCGGCCTACAGGAAGGCGACGGCGCGCATCGTGCCGCTGCTGATCCTGGCCTTCCTCGCGGCCTATCTCGACAGGGTCAATGTCGGCTTCGCCAAGCTCCAGATGGCCTCCGACCTGCAATTCAGCGACGCGGTCTACGGCGCCGGCGCCGGCATCTTCTTTCTCGGCTACTTCCTGTTCGAGTTGCCGAGCAACCTGATCCTGCACCGGGTCGGCGCCCGCACCTGGCTCGCCCGGATCATGGTGACGTGGGGCCTGATCTCGGCCGCGACGATGCTGGTGCAGACCGCCTGGCAGTTCTACGCCGTGCGCTTCGCCCTCGGTCTCGCCGAGGCCGGCTTCATGCCCGGCGTGATCTATTACCTGAGCGCCTGGTTCCCGGCCGAGCGCCGGGGCCGGGTCGTCGGCCTGTTCTTCATCGGGCTCGGCGTCGCCGGGCTGATCGGC
The DNA here is from genome assembly GCF_019216885.1 of Methylobacterium sp. SyP6R. Classification (NCBI taxonomy): domain Bacteria; kingdom Pseudomonadati; phylum Pseudomonadota; class Alphaproteobacteria; order Hyphomicrobiales; family Methylobacteriaceae; genus Methylobacterium; species Methylobacterium synurae. The sequence continues at coordinate 651,604 of NZ_JAAQRC020000002.1, read as the reverse complement.
GGCCCGGTCTCGGGCCTGATCCTCGGAAGGATGTCGGGTGTGCTCGGCTATGCCGGCTGGCAGTGGCTGTTCCTGCTCGAATCGCTGCCGAGCGTCGTCATCGGCATCGCCCTGCTGCTGCTGCTCGAGGACCGGGTCGAGCAGGCGCGCTGGCTCGACGCGCCGGAGAAGGCGGCGATCGCCGAGGACCTCGCCGCGGAGCGGGCGGCCAAGCCCGCGCTGACCCTGCGTGCCGCGTTGACCAACCGCTACCTGATCCTGATGACCGGGATCTTCTTCATCTGCAACCTGTGCCTCTACGGCCTGAACTTCTGGCTGCCGACGCTCATCACCAATATGGGCGTCAAGGATCCGGCGATGGTCGGATTGGTCTCAGCCCTGCCGAGCCTGTGCGCCATCGCCTCGATGGTGCTCGTCAGCCGCAGCTCCGACCGGTTCCGCGAGCGCCGCTGGCACCTCGCCGGGCTCTACCTGACGGGCGCGGTCGGCCTCGGGCTCTCGGTGCTGTGGCAGAGCCAGCCGGTCCTCGGCGTGTTCGCGCTCTGCATCGCCACCGCGGGCATCCTCGCCATCCCGCCGCTGTTCTGGAACCTGCCGACCGCCATGCTCTCGGGCGTCGCCGCGGCGGGCGGGCTCGCGGTGCTGAACTCGTTTGCCAACCTCTCGGGCTTCTTCGGCCCGGCCATCGTCGGCTGGACCTCGCAGGCGACCGGCAAGACCGAGCTCTCGATCCTGTTCCTCGCCGCGACCCTGGTGCTGGCCGCGGGCCTGATCTTCCTGATCCCGGCCCGGCTGGTGAACCGCTGAGCAGGGCGCCGCCGCAACCATCACCGCCCAAGGGGCCGGGAGAGCCCCGGGGCGGACCAATGGAGGAAACACCCCATGGACGCCACCATCGCCGGATCCGGCGCCGTCGCGAGCGCCGCCGCCACGCGGGTGCGCTGGCGCATCTTCGCGGTCGTGTTCGCGCTCGTCGTCATCAACCTGATCGACCGCACCGCCCTGTCGATCGCGATGCCGACCATCGCCCGCGAGTTCGACCTCTCGCCGACGATGCAGGGCGTGATCCTTTCGGCCTTCTTCTGGACCTACGCGCTGCTCCAGGTGCCGGGCGGCTGGCTCATCGACCGCTACGGCCCGCGCCGCCTGATGGCGGGCGCCACCCTCGCCTGGGGGCTGTTCCAGTCGCTGGCCGCCTTCGCGACCGGCGGGCTGTCGCTCCTCCTGACCCGGCTCGGCCTCGGCGCGGCGGAAGCGCCGCTGTTTCCCGCCGGCGCCAAGCTCAACGCGATCTGGCTGTCGCCGCAGGAGCGGGGCCGGGGCGCGGTGCTGATGGATTCGGGCTCGCCCCTCGGGGCCGCCTTCGGCGGCGTCATCATCTCGTTCCTGATCCTCGCCCTCGATTCCTGGCGCCTCGCTTTCCTGGCCGCCGGCCTCGGCACCATCGCCCTCGGGGCGCTGGCCTGGCGCATCCTGCGCGACGATCCCGCGATGCATCCGCAGGTCAACGCCGCCGAACTCGCCGCCATCCGGGCCGTGCCGGAGGGCGGGCGCGCCTCGGAAGCTCCGTCCCGGATCACCGCCCGCTCGCTCGCCGGCCTGATGCTCGGCCGGATGGCCTGGGCGATGATCAATTTCGGCCTGCTCACCTGGGGCCCGAGCTACCTTGCCCAGGCCCGCGGCTTCGACCTCAAGCAGATGGGCGCGGCGACCTTCGTGATCTTCCTCGCCGGCATGTCGGGCTCGCTGTTTGCCGGCTTCACCGCCGACGCCCTGTTCGCCCGCGGCTGGTCGCGGGCTGCCGTCTACCGGGGCATGCTGGGCGTCTCCGGCCTCGCCGTCTTCGCGACCTTCGTCGCCCTGCCGCAGGTGGCCGATCCGGTCGGCGCGGTGGCGCTCCTCTCGGTGACGCTCTTCTTTCTCTACTGGGGCAGCCTCTACTGGAGCCTGCCGCCGCTGCTCGCGCCCAGGGACAAGGTCGGCCTCGTCGGCGGGATCATGAACTTCGCGGGCTCGGCCAGCGGCATCGCGGTGCCGATCCTCACCGGGCTGATCCTGCAGGCCACCGGCGCCTACCTGGCGGTGCTGATGTTCTTTGCCGCCTGCGCCCTCGTCTACGTCGCCGGCACGATGTTGATCGCTTACCCGAAAGCCTGAACGAGGCGCCGATGTCCCGCTACGACGGCCCGATCCTCGACGCGCACCAGCATTTCTGGGAGCCCGACCGCAACCCCCATCCCTGGCTGAAGCCCGGCGTGCGAATCCCGTTCCGCTACGGCGACTACGAGGCGATCAAGCGGCGCTACCTGCCGGACGAGTACCGCCGCGACGCCGGCCCGCACGACATCGTCGCCAGCGTCTATGTCGAGACCGAGTGGGACCCGGGCGACCCGCTCGGCGAGACCGCCTATGCCGCGGGGCTGTCCGCCGAATGGGGCCTTCCCAACGCGATCGTCGCGCAGGCCTGGCTCGACCGCGCCGACGTCGCGACGGTGCTGGCGGGACAGGCCGCCTGCCCGCTGGTGCGCAGCGTGCGCCACAAGCCGGGCGGCCCGGCCGCGCCCGACGAGGTCGGGACGTGCCGGACCCTGATGTCGGACGAGATCTGGCGCGCCGGCTACGCGCTCCTGTGCGGTCACGGCCTGTGCTTCGACCTGCAGACGCCGTGGTGGAACCTCGACGAGGCCGTCGAACTCGCCCGCGACTTCCCCGACACCACGATCATTCTCAACCATGCCGGCCTGCCGTCGCGCCGCGATCCCGATAGCCTCGGGCTCTGGCGCGATGCGATGGCCCGCTTCGCCGCCCGCCCGAACGTCGCCGTCAAGGCCTCGGGCCTCGGCCAGCCGGGCCGGGCCTGGACGCCGGAGCTGAACGGGCCGGTGGTGCGGACCCTGATCGATCTGTTCGGGGCGGACCGGGTGATGTTCGGCTCGAACTTCCCGGTCGACAGCCTGTGCGCGGAACTCGCCCCGATGATCGACGGCGTCAAGGCGATCGTCGCGGCCCTGCCCCCGGCGGAGCAGGAAGCCTTCTTCCTCGGCACGGCGGGGCGGATCTACGGCGTCGTGCCGCAGGCTCGAGTCCCGTCGTCGCCGGCGCCCGTCCGGGCTTGAGCCGGCCCGGTCGAACGCGTCCCCCGCCCCTTCCGGAAGGCGTATCGACCCTACTGAATATCGTCCGGCTTGACCACGATCCAGTTCTTGTCCGCCGTTCCCGGCAGGCCGTTCTTGGCCTGATCCGCCGCCGCGGCCTTCTGCATCCCGTCGATCTCGGTGCGGTACTTGGCTTTCCGGTCGACCCAGACGCGCAGGCCGCCCTTCGTGGTATCGACACCGTGAAGCAGCATGTAGCCGTCGCTTTTCGGCGTGTCGCCCGCGACCAGGACGGCCTTCTTCCACGGCGCGATGTAGGTCAGGATCGCCGCGTACTTACCGGCGAACCAGGTCGCCGGCGTCCAGAGGTACGGCGTGATCTCGAGCGGCATGTTGGCCTTCGGGTCGTAATGCCCCTCGGCGATCTGCTTGCGCGCCGTCGTCAGGGCGCCGGTGGCGCGGTCCTTGAGGAGCGTCGTGACGCCGATCACGTTCTGCGGCTTGACGTTGTAGCCGTAGCGCGGATCGGAGGCGACCATGCGCACCAGTTCCTCGTGCGCCGCCGTCATGACGTAGACCTCGATCCCGTTCTCCATCAGCTTGGCATACAGTTCCTGCATGCCGCGGAAGAGTTGGGGAATCTTGACCTCGGTCTTCTTCAGAATGTCGCCGTCGTAGTAGGTCGTCGGGATCGGCTTGGCCGAACTCATCATCTCGTCGAGGTGGACCTTGAGCTGCGCCAGGGTGAGCCCGGAGAACGACTGGGCGATCCAGGGATAGCAGACCAGGTCGTCGATCTCGCACAGCCGGTTGTAGTAGCTGTACAGGCTCTCCTTCTGCCCGTCCTTGTCCTTGAACGGGACCAGCTTGAGCGAGGGATCGAGGTTTTCGCGAGTCAGCACGCCCTTCATCTCGAGGTACGGCAGAAGGGCCTCGGTCAGGTCGTTGCGGTAGGTCGTGTTGTCCATGTCAAACACCGCGTAGGCGCCTGTATTGGCATTCGCGGCGATCATCGCGTCGATCCGGCTGGCGGCCTCCTTGGGCCAGTGCGTCAGCTCGGCCGCGTCGGCCTGACCTGACAGGCCGAGAAAGGCGAGGCCGAGGAGCCAGCCGAACGAGCGCTTCATGGATAAACCTCCTGGTGGGGGCTGCGAAAAGAGCCCGCCCCGCGGCGGTTGAGTGCGGGTCGGGTATCCTGGCGAGAATTCGGGACGGTCGCGCGACGAAACGAATTTGTCTGCGTGCTGATCAGTCGACGGCGCGAGCGGCGAACCGTTAAGCTAGAGGCATTACGCTCGTATGACACACGCGGTCCATGCGAACCTTACGCAAGCTGGCTCCGTGTCCGGTGCCGGCCGGCCTTCAGGCCGCCCGGGCGGGGAGGCGTCGGACCGGGGCATCGCCCGCCACGTGGTAGGGCGCGTCGCTGCGCGGCAGCGGAGCGCGGCCCCGGATCCGGTCGGCGATCTTCTCGGCCATCATGATGGTCGGCGCGTTGAGGTTGCCGGTGACGATCAGCGGCATGATCGAGGCGTCCACCACCCGTAAGGCCTCGAGACCGTGCACGCGGCCCTCCGCGTCGACCACCGCCATCGCGTCGGTGCCCATCTTGCACGAGCACGAGGGATGATAGGCGGTCTCGCCGTGGGCACGCACGAAGGCGTCGATCTCGGCATCGCTGCGCAGGGCCGGTCCCGGGCTGATCTCGCGGCCGCGATACGGGTCGAGCGCCGGCTGCGCCATGATCTCGCGGGTGATGCGGATCGCGTCCCGGAACTCGCGCCAATCCTGCTCCGTCGACATGTAGTTGAACAGGATGCTCGGATGATCGTCGGGATCGCGGGAGGTGAGCCGCACCCGCCCGCGGCTCGGCGAGCGCATCGAGCCGACATGCGCCTGGAAGCCGTGGGTCTCGATCGCGTTGCTGCCGTTGTAATTGATGGCGAGCGGCAGGAAGTGGTACTGAAGGTTCGGCCAGCCGAAATCGTCGCTCGACCGGATGAAGCCCCCCGCCTCGAACTGGTTGCTGGCGCCGATGCCGGTGCCAGTAAACAGCCATTGCGCCCCGATCAGGGGCTGGTTGTAGACTTTCAGCGCCGGCGCCAGCGAGACCGGCTTCAGGCACTCGTACTGGACGTAGATCTCCAGGTGATCCTGGAGGTTCTCGCCCACCCCCGGAAGATCCTGCACGACCGGGATGTCGAGGCCGCGCAGGAGGTCGGCCGGGCCGACGCCCGAGCGTTGCAGGATCTGCGGCGAGGCGATCGCCCCGGAGCAGACCAGCACCTCGCGGCGCGCCCGCGCCGTCGTCGATCCGCCCTTGCGCCGATAGGCGACCGCGACCGCGCGGCGCCCCTCGAACAGGATCCGGTCGGTCAGCGCGTGGGTGACGATGGTGAGGTTCGGCCGTCCCCGCGCCTGGTCGAGATAGCCGCGGGCGGTGCTGGAGCGGCGCCCCGCCGGGGTCACGCTCCGGTCCATCGGCCCGAAGCCCTCCTGCTGCCGGCCGTTCAGGTCGGTGGTGCGGGGATAGCCCGCCTGCACCCCGGCCTCGACCATCGCCTCGAACAGGACGTTGCGGCCGGGTTTCGCCGTGGTGACGCTCAAGGGGCCGTCGCCGCCGTGATACGGGTCGGGCCCGATGTCGCGGCTCTCCGCCTTGCGGAAATAGGGCAGGCAATCGTGGTAGGACCACTCGGCGAGGCCGGGCAGCTGCGCCCAGCCGTCGTAGTCGAGGGCGTTGCCCCGGATGTAGCACATGCCGTTGATGAGCGAGGAGCCGCCGAGCCCCTTGCCGCGGCCGCACTCCATCCGGCGCCCGTTCATGTGCGGCTCGGGATCGGTGAGATAGGCCCAGTTGTAGCGCCGCCCCTGGAGCGGATAGGCGAGCGCAGCCGGCATCTGCGTGCGGAAGTCGAGCCGGTAATCCGGCCCGCCGGCCTCCAGCAGCAGCACGCTCGTGCCGGGATCCTCGGTGAGCCGGGTCGCGAGCACGTTGCCGGCGGATCCCGCTCCGACGATGATGAAGTCGTACTCGCTCACGCGCGTCTCGGGCATGGTGTCCGTGTCCGTTCTCGTGTCGATCTCGTCTCGGTCGCCGCATCCGTTCTCAGAACTGCGGAGCGAACTCGCCCAATTCGACCTGGATCGACTTGGTGCGGGTGTAGCGGTCGAGGGCCTCGACGCCGTTCTCCCGGCCGATCCCCGATTGCTTGAACCCGCCCACCGGCATCTCGGGAGGCGATTCGCCCCAGGTGTTGATCCAGCAGATGCCGGCCTGGAGGCCATGCACGATCCGGTGTGCCCGGACGAGGTCGCGGGTGACCACCCCGGCGGCGAGGCCGTAGCGGGTGGCGTTGGCGCGGGCGAGGGCTTGCGCCTCGTCGTCGTAGGCGAGCAGCGTCATCACCGGGCCGAAGATCTCCTCGCGGACGATCTCCATGTCGTCCCGGCAGGCCGTGAACACCGTCGGGGCGACGTAGGCCCCCGCCGCGAAGCGGCCCCCGACCGCCTCGCCGCCGGTCAGCAGCCGGGCGCCCTCCTCCACGCCGGAGCGGATGAAGGCCAGGACCTTGTCCCGGTGGGCGTGGCTCGCCAGCGGGCCGAAATTGGTGCTCTCGTCGAGCGGGTCGCCGAGGCGGATGCGCGCGACCCGCGACAGCACCCGCTCCTCGAACGCCGCCATGAGGTGATGCGGGACGAAGACCCGCGTGCCGTTGGTGCAGACCTGGCCCGAACTGAAGAAGTTCGCCGCCACCGCGATGTCGGCGGCGCGGTCGAGGTCGGCGTCGTCGAGGACGAGGAGCGGCGACTTGCCGCCGAGCTCCATCGTCACCTCCTTGAGGGTCGAGCCCGCGGCCCCGGCCATGACCTTGGCCCCGGTCTCGGTGCCGCCGGTGAACGACACCTTCGCCACCGCCGGATGCCCGGTGAGCCAGGCCCCGATCTCGCCGCCGAGCCCCGGCAGGACGCTGAACACGCCGTCGGGCAGGCCGGCCTCCGTGTAGATCTCGGCCAGGACCAGCGCGCTCAGCGGCGTCACCTCGCTCGGCTTGAACAGCATGGCGTTGCCCGCCGCCAGCGCCGGGGCCGACTTCCAGAGCGCGATCTGGATCGGGTAGTTCCAGGCGCCGATGCCCGCGACGATCCCGAGCGGCTCCCGGCGCGTATAGGCGAAGGAGGTCTCCCGCAGGGGGATCTGGCGGCCCTCGATGGCGGCAGCCAAGCCGGCGTAATATTCGAGGACGTCGGCGCCCGTGGCGATGTCGACCGCCCGGGTCTCGGCGATCGGCTTGCCGGTGTCGAGGCTCTCGAGATGGGCGAGCGCGTCGTTGCGCTCCCGCAGGAGCGCGACGGCGCGCATCATCACCCGGCCGCGCTCGCGCGCCGGCAGGGCGGCCCAGACGGCCTGGCCCCGCGCGGCGGCGGCGATGGCCGCCTCGAGGTCGTCGCGGGTGGCGTGCTCGACCTCGGCCAGCACCGCCCCGGTCGCCGGGTTGATCGACGGGAAGGTGCGGCGGCCGGCCTCGGCGGCGGGGCGCCCGTCGATGAAGGGGCGGCGGATCGCCGGGGTGAGCGGATCGGGCATGGTCATGACGGCGTCCTCGCGTGACGGGGCGGGCGGGGGCGATCAGGTGTTCTGGAGCAGGCCGCGATAGATCTCCGTGTGGTCGCACAGGCCGGCGAGGCGGCCGAGCTCGTCCACGAAGACGATCGGGTAGGGCGAGCGCAGGCGCAGGTCGATCGCCGCCCGCAACGGCAGGGCCATCGGGGCGACGACGACCCGGCCGGCATCGCCGCAGGCCCCCGCCCGGTCGGCCTGCGCCAGGGTTTCCCGGCGATCCCCGATCTGCGCCATGACCGGGCGCTCGTCGGCGCCGAGATGGATCCGCACGGTGCCGCCCCGGTCGAGGAGCACCGTGTTGCCCTCCCGCCGCAGCGCCGAGACGGGGGTCATCACCGTGCCGCTGTCGAGCACTTCGAGCGGGTTCATGTGCTTGACGAACTCGGCCACGTAGGCGTTGGCCGGCTTGAGGACGATGTCGGTCGGGGTGCCGAACTGGACGACGTGGCCGCCCTCCATGATGGCGATGCGGTTGCCGAGCTTCAGCGCCTCGCCGAGGTCGTGGCTGACGAACACGATCGTCCGGTTGAGCTTGCGCTGGAGTTCCAGGAGGTCGTCCTGCAACTTGTCGCGGATCAGCGGATCGAGGGCCGAGAACGGCTCGTCCATCAGCAGGATCTCGGCATCCGTCGCGAAGGCGCGGGCGAGGCCGACCCGCTGCTGCATGCCGCCGGACAATTCCTGGACCGCCTTGTCGGCCCAGGCTCCCAGCCCGACCATCTCGAGCTTCTCGTCGACGACCCGCCGCCGCTCCGCGACGGGCATGCCGCGCAGCTCGAGGCCGAAGCCGACATTGTCGCGCACGCTGCGCCAGGGCAGCAGGCCGAATTGCTGGAACACCATCGAGACGGTGTTCAGCCGCACGTCCCGCAGGACGGAGGACCGGCACCGGGTCAGGTCCACCGCCTCGCCGCGGTGCTGGACGAGCACGCTGCCGCGCGCCACCCGGTTGAGGCCGTTGATCGCCCGCAGGACGGTGGACTTGCCCGAGCCGGACAGGCCCATCAGCACGCAGATCTCGCCCCGCTTCACGTCGAGGTTGACCTTGAAGGTCCCCATCAGGGTGTCGACCTGCCGGCGGATCTCCTCCCGGCTGGCGCCCTGGTCGGACAGGGCCAGGGCGGCCTTGACGTTGCGCCCGAACACGATGTCGACGTCGCGAAGCTCGACGGCGTTCTGCGCGGCGGCGGGGCTCGCCGGCACGGGGATGGCGGGGGCGAAGGATTTCACGTCGACGATGCTCATGGGACGGTCCTCACGGCGCTGTCCCCCGGCCGCGCGGCGCGGGCCGCTTGCACACGCGGTCGAGGATGATCGCCAGCACCACGATGGCGAGGCCCGCCTCGAAGCCCATGGCGATGTTGACGGTGTTGAGGGCCCGCACCACCGGCTTGCCGAGGCCGTCCGCGCCGACGAGCGCGGCGATCACCACCATCGACAGGCTCAGCATGATGCACTGGGTGACGCCGGCCAGGATGGTCGGCATCGCGCTCGGCAGCTCGACCTTGACGAGCATCTGCCAGCGCGTCGCCCCGTAGGCCAGAGCCGCCTCCCGCAGGCTCGGGGGGACCGAGGCGATGCCGAGCTGGGTCAGGCGGATCGGCGCCGGGAGGGCGAAGATCACCGTGGAGATGATGCCCGGCACGGTTCCGAGCCCGAACAGCACCAGGGTCGGGATCAGGTAGACGAAGGTCGGGATCGTCTGCATCAGGTCGAGGAACGGGCGGATCGCCGCGTAGAACATCGGCCGGTGCGCCGCCAGGATCCCGACCGGCACGCCGATCAGCACGCAGGTCGCCGTCGACCAGATCACCAGCGACAGGGTCTCCATCGTGGCTTCCCAGTAGCCCAGATTCACCACGAGCAGCAGGGAGGCGACGATGAACAGGGCAAGCCCCACCGAGCGGTGGAGAAGGTAGGCGCCCGCCGCAAAGATCCCGATCAGGGCGAGCGCCGGCACCGCCAGGAGCCCGTCGGTGAGGCCCTGCACCATCGCGCCGAGCACGGTCGAGATCAGGTCGAAGACCGACTGGGCGTGACGGTTCAGGAAGTCGACGCCGTACTTGAGCCAGATCCCGAGCGAGATCTTGTGGGAGACGATCCAGTCGTACATGCACATCCCTCCGCCGGGCGACGTCGCGGGAGCGCCGCCGGCACGCGCCGGCAGCGCGGGGGTCGGAGCCTCACTTCACGCCGAGCGAGGCCTCTTCGGCCGGCAGGCCGGGCTTGCCGTCGACGGTCTCGACGCCGGCCAGCCAGCGCTTCCACGCCTCGGGATTGGCCTTCAGCCACTTGTCCGCGGCCTTGTCGGGATCGAGCCCGTCGAACAGGATCGAGCCCATGACCACGTTCTCCATGTTGAGATCGAAGGTCAGGTTCTTGAAGAACCGGCCGAGGTTCGGACACTCGGCCGCGTAGCCGGCGCGCAGGTTGGTGAAGATCTCGGCGCCGCCGTAATTCGGCCCGAAGGTGTCGTCGCCGCCCGACAGGTAGCGGATCGGGAACTTGGTGTTCATCGGGTGGGGCTCCCAGCCGAGGAACAGGATCGGCTCCTTGCGCTGGATCGCCCGGTCGACCTGGGCGAGCATGCCCTGCTCGCTCGATTCGACCAGGTCGAAATTGCCGAGGCCGTAGGTGTTGTCCTTGATGATCGTCAGGATCGTCCGGTTGCCGTCGTTGCCGGGCTCGATGCCGTAGATCTTGCCCTTGAGCTGGCGCCGAAACTTGGCGATGTCCGAAAAGCTCTTCAGGCCTTCGTTGTAGAGGTAGTCCGGCACCGCGAAGGTGTACTTCGCCCCGGTCAGGTTCGGGCCGATGACCTCGATCGCCTTCTTGTCGAGATAGGGCTTCCGGTCCGCCTCCATGGTGGGCATCCAGTTGCCGAGGAAGACGTCGATGGTCTTGGCGCCGAGCGAGGCGTAGGTGACCGGAACCGAGAGGGTCTGGGTCTTCGGGGTGTAGCCGAGGCCGACCAGGATGCGCGAGGCGAGCGCCGTCGTCGCGGTGATGTCGGTCCAGCCGACATCGGCGAACCGGACCGTCTTGCACGCGGCCGGGTCGGCCGCGGCCGCGGTCACGAAGGAGGACACCCCCAGCATGGCGCCGAGGACGGTTCCGGTCGCGAGACTGCGCATTGACACCCCCTTTGCAGCCGAGCCCCGTCTTCCCATATCGCGCCCGGTCCGTTGAACAGGCATTCAATACAACGTCAGCCAGCATGTCACGCATTATTTTTCGCCACTTGTGCTGCGATGCGGGCAGGGATGCGCTGCGATTGTGCGATGCAACGGACATAAGTACTTACAAATCAAGATGGCGTCTCGACGCGAGAGAGAGGGGTCGCGGTGACATGGCCGTTGCGCGCCGGACGGAATTGAATGATTGTTCAATCACGGGCCGGAGATCCGGCGGCACGAACGGACCGGACGTTCCGGCGCAAGGACGGCGATGACCCAGCCGAAGCCCCTCCAGACCAGCCCCCTTCACGCCAGCCCGATGCAGACACGCCCGCTGCAGGCCTTCGAAGCGGCGCGCCGCCGCCACCTCGTCGAGGCGACGATCGAGACGCTCGCGGAGGTCGGCTTCAAGGCCGCCTCGCTCAGCGAGATCGCCCGGCGGGCGAACGTCTCGGCGGGCCTGTTCGCGCATTACTTCGGCGACAAGGACGGGCTGCTCGAGGCGACTTTGCGCTTCATGGCGGGGCGCCTCGCCGGGGCGACCGCGGGCAAGCTCGCGGCGTCCCGGACCGGGCGCGAGCGGCTCTACGCCGTCTGCGACGCCGCCCTGGCCGACGAGGAGTTCGATCGGCGCACCAGCGCCGTGTGGCTCGCCTTCTGGGGCCAGATGGCCCATTCGCGGCGCTACCAGCGCGTACAGGCGATCTACCAGCGGCGGATGATCACCAACCTGCGCCACGGCCTGCGCGGCCTGGTGCCCGATGCGTGCGTCGCGCTCCATGCCACGATGATCGCCGCGATGATCGACGGCCTCTGGCTGCGCTCCCATGTGACGAACGCGACGCCCGGCGAGGCCGGGGCGGACGGGGCGGCGGCCCGCGCGGTGGTGCACGCCTTCATCGACGGCCTGCTCGCCGGATCGGGTCTTCCGGCCGCCCCGGATGCGAGGGACGGGATGCGGCCGATCCGCGTCGCGGCGCCCGGCGCGGCGCGGGGGGCTGTCCGGCATGTCAGCCCGGTCACCGGGGAGGAGATCGCCCGGTTCCTGCCGGCCGGCGAGGCGGAGATCCGCCTGGCCGTCCACGAGGCCCGGACCGGCCTCGCCGCCTGGCGCGAGACCGGCGGCCCGGGCCGGGCCCGGATCCTGGCCCGCTGCGCCGACCTCCTGCGGGCCGAGGGGCCGGACCTCGCGCGCCTGGAGACCCGCGAGACGGGGCGCCCGGTCCGGCAGACCGCCGGCCTCGACCTTCCGCGGGCGATCCGCCTGCTCGACCACGCCGCCTGTCTCGCCGATGGGGCGGGGGCCACGCTGGTGGAACTCGGTCGGGATCGGCTCGGCCGCCGGGTCCGGGAGCCGCTGGGTCTCGTCGCCGCCGCGGGACATTGGAGCAACGCGCTTCTCGGCCTGTGCGAGCAGGCTCCCGCCCTGGCCCACGGCAACGCGCTGGTCTACCTCGCCGATCCGGGCGCGACCCGGACGAGCGCGGCGCTGGCCTCGCTCTTTGGCAGGGCGGGCCTCCCGGACGGGGCGCTGACGATGCTGTGCGGCGACCGCGAGAGCGCGCGCCTCCTGCGGGGGGAGCCCGATCTGATCATCGAGCGGTGCGCCGTGACGGACGATCTCGACCTCGGCGCAGGTCTCGGGGACGCCAAGACCGCGACCATCGTGCTGCCGGGGGCCGATCTCCACCGGGCCGCCGCGGCCATCCTGCACGGCACCGGCTCCTGGCTGCGATCGACCTTCGCGGGCCAGACCCGCGTGCATGTCCATGCCGATGCGCGGGACGCCCTGCGCGAAGCGCTCGCCGCCGTCGCCGCCGCGATGCGCGTCGGCGATCCCCTCGATCCCGCGACCCAGGTCGGCCCGGCGCATTCCCCGGCCCACGCGGCCGGGCTGGACGAGGCCCGGCGGGACGCCCTTTCGGCGGGCGCGGAACTGGTCTTCGGGGGAGAGGGACCGCTCGTCCTCGATCATTGCCGGGACGCCATGGCCCTCGTGCGCGGGCACAGCTTCGCGCCGGTCGTGACCCTGGAGCCGTTCGACGATGAGGCCGCCCTCGTCCCGGCGCTCGGGAGCCCCACGCTCCGCGCCGGGATCTTCGCCGGAGATCCCGAGCGGGGCTGGCGGATGGCGCGGGCCCTCGGGGCCGCCTTCTGCGCCATCAACGCCGACGACGACCCGCGCGACGGGGCGGCGCCCGGGGGGGCATCCTCCACCTTCGCCGACTGGACGGGCGGAGCGGATCGCAGCCTGTCGCGAATCGCCCGGATCGTCGGCCCGGGGCGTCCGCCCGGCACGTGACGCCAGGCGATCCAATCCCAGGCCAGGCTCGACTCGCGATGGGTGCCTACCGGGTCGCCGGCTTCTCCGCATCGCTCGTGCGGGCCGGGACCGACGGGCCGGTCGCGTCGTCCTTGGCGAAGATGCCGGGATCCTTGGACGTCACGTCGAAGGACAGGGTCGCGATGAAGGCCGCGCCGCACCAGTTGGACTGGAATGATCCGTTGGCGATGCCGCGCGGCTGCGCGGTGATCGTGCCGCACTGCGTCTTCGTCAGCGTCGTGTCGTGGTAGCGCAGGTCCAGGGTGACGTTCTTCACCGTGTAGGCGATGCCGACGTTGCCGTAGGTGTAGTTTGGCAGGTTGAAGCGCCCGAAGGAGGCGTTGGTCGTCCCGAGGAAGTAGTGCCCGACCTCCGACGACAGCATCAGCCCGCTCGGGAGGACGCCGAAGGTGCCCGCGGGAATGGAATACTTCATGATTCCCGAGACGTAGGTGCCCGGGGCGTGGGTGCCGAAATAGCTCGGCGAGGTGTAGACGTTGGCGCCCAGGGTGAGGGCGTCGTTCACCGCGTAGGCCGCCTTGGCGACGAACTCGTAGTAATCGGCGTTGTTGGCGGTGTAGATCGTCCCGTCCGGCCCGCGCAGCGCGCGCTCGTTCGGATAGTTGTAGAACAGATAGCCCAGATCGAAGCTCCAGGCGCCGAAGGTCGGCCGGATGCCGGCGGAGAAGTCCATCTCCATGAACGGGCGGTTCGGCAGCGTCACCGACTCGCCGGCGATGCCCGCATAGACGAGGCCGTCGAGCGCCTGCATCTCCAGGTAGCCCTGCACCCCGGGATTGCGGTTGGTCTGGGAAATGCCGCGTGAATTGTAATCCGTGACGGCCCGGAAGCCGAACGACGCGGACACGGCCTGCGGATCGACGACCGGCAGCACCGGGACCGGCACTGGCGCATCGGCGGCATGGCCGAGGGCCGGCGCCAGCCCCGTAAGCAGCAATGCAAGGTGCAGGCACCGAGAAGGCATGAACAACTCCTCTTGCGTGTAAGTTCTTGGCAAAGTTTTCTGCCAATTTGATGATTTTATCGAATGACAGACGGCATATGAAGATCCAGCCGACCCTTCATAGGCAGGCATTATCGCCGGTCCGTCGTCGCCGTCTCTGCGGAATGGAGCATCCGGACGGTCTGATTGTCACGCATTCAACGGTACGATCGTACGATCACATCGCGCCTGATGCTAAAATACGTCACTCACTTGGTCATGCAGTCTAGCAGGGTCAAATATGTGGGCGAATTGATCATAAGCGTCTGATCTACAAAATAATAAAAAATATATTCTTTTGAACGAAGTTTTATACTTATATGTAGTATTTATCCTTTTTGTCTATTTCGGATTTTTTGATGCAATTGCTTAATATAAGATCAATGTATATTATAAAATTGTCTTCAATCGTCTATTGCTTTATGAAAATTCCGTTTTGGGTCTGTAAGTTTTTTAATTCCGTGATGCTTCGATAAATTTATGATTTGACATGATTTCATTTGAATTTGCAGATGAATTCGGGAAAATCCGATAGATTCGTTGCGTGCTGTCGTGTCGGTCTCGACCTCTTTGCTGCCGAGCACCGATTGCGGCCCGCCGCGTGGTGGAACGCGGCCACGACCGAGACGGGGTGGCGCGACGCCGTTGCCGTCATGGCCGCCTTCGGGCTCTTCGCCACCGCACTCGCGGCGCCCCGCACCGAGGCGGCCTCGAAGGGGGGCTCGACCGTCGGTCACGGCCATGACGAGGTTCGTCGACGAGCACCGGGGAGTTTGCACGACGCCGGGTGCCTGCCCGGAGGGGGAATCGAACCACCGGTCGGCAGCGTCAGCAGGCCCATGTCGGCGACCGACCCCAGCCGCCTGCCCCAAGGCAAGCAGCTTCCGTAAAACCCGGCGCGGCTCACATTATACCAACAGTCCAAGAGGCTGACGCGTCGGACTGTTGACCCATCTCGAATTTTCGACACCAAGCCAGAGGCTTGGCGAAAATCCGAGAACAGAACCAAAGGTCGTTTTCAACGACCGTTGGTATGACACGGCGCGATCAGCCCAGGCCGAATGTCGGCAGACGAGCGTCCATTTCCGCGGTCCAGGTTGCCAGGAGCTCCTGGTTCGTACGGTGGCGCAGGCCGAAGCGCCGGAGGGTGTCGAACCGGGTGGAATCCTCGCGGCCGAAGCTCGCGGCGACCCGGGGCCGCCAGAAGGCGACGCTGCACCGCGCCGCCGCGCGCCCGTCCTCGGTGGCGACGATGCGGGTGAGGCCCTCCTCGCCGAGTTCGGCGTGCCGCGCCTCGCGCGGGGCGATCGCGCGAAAAACGTCCGCCAGCGGCGCATACGACACGCGCGAGAATTCCTGCAGCTGGATGCCGACCGCCCGGCCCATGAGCACGTTCATCACCACGGCGTCGATCCAGCCCTGCAGCGGGGAGTGGAACACCGAGAGCCGCATGTCCGAGCCTCGGCGCGACGCCCCGATCTCGGCGTCGCGCGTGAGGCGGGCCGCCCAGGGGTGATGGACGGCGTAGCGGGCGGTATCGGCCCCGAAGGTGCCCATCAGGTCGAGCACGCGCTCGGCGTGATCGGTCTTCTCGAGCACGATCCGCGAGGCCGCGATCCGCGCCTTGAGGCTGGGAGCGTCGTTGATCACCTCGGCGAACCCCGCCGAGCCGGCCAGCTCGCTGTCGACGAAGGTCGCCATCAGCCGCAGCAGCTCGCCGCGGTAGCGCGGGGGCGCATTGGACGGAGTGGTCAGGATGCCGCCCTGCGCCAGGTAATCGTCGATCGTCATCGTCTCCGACACCATCCCCTCCCCGCCGCCCCTATTGATCGTAGCTGACGACCAGCTTGTCCGTCGTCGGGTAGCACTGGCAGGTCAGGACGTAGCCCTGACGCACCTCGTAATCCTCCAGCGCGTGGTTGGTGATCATCTCGGCCTCGCCTTCCAGGACCTTGGCGCGGCAGGTCGAGCAGACGCCGGCCTTGCAGGCGTAAGGCGCATCCATGCTGTTGGCGAGCGCCGCATCGAGCAGACTCGCGCCCTGCTTCGGCATCTTAAAGGTGCGCGTCGCGCCGTCGAGCGTCACCGTCGCCTCGCATTGCGCGTCCGCGGCGGAGGCCGAGGTCGACACCGCTCGCGCCCTGGCCCGGCCCGGCTGGCCCGAGGCGAAGAGCTCGAACTTGATCTGCGCGTCCGTCAGGCCGTGCTCGCGCAAGGAGGCCGCGATGCCGAGCATCATCGGCTCCGGCCCGCAGATGAAGGCGGTGTCGACCGACCCGACATCGACCCAGAGGCGGAACAGCGCGGCGCATTTCTCCGCGTCGATGCGCCCGGTGAACAGGTCGATGTCCTGCGTCTCGCTCTCCAGGACGTGGACGATCGCCAGCCGGCCGAGATGGGTGCTCTTGAGGTCGTCCAGTTCCTCGCGGAACATGATCGAGGAAATCTGGCGGTTGGCGTAGACCAGCGTGAAGCGCGAGCGCGGCTCGCGGGCGAGCACCGTCTTGAGGATCGACAGCAGGGGCGTGATGCCGCTGCCGCCGGCAAATCCGAGATAATGCTTGGCGGCCTCCGGCTCGATCGGCGTGTGGAACGCCCCCATCGGCGGCATCGCCTCCAGCACATCGCCGGCTTTAAGCTCCTGGTTGGCCCAGGTCGAGAATGCGCCCCCCTCGACGCGCTTGATGCCGACCCGTAGCGCGCCCTCGTCCCGGCCGGCGCAGATCGAGTACGAGCGGCGCAGCTCGACGCCGTCGAAGGCGCGCCGGAAGGTCAGGTACTGGCCTTGCGTGAAGGCGAAAGCGTCGGCATCGCCGTCGCGGGGCTTCAGGGTGAGCACCACCGCGTCCCGGGTTTCACGCCGGATCTCCGCGACGTCGAGGGGATAGAAGCGTGCCATGACCGCCGGTCGTCCCAGGTTGGAGCATTCCGCGACGAAGTCGACACCGGTTCGTCGAAGAAAATGCGGCAAATAAAAGGCCCGGAGAGCTTCGCGAGTGCAATGCGATCGTGACGCTCTCTAGATGCACTTGAAGTAGTCGAACGGTTCGAGGCAGTCCGTGCAACGCCAGCTCGCCTTGCAGGGGGTCGAGCCGAACTGGCTGACCCGCTCGGTCCGGTTCGAGCCGCAACGCGGGCAGGCCACGGCAAGGTTCGAAGCCCCGGTGAGCCGGCCGATCCGCCCGAGCAGCCGGCCATCCGCCGCCGTCCCGTCGATCGGCGGGGCGATGCCGTAGGCCCGCAGCGTCTCGCGGGCGGCCTCCCCGATCCAGTCGCTGGTCCAGGGCGGCGTCAGCGAGCGCTCGATCCGCAGGCGCTCGATCCCGCGGGCGCGCAACGCCTCCTCGATGGCGAGGTTGATCACAGCCGTCGCGGGGCACCCCGAATAGGTCGGCGTCACCGTGACCACCAGGGTGTCGCCGTCCCAGGCGAGGTCGCGGACGATGCCGAGATCGACCACCGAGATCACCGGAATCTCGGGATCCGGCACCTCGGCGAGCCAGCCGCGGATCTCGTCGGGCGCGGGCCGGGCGTGAGCCTCCATGGCGCCCTACCAGGTCGCGCCGGGATAGGCGCGCTGCAGGAACTGCATCTCGGCCAGCATCCGTCCCAGATGCTCGGTGTGGATGCCCCGCCGGCCGCCTTTCTGAGCGAATGGGCTTGCCGGGACCGCGAGCGTCGCCTCGGCGAGGATCGGCAGCACCGTGGCGTCGAAGCCTGAGCGGAGGCTCGCCGGATCGGGCGCGATGCCGGCCTCCGTGAGGGCCGCGTCGGTGGCGTCGCTCAGGAAGAACTCGCCCGCATAGGGCCACAGCAGGTCGAGGGCGGCCTGCATCCGGCGGTGGCTCTCCTCGGTGCCGTCGCCGAGCCGCACGACCAGGTCGGCGGATTTCTCGAGGTGGTAATGCGCCTCCTTGATCGCCTTCCCGGCGATCTCGGCCACGCGCGGCTCCGACGACGAGGTCAGCGCCCGCAGCATCGCGACGTGCCAGGCATCGAACAGGAACTGGCGCATGATCGTCTGGCCGAAATCGCCGTTCGGCAGCTCGACCAGGAGGACGTTGCGAAAGTCCCAGACGTCGCGCAGGAAGGCGAGGTCGTCGGCGTTACGCCCCCTCCCCTCGATCTCGCCGGCCAGCCCGAGCCAGAACCGGGTCTGGCCGATCAGGTCGAGGGCGATGTTGGCGACCCCGATATCCTCCTCCAGCACCGGGCCGTGGCCGCACCATTCCGACAGGCGGTGCCCGAGCACGAGGGTGGTGTCGCCCATCCGGGTCAGGAACTCGAACAGGGCGGCGCGGGCGGGCGCGTCCTTCTCCGCATCGCGGACAGGCTGGCTCCCGGCCGCGGCCGCCGCGGCCAGCGCAGCGGCATCCGGCGTCATCACGTCGGGCAGGGACGGCATCACATGTGCCCCACTTCGTCCGGGATGTCGTAGAAGGTCGGGTGCCGGTAGACCTTGCTGTTCGCCGGCTCGAACAGCGGGCCCTTGTCGCTCGGGCTCGAGGCCACGATGTCGCTCGACCGCACCGCCCAGATGCTCACGCCCTCGTTGCGGCGGGTATAGACGTCGCGGGCGTTCTTGATCGCAAGCTCCGCGTCGGGCGCGTGCAGGCTGCCGACATGGCGGTGGTTCAGCCCGTGCTGACCGCGGATGAAGATCTCCCATAACGGCCATTCGCTGGACATGCGCGATCCTCCCGGGATGCTTGTGTCTCGGGCAGGCCGGGGGCCGCCCATTGTTCCCCGATCACTCGGCGGCGACGGCCATGGCGGAGCGGCGCGCCGCCTTGTCCGCATGGGCCTTCAGCCCGTCGCGGAACCAGGCGCCGTCCTCCCAGGCCTTCACCCGCGCTCCCAGCCGCTCGCGGTTGCACGGCCCGTTGCCGGCGATGACGTCGAAAAACTCGCTCCAGTCGGGCTCGGAGAAGTCGTAGCCGCCCTTCTCCTCGTTCCAGCGCAAGTTCTCGTCCGGGACCGTCAGGCCGAGATGCTCGGCCTGCGGCACGGTCTGGTCGACGAATTTCTGGCGCAGCTCGTCGTTGGTGTTCATCTTGATCCTCCAGGCCATCGACTGGGCCGAATGGACCGAATCCTTGTCGGAGGGCCCGAACATCATCAGCGCCGGGTACCAGAACCGATTGAGGGCGTCCTGCGCCATGTGCTTCTGCGCTCGCGTGCCGCGCGCCATCGTCCTCATGAGGTCGTAGCCCTGGCGCTGGTGGAAGCTCTCCTCCTTGCAGATCCGGATCATCGCCCGGCTGTAGGGCCCGTAGGACGTCCGCTGCAGCGGCACCTGGTTCATGATCGCCGCGCCGTCGACCAGCCAGCCGACCGCGCCCATGTCGGCCCAGGTCAGGGTCGGGTAGTTGAAGATCGACGAATACTTCATCTTGCCGGCGTGGAGCCGTTCCATCAGCTCGTCGCGGCTGACGCCGAGGGTCTCGGCGGCGCAGTAGAGGTAGAGCCCGTGGCCGGCCTCGTCCTGGACCTTGGCGAGCAGGATCGCCTTGCGCTCCAGCGTCGGCGCCCGGGTGATCCAGTTGCCCTCCGGCAATTGCCCGACGATTTCCGAATGGGCATGCTGGCCGATCTGCCGGATCAGGGTCTTGCGGTAGCCCTCGGGCATCCACTCCTTCGGCTCGATCTTCTCGCCGCGGTCGATCCGTTCCTGGAACGCGCGCTCCTCGGCCGACATCTCGTCGAGCCCGCGGACACGGGTGCCGTCCGTCTTCACCAGCTGCGCATACATGCGACACCCTCCCGTCGGAACGCGGACCCCGCCCCCTGGCACCGCCACCCTTTTCTCATTCGGGCAGCGACCGTGACGGCCGGTCCGAGCATTTGCCCGATTGTCTACCATCGAAAGCATCACACTGCAACGCCATTTTTTGGATTTGATGTGATGTCTCGATCCGACGCCGCCCGCCCGCGGACGAGCCCCGGCGGTGGGTCAGGCCTCGTCGCGGATCCGGCTGAGGGAGGCCGTCCGGCCGACCGTCTCCGCCGTCTGCGCCGGCAGCCGCTCGTCGCCGGCCAGGAAGTGGTGCCCGACATGGCGGTCGGCGGCGGGCGAGAGGCGCAGGTAGAGGTCGGCAAACAGCCGGCGGGCGCGGTGCCCGCTCCAGTCGGGCGGCAAGGTCGCGGCGGGCAGCCGCGCATCCCGGAGCGCCGCGTGACGATAGGCATGGACGAGCAGCAGCCGCAATTGCAGCGCTTCCTCGTCCGTCGGTCGGGCCCCGGCATCGAGCGCATCCGCGATTCCCGTGAAGGCCGCCAGGAAGGCGTCGTAGGCCGCCGCGAAGACGGCGAGGTCCCAATGCGCGGCGACGAGGTCCGCGAGCCTCGGGCTCGGCGCGGTGCCGGCCTCAAAGACCACGAGGGCGGGATCCGCCGGCCGGTGACGGGCCGGTCCGAGCAGCCAGTGCGGCCCGAGCCGGACGAACCCCGCCCGTTCCAGCGACGGCCCGGCCTCGCCGGCCTGGTCGAGCCCGAGCCAGACGAACAGCCACCCGGGCTCGGATTGCGGCGCGAACAGGGTCCGGGCGGCGGACAGGAACTCGCGCCGCGCCGCCTCGGTGAGCCGGTAGAAGCTGCGCCGGCCCTGGCGCTCGCCGGTGAGCTGCCCGGCCGCCACGAGCCGCGACACGGCGGTTCGCACCAGCGTCTCGCTGATGCCGACCATCCGGCCGATCTCGACGATGTTGCCCATCCACAGCCGGCCGCCGCGCGGCTCGACCACGTCGCCGTAGAGGGTCACGATGAAGCCGCCGGAGCGCAGCGGCAGCCTGTCCAGGAGGTGCGCGATCAAGCCGCGTGAGGTCGGGGCCTCTCCCCGGGCCTCGCCGTTGCGATCCGCCGAGGACCCGCGCGCGTCGCTCACGAAGGCCCCCCATCCTCGACCGAAGCGGAAACGAGCCCAGCGCCTTACGTCGAAACCCCTGGCCGCACAACCGGGCGGCCGGGCGGGCCATCACACGTGCCGACGCGTACTGCTCGACTCGTTCGACGAGAACAGACCAAGAGAACATTTTTCATTAAATACGTGAGATAAGGCGGAAAAAACTCTATCATCTCACCCCATCCTGAGGCGTCAGTCGATTGTAGATCGACTGCCCTCGAAGGAGGGCCCTAGAAGTCACATGGCCATCTGGAGCCCTCCTTCGAGGATCACTCCGTTCGCACCTCAGGATGAGGTCAATGGGCAGGATTTCTATTATTTCTAATTCTTGATTATCATCTTGCTCTCAAGCAGGCCCTCACTCCTCCTCGAACGCCGCGCGGGCCTCCGGCAGGTCCCAGATCCGCGCGACCGCCGCCGCCCCCTCGCGGACGATGCGCGCCTCGTCGCCGTGGCGGTAGCGGCCCTCGTCGACGAGGATCCGGCCGTCGACCATCACCTGGGCGATGTCGGCGCGGTTGGCCAGCGCGATCAGGCCGCGCAGGGGATCGTGCAGCGGCTGGAGGTGCGGGTGCATCATGTCGACCACCGTCAGGTCGGCGGCGGCGCCGGGCGCGATCACCCCGAGGTCGGGGCGCCGGATCGCCGCGGCGGCTTCTCCGGTCACGGCGTCGATCAGGGTGGCGGAATCCGCGACATCGGCCCGGCCGGCGGCGATCTTCGAGATCAGCGAGGCGGCGTTCAGCTCGCCGAGCAGATCCATGTTGTAGCCGTCGGTGCCGACCAGCGTGCGGATGCCATGGGCGGCGAAGCGACCGAGCGCGGCGGTGCGGCCGGCCCGGGCGAAGACCCGCGGGCAGTTCAGCACCGTGGCGCCCCGCGCCGCCATCAGGCGCAGGTCGTCGTCGGTACTGGCGATGCAATGGGCGGCGAGCAGGTCCGGCGCCAGGAGGCCCAGCCAGTCGAGGTACTCGGCGGGGCTGCGCCCGTCGTGGCGCGCACGAATCGTCGCGACCTCGTCGTCGCTCTGGGCGAGGTGGGTGGTGATCGGCACGCCGAGTTCCCGCGCCCGGGCGGCGCAGGCGCGCAGCAGGTCCGGGCCGCAGGTATCGGTGGCGTGCGGGCTCATGGCGAGCCGGATGCGGCCCTCTCCCCTGCCCTCCCAGCGGGCGTGGAGCGCGTTCCAGGCGGCGAGGTCGGCCTCGCCGTCGTCGCCGGCGTAAGTCACGCGGCCATCCGGCCCGGCCTTGGCGTCGGCGGTCGAGAACAGGTAGGGCGCGCCGTAGAAGCGCAAGCCCATCTCCTCGGCCGCCTCGAACATCTCAGGCAGGCCGTTGCGGAACGGCTCCATCACCGTGGTGGCGCCCCCCTTGAGGAGCTGCAGGATGCCGAGCTGGGCGATGCTCAGGCGCTCCTGCGGCGACAGCAGGGTGAGCGCGGTCTTCGAGAGCGGCAGCAGCACCGTGTAGACGATGCTCCTGCCGCCTTTTCGGCCTCGGCCGTCCTCGGTGTGGGAGCGGGCGATCGCCTCGCTGAAGCAGTGGTTGTGCAGGTTGAGGAGGCCCGGCAGCACGAAGCGGCCGGGCCGGTCGAAGGTCTCGTCGGCGGCCGGCCGGTCCGGCGTGACCGCGGCGATGCGGTTGCCTTCGACCAGGACCCAGCGGTCGCGCACGACATGGGGACGGCCGTCCCGGCGGGTCAGGACCCAGGCGCCGAAGATCGCGACCGTCGTCACGCCGCCCTCTCGTGCGTCAGGAAGTTCCCGGCGATCGCCTCGCCGGTGGTGATCCAGAGATCGGGGCAGCCTTGGGCGTAGGTCAGGAACTCGCGCAGCAGGCGCAGCCGCATCGGCCGGCCGCTGCATTGGGGATGCAGCACCGTCGTCACCATCGCACCCCAGTCGCGCACCTCGTCGAGCTCGTCCTTCCACAGCGACAGGACGTGCTCCTTGGGAAAGATCGAGCGCGGGCTGAACCGGGTCGAGAGCCCGTGCATCCAGTCGTCGTAGCTCGCCGTCACCGGTAATTCGATCGGGCCGGGCGTGCCGTCACGCAGCACGTGGCGGTAGGGCCGCACGTCGTCGCGGAACGACGAAGTATAGACGATGCCGTGCTTCACCAGAATCTTGCGCAAGCCTTCCGTGAACTCGCCGTAGGGGGCGCGGTAGCCCGTCGGCACCACGCCGAGGCGCCGCTTCAGGGTCTCGAAGCCGCGCTCCACCTCCTCCTCCATGAAGGGCGCGCCCGGATCGGGCATCAGGTGGTGGTAGCCGTGATGGCCGATCTCGTGGCCCCCCCTCAGGATCGCCTCGGCCATCGCCGGATAGGCATCGACCGCCCAGCCGGTGATGAAGAACGTGCCCTTGAGGCCGAGCTGGTCGAGGAGTTCGAGGAGCTTGGGCGTTCCGACCCGGGCCTCGTAGGCGCCGTAGCTCATGGTGACGAGGCGCTCGGCATGGCCCGCATCCTTGCTGGTCCAGGCGCTCTCGGCATCGACGTCGAAGGAGAGGAACATCGCCGACCGGTACGGGGTGGGCCAGGGATAGTCCGGGGCCGGCGGGGCGAGGTTGGCGGGGGCGACCGGGATGCTGTCGAGGGCGGCGCGGTTCATGGGCGGTCTCGTGGGGGTGGCGTGTTTCAGAGCACCGGCGTCGAAAGGTTCGCGGTCTCCGGTGCGGCAGGGCTGTCCGGGCTTGGAGGCGCAGGCTTCTCCTCTCCCCGCGGGCGGGGAGAGGGCCGTGTCTCTGTTCAAGAGACACGGCAAGCGGAGGCGAAGCCGGAGCGAGGGTGAGGGGGTCTCGACGAGCGAGACTCCTCCGACACCACCCCCTCACCCTCGCCCTACGGGCTTGCCGCTCCCCCTGGACGGGGGATCAGCCCTCTCCCCGCCCGCGGGGAGAGGGGAAACCCGCGCTCTATCGTGTGGGAGACATTCGGTGATCGTGAGCGGCTACTTCGCCCCGTTGATCACCGCCTTGTCGACGCCGTTCGCCGTGAGCTTCCATTTCTCCAGGAGCGCCTTGTACGCCCCGTCGGCGATCAGCGCGTCGAGGGCGCCGGCCATCGCCTGCTGCAAGCCGGTCTCCTTCACCGGAATCGCGATACCGGTATATTGAGAGGCGATCGGCGTGCCGATGGCCATGTAGGTGTCGGGCTCGAGCCCCATCACGTAGGGCAGCGTCTCGTTACCCTGCACGGCGGCGTCGATGCGGCCCTGCTTGAGCTGGGTGCGGGCATCGGCCGAGCCTTCCGTGCCGACGAACACCACCGGATTGTCCTTGCAGTGCTGCTCGCTCCAGGCGGCGATCTCGCGCGGGAACGAGGTGCGCCGGCTCGCTCCGGCCTTCTTGCCGCAGAGCGAGGACATGTCCTTGAACTCGGCCTCGCGGGCCTTGCGGACGAAGAATTGCGGGCCGCTGCGCAGGTAATCGACGAAGGTCGCGGTGTCGTGCCGGGTGGGTAAGTCGGTCATGCCCGACAGGATCGCGTCGACCCGGCCCGTGCTCAGCGCCGGCATCATCTGGTCGAAGCTCGTCTCCTGCCAGGCGAGCTTCACCCCGAGCTTCTTCGCCAGGGCGTCGCCGAGATCGACGTCGAAGCCGGTGAGCTGGCCGGTCTCGGGGCTCTTGAACTCCATCGGCGGGTAGTTCGGCACGATCGCGACCTTGAGCTTGCCGCTCTTGACCACGTCGGGCGGCAGGGCGGCCTTGGGGGCGTCCTGCGCCGCGGCCACAGTGGCGGACAGGCTCATGAGACCGATCGCGATCAGGCGCTTCACAAAAAATCTCCTCGTGAACTCGAAAAAACGGACTCTCAGCCGATGACCGCCGAGAGGAAGCTGCGGGTGCGGGCTTCGCGGGGACCGCCCAGGACCTCCGCCGGCGTGCCCACCTCCACGATGCCGCCCTGGTCCATGTAGACCACGGTATCGGCGACCTCGCGGGCGAAGCCCAGCTCGTGGGTGACGACCATCATGGTCATGCCCGACCGGGCGAGCTCGCGCATCACCGCCAGCACCTCGCCGACGAGTTCGGGGTCGAGGGCCGAGGTGGGCTCGTCGAACAGCATCAGCCGCGGCTTCATGGCGAGCGCCCGGGCAATCGCCACGCGCTGCTGCTGCCCGCCCGACAGCTGGGAGGGATAGTTGCCCGCCTTGGCGGCGAGGCCGACGCGGGCGAGCAGCGCCACCGCCTCGTCCCGCACCTCCGCCGGCCGGCGGCCCTGGACCTGGATCGGCCCCTCGGTGACGTTCTCCAGCGCCGTCTTGTGCGGGAAGAGGTTGAAGCGCTGGAACACCATGCCGGTCCTGAGGCGCTGGCGCGCCACCTCGCGCTCGCTCAAGGCGTGGAGCCGGCCGCCGGATTCGCGCATGCCGAGCAAGTCGCCGTCGAGCCAGATGCCGCCGGCATCGATCCGGGTGAGCTGGTTGACGCAGCGCAGGAGCGTGGTCTTGCCCGAGCCCGAGGCACCGATCAGGCACATCACCTCGCCGGAGCGGACATCGAGGGAGACGTCGTCGAGGGCCTTGAACGTGCCGAACGTCTTCGAGACGCGGCGGATGGCGACGAGGGGTGGCGCGCTCATCGGGCGATCCTCGCAGCACCGCGGGAAAAGCGGCGCTCCAGCAGCATCTGCAGCGGCGTCAGGACCGAGACCACCAGCAGGTACCACAGGCCGGCGACGATCAAGAGTTCGATGACCCGGGAATTGGCGTAGTAGATGTTCTCGGCGGCGTGCAGCACCTCCGGATACTGGATCACGCTGGCGAGCGAGGTCGCCTTGACGAGGCCGATGAACTCGTTGCCGAGCGGCGGTAGCACCACCCGCATCGCCTGGGGCAGGATGATGCGATGAAGCGCCTTCAGCCGGCCCATGCCGATCGCCTGCGCCGCCTCGTACTGTCCGGCATCGACCGAGAGCAGGCCGGCGCGCATCACCTCCGAGGTATAGGCGCCCTGATTGAGCCCTAAGCCCAGCAGGGCGGCAAGGAACGGCGTCATCACCTCGACCGACTTGACCGTCCACAGGCCCGGGATCCCGATCACGGGGAAGACGAGGGCCAGGTTGAACCACAGGAGCAGCTGCAGGATCAGCGGCGTGCCGCGAAACAGCCAGGCATAACCGGCGGCCACGCCCTTCAGCACCGGGTTGGGCGAGAGCCGCATCACCGCGACGACGAGGCCGAGCGCGATGCCGAGGCCCATCGCCAGCACCGCCATCACCAGGGTGTTGACGATGCCGTGCAGGATCACCGGAACGGTGAGGAAGCGGCCGACGTAAGCCCACTCGATCTGGCCTTGCGCGAAGGCGCGCCCGATCAGCGCCAGGACCGCCAGGATCAGCGCGGCGGCGATCCAGCGGCCCCAATGGGTCCGCCGCGCGGTCGGCAGGCCGGTGAGGTCGGGAAAGCCCTCGGCGAGACTGCGTCCGCTCGTCATCGATCCTCCGTCGTCGCTTGCACGCTTCCAAGCCCTGCCTTGATCGAGCCCTGCCAGGATCATGCCGGCTCGATCACGCCGGCCCGGAAGGCCGGGACGCCGGTCCGGTGCGTTGGGCCTGTCCCATCCGGGCTGCCGCTTCGGTGACGGGACATCGTGACCTCTGAGTGGGCATTACGATTAATTTATAAGCATTAAACTATTCCGTCCGACCTTCGGAACCCAATCATGCATATTCCTTACGCCTCCACAATTGCAAGGCTTATGATAAATTCCGCGCAACTATAATGTGGAGTGATGATGAACCTGCGGCAGCTCGAGATCCTGCGGGCGGTGGTCCGGCATCGCACCACCCTGGCGGCGGCCGAGGAGCTGGCGGTGTCGCAGCCGGCGGTGAGCAACGCCCTCAAGGCGATGGAGGCGCAGGTCGGCTTCCCGCTGTTCGACCGCATCAACAACCGGCTGTTTCCCACCGCCGAGGCGATGACGCTCTACAAGGAGAGCGAGGCGATCTTCGCCCTCCACGCCAAGCTCGAAGGCCGCCTGCGCGACCTGCGCGAGAACCGGCACGGGCATCTCGCCCTCATGGCGACGCCGCCGCTGGCCTACGGCCTCCTGCCCCGCGCGCTCGCCGCCTTCGTGCGCGCCCGGCCGCAGACGCGGCTGTTCTTCGACGTGCGCCGCTACGAAGGCGTGATCGAGGGCGTGACCGGCCGAGTCGCGGAACTCGGCTTCGCGCTTGGCCTGTCGAACCATGTCGGCCTCGCCCACGAGGTGGTGCACCGGGGCGAGATGGTCTGCGTCATGGCCCCCGACCATCCCTTGAGCCGCGAGGCCGCCGTCACGCCGGACGACCTCGCGCGCCACCCCTTCATCGGGCTGGAGCGCGGCACCCGCCTCGGCGAGGCGGTGCGGGACAGCTTTTCCCGCGCCGGGGTACCGTTCGGCGCGACCGTCGAGGTCCGCTACTGCAACACCGCCTGCGTGCTGGCCGGGGCGGGCGTCGGCGTCGCGGTGGTCGATCCGTTCTCGCCCTCGCAAGGGGGAGCGCACCCGGTGGTGGTGCGCCCGTTCGTGCCGCGAACGCCGGTGGAGGCCTTCATGCTGTGGTCGGAGGCCGAGCCGCTGTCGCGGCTGGCGCAGGCCTTCCTGGCCGAGGTGCGGGCGGCGGCGCGCGGGCCCTCATCCTGACGCTCGGCCCGCAGGTCCGGGCCGTCTTGCCGGCCACCTCCGATCGCGACTCATCCAGCAGATCGGGCTGCGTCCGGCTGGACCGGCCGGCGAAGGGCGCTTCGGTGACGGCTCCGATCGGCGAAGCAGACTTCACCCCGGACATCGCCCCTCTGCATAAAAATCCTTT
The DNA here is from genome assembly GCF_019216885.1 of Methylobacterium sp. SyP6R. Taxonomy (NCBI): domain Bacteria; kingdom Pseudomonadati; phylum Pseudomonadota; class Alphaproteobacteria; order Hyphomicrobiales; family Methylobacteriaceae; genus Methylobacterium; species Methylobacterium synurae. The sequence goes on along the minus strand of NZ_JAAQRC020000002.1, from coordinate 623,685 downwards.
TAAATCAGATATTTGACCAATGGCACAGCGCTTGCGCAAGCCCTCTCGACCACCGCCGGCCCCGCGGCGGAAGGTCGGGAGACTGGCCCATGGCAAGCCGCCTTCTCGCCTACGACCCGGAACTCGAGACCTTCGAGGGCGAGACCGCCGCTCCGCCGCCATCCGGCCACGGGCACTTGCGCGAGATGGCGCGGGCGACGGCGCTTCTGGAGCTGCGCGACGCCCCGGCCCTCCACTCCTTCCTGCACGAGGCCGCCCGTGAAGCGGCCCGAGCGGAGAGGATGGCGGGGTCGCCCGACGCGCTCGCCGCCGCGGTCCGGCAGATCGAGGCCATGCTCGTCGCCGCGCTGCGGGCGACGCCGCCGCGCCAGCGCCTCGGACCGTTCGGCGCCACGCTGGGCAGCCGCCTCGTCGCGCTGGCGGGCTCCCGCTTCGGCCTGGAGATGGAAGGCCTGAGCCGCGAGGACCAGGAATTCCAGATCGCCCGGCGCCTCGTGCGCTTCGTCGCGGCGGCCTTGCGCGGCGCGGCGCGCGATGTCGGGCCCGATCCCGAGGCAGCCGCGCGCCGGGCGCTCGCCGCCGCGGCGGCGCGGCTCGCCCCAGGCCTGGTCCACTCCCTCACCCCTCCCCTTGCCTCTCCCCCGCCGGGGCTCCCGGGCCGCGCCCCGGCACCCGCGCGGACGATCGGCGTCCCGCCCGCACCACCCGGGCGCCCTTCCCTTTCCCACCGCCCGCCGCCGGCGAGGCGATCATCGCAGGAGGCTGACATGCACAACATCGACCGCAACATGCTGGAGTTCGGCCACGAAGGCGAGACCTTCGAATCCGAGCAGTTCGAGTGGCCGCAGGGAGAGACGGAGTACGGCCAGGCCGAAGGCTGGTTTGGCGAGTACCAAGGCGAAGGCGAAGGCGAAGGCGAAGGCGAAGGCGAGTGGGGCTACGAGGTCTTCTCCGAACAGGAAATGATGGAGCTCGCCGGCGAGCTGCTCGAAGTCCAGAGCGAGGAGGAGCTCGACCAGTTCCTCGGCAAGCTCATCCGGAAGGCCGGCCAGGCGGTCGGCAGCGCCATCCGGTCCCCGATCGGCCGCGCCCTCGGCGGCGTGCTCAAGGGCGTGGCGAAGAAGGCCCTGCCGCTCGCCGGCACCGCGCTGGGCACCGCGGTCGGCGGCCCGCTCGGCGGCATGATCGGGCGGGGGCTTGCCAGCGCCGCCGGCTCGGCCCTCGGCCTCGAACAGGAGATGATGGCGCAGGAGGATCGGGAATTCGCCGGCGCGACGCAGTTCGTCAAGCTCGCCGGCCAGACCGTGCAGCAGGCGGTGGATGGCGGCGGCGACCCGCGCCAGGTCGCGCAGGCCGCGGCGCGCGAGGCGGCGCGCCGGCACGCACCGGGCCTTCTCGCGGCGCGGCGCAGCGCGGGCGGCGGCCAGTCCGGCCGCTGGATCCGGCGCGGCACCCGCATCGTCCTTCTCGGCGTGTAGGCGGGCACCGCCATGGCCTTCGCGCCTCCCCTTGCGCCGCCCCTTGCCCCCTTGGCCCGCGCGATGCTGCGCCAGGAGGCCCGAGCCCTGCTCGGGCGCCTGGCGCGGATCAAGCCCTTCGCGCTCCAGGAGACGATGCTGCCGGCGGCGGCGTTGCTGCCCCGCGCGCAGAGCGCCGTCGAGCGGTTCCTCGTCGCGGGGCGGCGCGAGCTGCGCAGCCTGATCGAGGGCTACCTCGCCTGGATCGACGGGCCGGCGGGGGGCGCGGCGACGACCGAGGAGGCGCATCGGCGCTTCGTGATGCTGCGGCTGCGCTTCAACGTCGTGCTGACGCAGTTCGACCTGTTCGCGGACGTCATCACCCAGCGCAGCGAGGCGGAGACCGGCGTGTGGCTCGGCGGCCTCGACGTCCTGGCGGGCGACGCCCTCGCCTTGCCGGGCGCCTACGAGGCGCCGCCGATCATCTGCTACCTCGACCGCGACGTCGGCGCCGCCATCCGGCGCGCCCGCACCCGCCTGCCCGGCGGGGGCGACAACCCGGTGGCGATCGTGCGCATGCCGCGCGAGCGCATGGTGGGCAGCGGCATCGCCTCGTCGCTGGTCCATGAGGTCGGCCACCAGGCCGCCGCGCTCCTCGATCTCGTGCCCTCGCTGCGGACGGCGCTGCAGCACAGGCAGCGGGGCGCCGAGGCCGAGCGCCTCGCCTGGGGAATGTGGGAGCGCTGGATCTCCGAGATCGTCGCCGACCTCTGGTCGGTGGCGCGGGTGGGGGTCGTGTCGACCATGGGCCTGATGGGGGTGGTGGCCCTGCCGCGTCCCTTCGTCTTCCGGCTCAACCTCGACGATCCGCATCCGATGCCTTGGCTGCGCGTCAAGCTCAGCGCGGCGATGGGCGAGGCGCTCTACCCCCACCCGCAATGGCGGCGCCTCGCCGCCCTGTGGGAGGGCTATTATCCGCGGGCGGGCGTGCCGCCCCAGATCGGCGCCGTGATCGCCGCGGCCGAGAGCACCATGCCGGCCTTCGTCGCGCTGCTCGCCGATCACCGCCCGCCCCGCCTGCGCGGCGCGTCCCTGCGCGAGGCGCTGGACCTCGGGCCGCGCCAGCCCGCGCGGCTCGCCGCACTCTGGCGGGCCTGGAACGCCGCGCCGGCGGGCCTCTACCGCGCCCGGCCGGCCCTCGTCCTCGCCGTGCTCGGCCAGGCCCGCGCCGACGGCCGGCTCGACCCCGAGGACGAGGCGGCACTGATCGCCAAGCTGCTCACCTTCTGGACCCTGCGGGCGACCGTGAACACCGCGGCCCTGTGCGCCGGGACCGCCGCGCCGCCCGCCCGCGCCGCCTGACCCCGAGATGCTGCGACGAGATCCCGCGAGAGGAGATGACGATGGCCAAGCAGACGTCCACACCGAACTTCCGCTTCCTCTTCCGTAACGAGGAGGCACAGAACCAGCTTGTCGCACCGGGGGACACGCTGCCGGTCACCGTGGAGTTCACTCCGGCGGACAACGTCCCGTCCAGGGACTGGACGCTGACGCTCGAAGCGAAGACCGATCAGGACATCTCGATTTTTCCGTCGTCGAATGACACCAGGGATGACGGAAAAATCGTCTCAAGCACGATATTCCTGACGTTTCCGAAAACGAGCAACCCGACGCCGATCGAGATCATCGCCATCGCGACGCCGAGCGACGGCAATCCCATCAGCCGGTCTCGCCCGGTCTACCTGGTGAACGGCCTCTACGAGGCGCTGCAAGTGACGCAGATCGACGACGCGACGCGCGACGATCTCGGGCTTCCTGCCGGCGGCGCCTATGTCCGGCTTCGCCACCCCGGATTCGCCGGCGGGTTCAAGGCCTTCGATCTGCAGCCCGCATGGACCGATCCCAATCATCGACCCGTCGACCTGGTGAACCCGGCCGTCGAGACCGACGACTTCTTCATGCCGGCACCGGCAAAACCCGTGCAGGTCACGCTCTCCCTCACCAGGGAGGTCAAGATCCTCGGCGCCGGGAAGCGGGCCGAACCGCTCTACTTCCGGGGCGACAGCCTGTTCGCGGCCTCGGCGTGGATCGAGCCGCCGAGGGCGTCGCAGCCGCCCGACCCGGTCGTGCGGGTGGCGCTTCAGCGGACCGGCGCCGTGATGACCCGGGACGCGATCGTCAACAACGCGATCCGGGCCTCCGCCCAGGCGATGTCGAGCGGCCGGTACTTCCAGTTCATCGACCGCGTGTTCTGCGGCGAACACCCCCAACCGCCGCATCTCATGGAACTGCGCCAGCAGGCCCGTCATCCCCACGCCTTCGTCGGCGGGGTCAACGCCTACGAGATGCTGAAGACCGCCACGCAGGTCTTCCTGCTGACGCATTGCGGCGTCGCCCGCGATCCCGACGCGTTCCGCGACACGGCGGAGGAGGACGGCTCCCGGCTCGGCGAATATGTCTCCCCCGAGGAGCTGTCGTCGCGGATCACGAGCTACCTCGATCTGTCGAGCGGCCGCCTGCCCTACATCCAGCGGATCATCGACACGGCCTTCGCGGACCGCGAAGGGACCAGCCGCGGCCTCCTGTGCCACGGCCTCATCGCCGCGCGCATCGACGCGCCCTGCCTCGTCGAGCTGATCTGGTCGTACTGGCACGAGGAGGGCATGCTCGTGCAGACCCTCAACGCGATCAGCCGGCGCTTCCAGAACGTGCGGGCGCCGGGCGGGCGCGACCCGCTCGCGCATCTCGAGATCGATCCGCTGCGGCCCCTCAACGGCGTGCTGTGGGGCTACATCCAGGACGAGTGGAACCGCCTCTCGGTCCAGCGCCGGGCCTACGAGTACGACCACCAGTACGGGCTGCCGATCTACGGCCGCGCCGTGCCCGGCCTGCGCCCCGCCGACAGCCGCTCCAAGTTCCTGGAGGCGTTCCACAACCTCCTGCACCGCACCTACGTCTTCTACAAGGAGGACAGCGACACGACGGTGATCGCCGACGGCTATCCCCTGCTCAACTCGCTCAAGGAGGTGCACCTCCTCCTGGCCCAGGGCGCCCACAACCAGTTCGGCGACCTGCCCTGGACGGCCCGGGTCGAGATGCTGATGCAGCAATGGATCCTGGCGCGCCCGGAGATGCGCGACTTCCTCCAGAGCCGGCCGATGGTGCCCTATACCGAGCGCTGGATGCCCGCCGTCGACACGATGAAGACCCTCCAGGGCTGGTCCGACGTCACGGTGACGCATTTCCGCGATCTCGGCGTCTACGGCGAGCAGGTCCTGCTCTCGGTGCGCTGGAACGACTGGATCGGCATCAACGACGAGAACGCGGCCAAGAACTGGGCCCGCTACTGGCGCCCGGAGATCCAGAGCTACATCCACGCCTACCGCGCCGTGACGGGGGCGGATCTCAGCAACCCCGAGGGCGTCGACGTCACGCCGCCCTCCTGGCACCTGCGCAAGCGGCTCGCGCTCCAGCGCGCCCGCTGACCCGCCTCCGGCGGGTCCCTTTGCCCGCCGCCCGTTCCCTCCTGAATCCGGCTCGCCCGCAGGGGCTCGCAGCCGCACCGGACGAGGTTGCGCCATGGCCACCATCGATCAGTTCGAGACGATCCCCTTCCTGGGTGAGACGGAGAGCGAGGGCGAATGGCTGCCCGAGTTCCACGAGGAGGGCGAAGTCCGCCGCGTCCCGCCCCGGTCGCCGGCCTGGCGGGGGCCGAGCCCGCACCAGGCCCGCCGGCCGGCCGCCCTTGCAAAGCCGGCGCGAGCCCCGAGGGCGCCGGCTCTCCGGATGCGGGTCCCGCATCCCCCTGGCGGGCCGTCGCGAATCAAGCCGCCGACATTCCGGCCGCCCCTCATTCGCTCTCCCTGGCGGCCCTATCCGGGACCGGCCTGGATCGACGGCATCTCCCCCACCATCGTCGGAGGCGAGGGGCCGAGCGAGCTGGCGCGCTGGACGCAGAGCTGCCTCAACCGTGCTCTCGGCCTGTCCCTGCCGATCACCGGATTCCTGGATCCGGCGACCCGCGACGCGGTGCGCCGCTTCCAGGCGCGGGAGAATCTGCCGGTCGACGGGATCATGGGGCCGCCGACCCAAGCGGCGCTCGGGGCCGCCTGCGCCCGCGGACCCGGCGGCGCGCCGGCCGAGGGCGGCGGCGAGCCCCCGCCGGAGGGCGCAGGCGACACGTCCCCCGGCGACGCTCCGCCGGAGCAGGGCGAACTGACCCGCGGCGGCTGCGGCTGCGCGGCCTGCCGCGAGCGGGACAACGAGGGCGAGTTCGCCTTTGTCGGCGAGGGCGAGACCTTCGAGGCGATGCCCCTCGGCGAGGCCTTCGAGAACGAGCTGTTCGAAGGCGAGGTCTTCGAGGGCGAAGCGTTCGAGGGAGAGGCGTTCGAGGGCGAACTCTTCGAAGGGGAAGCATTCGAAGGCGAGGCTTGGCAAGGCGAGAACTGGCAAGGCGAGAACTGGCAAGGCGAGAACTGGCAGGGCGAGGCGCCCCGCACCCCCTCTCGCTCCGGCGCGTCGAAGCCCTGCGCGGTGATCAACGTCGATTGTCCGCCGCCCGGGCGGCCCGCCCTGGTGCTCGACCGCTTCCGCTTCGACGCCAGCGCCCTCGACCGTGCCCGGCACGGGCCGCCAATCCGGGCGCTCGCCGCGCGCATCCTCGCCTCGCAGCGCGCAGGGAGGCCGATCCGGTCGGTGACCATCGCCGGCCATACGGACGCGGCCGGGGACGACGACTACAATTTCGCCCTGGCGCGCCGCCGCGCCCAGGCGGTCGCCCAGGCCCTCTGCGCCGCCCTCGAAGCGGGACGGCGCGGCGCGACGCGCGGCTTCACCGTGCGCCTGACCTCCTGCGGCGAGCGCCAGACCAAGCCGACCCCCGACCAGAGCCGGCGCGTCGAGATCTTCCTGCCGGGCCATCATCCGGGACCGGGCCGGCGCAACCCGCCCGACACCACGACCTGCGGCGTGCCCCGCGGCGGCGTCCGGAGCGAGCTGGCGGCGGAGGGCGAGTGGTCCGGCGAGGTGCCCGTCCCGCCGCGCCGGCCGGGCACCGCCCCGGCGATCGCGCCGGCCCTGTGCTTCTTCCAGAATGCGAGCTTGGCCGCGCACCGCAACCACTTCCAGCATCAGGCCACGCGCTGGGCCGGCCGCATCCGGGCACAGGCGGCGCCCACGTCGCCGGGCTGCGCCAGGCGGGTCGGCGGCACGGCCTACGAGACCGGCGCCGACATCATCGGCACGATCCGGGCGGCCCGAGCCTGCCAGCGCAAGCGCGTCACGGCGATCCACATCTTCAGCCATAGCGGATCGAACGGCGTGTTCGGCTCCCGCTCGGGCGGGGCGGTGGGCCTCTACCGCGACGGTGTCGATGCGGCGGACCGGGCGCAGGGCGCCCGGCTCGTGACCGACATCCCGACGGACGCGCTCGCCGAGAACGTCGTGGTGGTCCTGCACGGCTGCAACACCGCTTCGGGCACGGACAACGTCGCGGGGGCGCTGTTCCGGCATCTCGCAGGCCATCTGCGCAATCCCCGGGTGTTCGGCCATCCCAACAGCGGCTGCGCCGGGCGGGACGACAGCTGGCGCGAGTTCTCGCGCGCCGCTCCCGGCGGGCGGGCCGTCCGCTCCATCGCGCCCGTCTACGAGGGCAAGGGCGGCTGCAGCTGAAGGAATGTCCATGGGGAGCGCTTGCGCCGCCCATGGACATTCCCAGGGAGTGGACCATGATCATCGACTGCCATTGCCACGCGGGCACGGGCGACGGCCTGACCGGACCCTGGGACACCGCCGCCCCGATCACCCGCCACCTGCAGCGCGCGGCGGAGGCCGGCATCGACCGCACCGTCGTCTTCGCCGCCTTCCATTCCGATTACGCGAAGGCCAACGCCGAGGTCGCGCGCATCGTCGCGAGCCGGCCCGACCGGCTCCTCGGCTTCGCCTTCGTGCATGCGGCGCGCGACAGCGGCCGCATCCTCGACCTCGTGCGCGTCGCCGTGGAGCGCTACGGCTTCGTGGGCATCAAGGCCCACCGCTACGACGCGCGCCTGTCGCGCGAGATCTGCGAGGCGGCCCGCCGCTTCCGCATCCCGGTCCTGTACGATCCGGTCGGCGAGATCGCCGTGGCCGAGCTGGTGGCGGGTGCCTATCCGGACGTCGATTTCATCCTGCCCCATCTCGGCAGCTTCTCGGACGATTGGCGCGCCCAATCCGGGCTCATCGATCACCTGGTGCGCCACCCCAATATCCATGCCGACACCTCGGGCGTGCGCCGCTTCGACATCCTGGAGGAGGCGGTGAGGCGCGCCGGCGCACGGAAAATCCTGTTCGGGTCGGACGGGCCCTGGCTGCATCCGGGCCTGGAGCTCGCCAAGGTGCGGGCGCTCAAGCTCACGCCCGCAGACGAGGCCGCCGTCCTCGGCGGCAACCTGATACGGCTTCTCGCCAAGCGGACGCAGCGCCGCACCGCGCCGCCGGTGCGCCACGTCTCACCCCCGCCCGCCGTCCGGCGCGATCCCTGGCTCCTCGCGGGTGCCGAGGGCTGAGCCGCGCCCCGGTGCCCCGGCACGCCAGGCCGCCCGACGGAGCTGCAGGGCGCGGTCGGTGACGCGCAAGCTGCGCGCCGCCGCCTGCAGGTTCCCGTTCTCCCGCTGCATGGCGATGCGCATGGCGGTGTCGGCGGCGACCCGGCTGATCGCCTTGAGGCCGATCCCGAGCGCCACGGCCTGCCCGATCGCGCCCTCGAACCCCGCCTCGCGCAAGGCGGCGGCGAATCCCGCCTCGCTCGCGCGCTCGTCCGGCGGCAGCGACCCCACGGTGATCGGTCCCGGGCCGACATGGCGGCTGCTGATCCGCGCCATGAGCTGGCGCAGGTCGCGCACGTTGCCCGGATAGGCGCGGGTCAGGAGGTGCTCGGTGACCGCGGGGTCGAAGCCGGTTCCGGCGAGCGCGGGCTGGAACTGGGCCAGGAAATGCCGGGCGAGCGGCAGGATGTCGTCCCGGCGCTCGCGCAAGGGGGGCACCCGGAACACCCAGCCGGCGATGCGGAAGTAGAGATCCTGGCGGAACTGGCCCGCCTCGATCCGCGCCGGCAGGTCGCGATGCGTCGCCGAGACCAGGCGGAAGCGGCTGTGGCGCCAGGTGTCGCTGCCGACGCGCTTGTAGGTGCCCTCCTGCGCGACGCGCAGGAGCTGGGCCTGGAGGGAGAGCGGCAGGTCTCCCACCTCGTCGAGGAACAGCGTTCCGCCTTGCGCCGTCGCGAAGGCGCCGTCCCGGCCGGCATGCGCGCCCGTGAAGGCGCCGCGCTCGTGGCCGAACAGCTCGCTGCCGGCGAGTTCCGGCACGATGGTGGTGCAGTCGACGACCGCGAGGGCGCCGCGCTCGGCGCTCTCGTTGAGGTCGTGGACGAGGCGGCCCACCAGCTCCTTGCCGGTTCCGCTCTCGCCGACGAGCAGCACCGGCGCCTGGGTGAAATGCGCCACCTCGACCACGCCGCGCAGCAGCCTGCGCCAGGCGGGGCTCGCGCCGATCGCGGCCCGGCGCACGGCGGGGGAGACCATCAGGGCGTCGACGCAGGCCCAGCGCTCCAGCCGCGCCCGGACGCGGATCGCGACCTCCGCCGCAGGCCCGGCGAGCACGTCCGCCGCGCCGGCCGCCAGGAGGCGCCACTGGGCCTCGCTGTCGAGCTTTCCGCAGCGGCAGGACAGGGCGATGACCCGCCGCTCCCCGGCCTCGGCCATCCGCCGCACGGCGTCGAGGACGGCCTCGTCGATCGCCGTGAAGCCCACGAGGGCGTCCGCATCGCGCGCGCCGGACCCGATCGCGGGCCTCACGCCCTGCGCCGCGAGCGCATCGAGCAACGCACGCTGCTCCGCCCCCCGGACGGAACCGACGAATGCGATCGACGGACAACATTCCATGATGGGCCCCCATGGGTAGGGTGCGACGTGATCGATGCCCTGCCGAACTCCACCGAGATCCCGCTTGATGTGCACGACGGTCTCGACGCCGTCGTCGTCAACCCGGGGCTTGACCGAGCCGAGAACCCGGGATCCATCACCGCCGCCCCGGGACGGCGCGAACGGCGTGCCGCGTCATCCGGCACCGTCGGCAGCGATGGTCCCGGGTTCCGCTTTCGCGGCCCCGCGACGACGAGAGCGGATATCGATTCGGCCGGATCCCGCGAACGGACGCTCACCCTCGATCGGGTCGCCCGCCGGGACATTGAGATAAATCAAGATGAGCACGATCGATCGGCGCCCGGTCGCGAGCTGGACGACCGCACGCGGCGGCACCGGGGCGGACTGAGAGCACGATCGCGCCCCGCAGCGTCGCCATTTTCCATCTTCTAGCGGTCTGTTAAGTCAGACTGGACAGGTATATTTTAATATCGACCATGAAATCAGAAAAAATATTTCTTTAAGAACCGTTCGTTCGACATCTCACACGGAGTCATACAATGCGCGCCGATGCCCGGGAACCGCGACGTCTGCATCTTTCTCAGCCCGTATTGTCGATACCGGATAGCGAGACGCAACCGGAAGCCGTGAATTCATCGTTGACTTGCCGCAATGCGCAATGCTATTGAGAATGCGCGAGGACGCGCGCAAACATTTTGTATTTTCATAAATCCATTCCAATTGCCTGGATGACATCGATCCAAATCAAATAATCTATGAATAAATGATAGCCAATAATTAAGTCAAATATCAAAAAATTTCGCCGCGAGTCCAAGAATAATACGGGAGGAAAGATCATGGCTAAATCCTCGAGACGCTTCGTCGGATTTCAGCGCACGCGCTTCCGTCGGGCACCGACGCCCGCCCTCGCGGGTCCCGCCGCCTCGATCGGAGTGCGCGGGATCGAAATCTCGCAATGTATTCAGGATCTCGCCAACAGCGTCACGCTCGTTGCCGACAAGGCGACGATCGCCCGGCTCTATCTCGATGCCGCGACGGTCGCCAAGGCGGGCAACGTGACGGCCGAGCTCGCCTGGAGCCACGAGGGCGGCGCCGAGGCGTATCTGCCGGCCATGAATACGGTCCGGCTCGACCCGGCCAAGGATGGCGGCGTCCAGAACCAGCGTACGGACCTGAGCCAGAGCCTGAACTTCCGATTGCCGCCTCAGGCGATCGGTGCCGGACAATTGCAGCTGCGCCTGTCGCGGGTCTATACGCCGGCGGGCTCCGATCTCCCGGTCGGCGCGCCCGATACCTGCACCGTCAGCTTCACCGCGGCGCCGCCGCTGCGGATCCGGGTGATCGGCCTGCGCTACAAGATCGGCACGAAGACCGTGGCGCCCGATGCCGTGCACTTCAACTATCTTCGGTCCTATCTCGGCCGGGCCTATCCGGTCGCCGCGCTCGAATGGTCGCAGGTCGTGGTCGATGCGGACTTCGCCTCGCCCTTCGACGACAGCACGGTCGACCTCGCCAACGCGCAGATCGCGGCCCTGCGCAGCCGCGAGGTCAGCAACGGCGTCGACCCACGCACGCATTATTTCGGTCTCGTCTCCGACAACGGAGGGGATCACTTCATGCGCGGCAAGGCCTTCGCCATCCCGTCCTCGGCCCAGCCCGACACGGTCGCGAGCGGTCCTTGCGGCACGCCCGGCCCGGGGGGCTTTGCCGGAGATCATGATCTGTCCTACGCGGATTGGTACGGCGCGCATGAACTCGGCCACACCTTCGGCCGTTACCATCCGGGCTTCCCGAAGGACGCTCAGGACGCCAGCGACACCAGCTTTCCCTATGCCGATGGGTTCATCAGCACGCCGGACGGCCGGTTCGTCGGCCTCGATACGGGAGACCAGGCCCTGCCGGCACCGATGCAGGCGCTGCCGGGCAACGTGTACCACGACGTCATGACCTACGCCGACAACCAGTGGCTGTCAGCCTATACGTACCAGGCGATCCTGACCCGCCTGATCGCCGAGGACGCGCTCGTCCCGGCCGTCGCCTGAATGGGAGAGTGGTTCCATGAAACCCGAACTCAAGACCGGCGACTACGTCCACGTCGTCGCGACCGTCGACACCAAGGCGGCACAGGGCAAGATCCTCTACGTCAACCCGGCGACCTCGACCCTCTTCTCCGACGCCGAGCCCGATCCCGGCGTCGTGCTCGTCGTCCGCGACAGCACGGGCAAGACGCTCCACGAGCAGGCGGCCGTGGTACGGCGCTCCTCGTGCGAGCATGGGCAGCCGAGCGACACGGGCCTGATCCAGGCCGATGTGCCCAAGATCAAGGACATGAGTTCGGTCGCGCTCCTCGTCGGGGACAAGGAAGTCAGCCGCTACGATGCCGGTGCCGCGCCGGCAGCGCCGCGGACGGCGACCCTCGGCCTGGGCCCGCCCGGGAGCCCCGACTCGACACGGCGGCCGCTCTCGGTCAAGGAACTCGACGGCATCGCGGCGACGCCCGGCGTGACCTATTCCGTCGACGTGAAGCCGGATACCGGCGCGCCCTGGACCACCATCGCCATCGGCCGCCCGACGCCGAAGGTGGAGTTCGACCGCAACCAGTTTCCCGGTGCCAGGTCGGCGACGGTGCGGGTCACGCGCACGACCGGCTTCGACGAATCCGTCATCGCGGAGGACAAGCTCGACTTGTAGACATCCGCTCGGAGACCTCCGCGCATGCCGCCTCAGGCGGCACGCTCCTCGCGGCCGGTCCGGCGGGCCCAGTAGGGCGCGTCGGGCCAGCGCCGCTCCGCGTCATGGGCGAGGCCGAGCCGCTGGCGGTAGGCGGCGCGGATCGTCGCGTGGCGGTCGACATAGGCCCGCAGCGTCGCCGCGTCTCCCGCCCCGGGGGCGAGCAAGGCCCGCGCCGCGAGCATCCCCCCGTGCAGGGCCGAGAACAGGCCCTGGCCCGAGATCGGATCGAAGGCGAGGGCGGCGTCGCCGCAGGCGATCCAGCGCTCGCCGCAGAGGCGGCTCGACCAGGCCGATCCGGCTTCGACGGCGCGAAGCCGGTCGGGAAAGGCGACCTCCGCCAGGGCCGGGCCGAGATGGCGCGTCGCCGCGAGGGCCTCGCGCCAGAGACGGGGTGATCGCAGCATCCGCCTCGCATCGGCGGCCTCGACCTGGCACGAGGCGAGCAGGCCGCCCGCGGGCAGGCGCGCCGCGTACCACCAGCCCTCCGGCCGTGCCTCCACCAGCGTCCGCGCGAGGTGGGTCGCGCCCTCGCCCGCTCCGATGCCGAACACCGCGATCTGCGCGTCGTCGCGCCGCCGCCGGGCGCCGAGGCGGCGGGCCAAGGCGGCCGACCGTCCGGTCGCATCGACGAGCCACGCCGCGCCGAGGACCGCGCCGTCATCGGTGCTCACGCGCCAGACCCCGTCCCGGCGCTCGACGGCGCGCAGGCGCGCGGGGTGCAGGACGGCGCCGGCCTCCCGCGCGGCGGCGCGGAGGTCGGCATCGAAGCGGGCGCGATCGAGCAGCCAGCCCGGCCCGTCGGGATCGCGCAGGAAGTCCGTCGCCTCGAGCGCGTCGGAGCCCCAGGCCGAGAGCGTCCCGGCCAGCGGCCGGTGGCCGCCGGCGGGATTCGGAAGCGGCAGGCCGCAGGCGGCGAGCAGGCGGCCCGCCGCCGCCGGCAAAGCCTCGCCGATCGTCGGGCCGGATGCGGGACGGTCGAGCAGGAGCACCCGCCAGCCGCCCCGCGCGAGACCGTGCGCCGCGGTCGAGCCGGCCGGCCCCGCCCCGACGACGATCGCGTCCCATTCGCCCTCGTCCAAGGCGCCCTCGTCCAAGGCGACCCCGCCCCCGGTCACGAGCGCGGCCATATCGCCCCGCGGAATGCCTCCCGCTCCTCGGGCTCCCAATCGGCGATCTGGCCGCGGCCGGGCGAGGGCGGCGCGGCCCCGGCCGGCGCGAGCCCGGCCGCCCGGGGAGCGTCGAGGGGCGGATGCCGCTTCGACTCGACCAGCATGGTGGCGGGGAAATCGGGGTCGTTCGCGATGCCGTTCCGCGTCTCGACGATGCCGAGCTTGGCGAAGACCTCGACCATCTCGGTCATGCGCGGGACGGCCTGCCGCGGGAAGCCGCGGAACCAGTCCTGGCGGTTCCGATAGGCGGCGATCCGCTCCTCCCGCGGCCGGGACGCATCCATGACGATGTCGTAATCGGCTTGGGCGAGCACGTGGTTCGGCACGCGCGCGGGCCAGAAGGTCGGCAGGAAGGGGTCGTACTCATCCTCGTAGCCGGACAGGCAGGACACCGTGTCGGCCTGCCAGGGAACCGCCATCCAGCGGGTCAGGCCGCCGGGGCCCTGGGCCTGCAGGGGCCCGTCCGGACCGAGCGCGATCTCGGGCGTCAGCACGTCCCCGTAATCGGGCTCCGGAGCGGAGGCCGGCCGGTGGCGGATGCGGAACGGGGCCTCGTACAGGCTGGCATGGCGCATCGGCCAGGTCAGCTCGCAGCCGGGATGGAAGGCGTCGGCGAGGCAGAAATGCAGGGCGGCCCGATCGAGCATGGCGGGCTGGGCGGCCAGCGGCACCTGCGCGAGGGTGCGGGGCGGCGCGACGGGCGCGACGTCGCTTTCGAAGTCGCCCGCGACCCAGCGTGTCAGGATCGTGGTCTGGAGCGGGCTGAGGGCGACGTCGTTGCGCGGGGTCTGCCGGCGCGGGAAATCGATCGCGTCGCCGTAGATCCAGGGCCAGAGCCGCGGCTCGTCGGCCTGCGTGTCGCTCGGCCGGAAGGCATTGAGGACCAGCCGGCGCAACTCGCCGTAGACGTCCTGCCCGCCCGGCCGGAGCGGCTTGGCGGCGAGCTTGGCGATGAGGGCGTCGTCGGAGAAGTCCCAAGGGGCGCCCTTGCCGAACATCTCGGCGAAGCCCTTGTTGACCCATTGCAGCCCGGTGAGGCGCCGCAGCAGCGGCAGCACGTCGTCGCGGAAGGACACGGTCGCGGGCTGCGGCAGCAGGCCGGCCTCGATGTAGGTTTCCACCAGCAGGTCGTAGAGGGTCCGCCAGCCGATCACGTCGGGCGCGTAGTTCGGCGGCGCGACCGCGACCCAGGCGCCGGTCGTCGGGACGGCGCGGCCGTCGACATGCACCTCGGCGGTGACCGGACCGTCGGCGATGTCGTCGAACCAGCCGTCGGCATTCGCGAAGCTGCCGCCGTCGCCGGGCGTGAAGATCGGCGCGCCGGAGGGCGAGGCCGAGCGCCCGCGGCCCCCGAGCACGAGCAGGCGGCCGGCCTCGTCGGTGCGCAGCTCGCCGAGGTCGACGGAGGTCGTCCCGAAGGTGCCGGTGTCGAAGGCGTGATCCGCACCGCCCGTCACGTCGATACCGGCGATCGAGCGCGGGCCGGGATCGATCACCAGGGCGCCGCGCTCCGGCACCGGCACCCCGGCATTGCGCCGCGGCGGCCTCAGGCCCGCGGCCTCCGGGATGTCGAGGGCCATGAGGAAGCGGTACCAGGCCGCCTTCGCGTTCGCGAGATGGACCGTCCAGCGGATCTCCGCGTCCTCCGCCGTCAGCTCGCGGACGACCTCGCCGGCCGCGTTGTAGCCGTAGACGCGGAACCGCGCCGCCTGGCGCTTCAGGTCGCCGGCCCCGTCGCGGGAGAAGCACGGCGGCTGCGGCTCCGGCTCGACCACCTCGGGCCCGACGAACCAGCCGTCGCGGCTGTCGCCGATCCGGGCAATGCCGATCCCGGGATGGATCGCCGCGCGCACGATCGTCGTGTCTCGGGTCGTCGCATCTTGCTCTCGCGGCGAACCGGCCGCCGCATCGGGCCGGCCAGCCCCGCCCGCGCCGCCGACGGTGCCGCCGTCCATTCCCGTCTCCGCGCTCGGTTCCATCATCGGACCTCCCGTCCCAAGAGAGCATTGTCGTCGAGCATTGTCGTGGAGCGTTGTCGTTCAGGGTGGCGCATCCTGCATGGAGCCGGGACGGACCTCCCGCCCATGGACGATGGCGAGGACGAGGAGATCGGCGCCGTGCCCGATCAGGAAAGCTTTGGAACCCCTTGTGCCGAGCCATGGCGACGAACGGACGACGCGATGTTTGCTTGGCATCGATCACTTCACATCGATCGCGAAAATTCTGCCAGGACCACTCAAGATCTACTATTGCTCAGTAGTGCGCAACTTCCTGTGAAGATGAACACAATTTCTCATGGTACGCAACAGGGAATGAGCTATCGCCCCGAATCGACTTCGATCGTCGGGCCTTTCGTAGACGATCCGAGCTTGGACGGGACCGGCGAATCGCCGTGTCTCGGAAGCAGGCGCTCGCGACGCGTCCACGTCGCTCTCATCGGCAATGGTTGTCCGCCCCATATGAATTTCGATATTCAGGAGACGATCAGACAATACGGGCGCATCGATGCCGCGGCGATACTCCCGCATCAGGTCACGACCCCGCGGTGGTCCGAAATCATGAAGGCGGCGCTGCGGTAATCGCACAGGTTGGCGAAGGTTTGCGCCAGGGCGAAAAGCGCGCCGGCAGCCACGGCATGCCCCCGCTTCTCGTAGATGCGGGCGAGGAGCGCCAGGCCGGACACCTGCCTCAGCTTCAGGTCGCACATCGTGGCGACCTGAAGGCAGCGGCTCGCCAGCGTCGTGGCGTGACGGGTCTCGCCGATGGCCAGCAGGAAGGTGGCGCGCGCGAAGGCGACCTCGCAGACCAGTCGGGGCATGCCCATCACCTCGGCGTAGTGCTCGATGTCGTCGAGATCCCGCTGGATGCCGTCGGCGCGCAGGGTCGTGGGCAACTGGCTGATGTCGATGCGGGCACGGGCGAGCCGGGCGAGCTGCCGGACATCCTCGTGGCCGCTGCGCTGGGCATGGGCGATGGACTGGTCGACCGCCGCGTAGGCCTCCGCGGCGCCGGCGGCGCCGGAGGCCCGGTGGAGATCGGCGAGGTGGCGCGAGAAGATCGCCACGCCGCGGGCGTCGCCCCTGTCGCGCAGCGCATCGATCACGGCGCCGTACCGGGCCTTCGCGGTCGAGAAGTCTCCGTTGACGTGCGCGCAGACCCCTTTGTAGCCCTCCGCGATCAGCCGGATCGCCGGGTGCTCGTCGGTGCGCTGGACGATGAGGCCGAGCTGGTGCCGCGCGACCGCGATCCGCCCGCGTTCCAGGTCCACCACCGCCTTGTTGAGCCGCACGCGCGTGCGCAGCGGGCTGCGCTCGGCCTCCGGCTCGATCCGCGCCGCCGCCGCCAGGGCGCGGTCGCACAGCGCATTCGCGTCGTTGAGGCGGCCCTCGATCAGGCTCAGCAGGCCGCACTCGTTGTAGAGCCAGACGATCTCCTCGGCGTAGAACGGCATGGGGTCGGAGCGTCGGGTCTCCTCGCGGTGGTTCTCGCCCGAGTGGACCGGGGGGATGGGGTCGGGCGCAGCGCCGTCGCCCGCCCGGACGGAGGCGGGTTCGCCCGCGCCGATTGCGCTGCGGGCCGGCGCGTAGCCCGACAGGTCGACCGCTTCCTTGATCAGCCAGCGGATCTGTAGGCGATGCTGTTCCATGTATCCCGATGTCGGGACCGGCGGGCCGGTCCGGTCGGTGAAGTCGTTGAACCGCGACACGACGCCGACGGAGTAGACCGAGCGGATCACCCCGTAGGCAGCCCGGAGCATGCGGGCCGGGAGCGTCCGGGCTGCGCGCGCGGCTCGGTCGCAGCCGCCCGGGGGCAGGCTCGCGGGATCCGGGTCCCGGGCCTCCTCGCGGGCCTTGCGGATCTCGTCTTGGGCCCTGCGGGCCTCCTCCCGGGCGTCGCGGGCCTTCCCTTGCGCGGCGTGGTAGGCGTTGGGCTGGTTGATGGTTGCGACGGCGTTCGGGAAGCCCGTCCAGGTCGAGACGAGCGTCTCGAGATCCGCCACCGCCTCGGCGCGTGGCCGGGGCAGGTCGTTCGGCAGGGTGCCGTAGACCGACAGCGAGTAGGGGTCGACATCCGGGAACTCGACCGAGGGTGCGTGGAGCTGGAGGTAGATCGACCGCTGCACCAGGCGGTGCAGCGCGTAGCGCCAGTCCCCCTCGGTCCCCGCCGGCCCGACCGTCGTCGTCGCCGGATCGGTCCCTGCGATCTCCTCCTGCCCGTCGACGATCACGAACGCGTCCGCGGAATCGACGACGGCCGGTCGCAGCCGGAAGACCAGGCATCGATGCACCAGGAGATCGAGGGCGGCCTTGACCAGGGCGATCTTGTGCCGCGACCATGCATCCGGGCTTGGATCCTTCGGGCTTGAATCCTTCGATCCATCCGGTTTGAAGCGCGCGAGCGCCTCCTCGATCTTCGGGGCCGCAGCCAGCACGTCGGCTTCGACCGGGTGATTGCAGACGCCGAGATGCCACAGCAGCAATTGCTGCAGCTCCCAGCCGCCGGGGCCGCGCAGCCGCGCCTCCAGGCGCGCGGCGTAGCCCTCGCTCGGTTCCTTGGCGCCGATGCAGGCCCTCAGGGCCGCCGCGATCCCGCAATGCGCGGGCAGCGGCATCGCCGCATCGTGCCGGCTGCGATAGAATCGCAGCACGTAGCCGATCGTCTGCTCGACACGCGGCTGCGGCGGCGTCCCGAGAAGCTGGCGCGCGGCATCCTGGAACCAGCCGACGATCCGGGCCGGCCGGAACCGGCCGCCGTCGCCATCCTGATCCCAGGCCGCCTCCGTGGCCGCGCAGCAGGCCAGGGACAATGCGAGGCGACTGTGACTGAACAGGTCGAACAGATGCTTGAAATCGCTATCGAGATCGTCCTCTAATTTTTTGGCCCCCCTTTTGTTTTCGGCGTAAATTTCTTCTTCTTTGAATTTTGATATCACGTAATCAGACACATTTGCAGGAGACCAATCATCTCCGGCAACGGCGTACTGCGCCAGGTAAATCATGAGCCGCGGAATGGTGCGCCTCATCTTTTGCGCGTTTTGCGCGGAGGTCGGATCTCCGTTTCTCTGTTCCGCCGTCCAGCTCTCGACACTCTCCATCATGGCCTGATGAACCCGTCGGCGGTCCCTGAAGCCAGGAACCATGATGGGGTTCGAGCGCGGCGGCGCCCGTCCCTCCGCCAGGCATCCGGGGTTCATGGCCAATGCCAGGGCCGTCAGGGGAAAGTAGGCGGCGATGATCAGCGATGCCCGCGCCCGGTGCAGGACGTGGAAGAACGCGGCGGGCCTCTCCGCGAACGCGTCGAACCGGGACGCGACCTTCCGGCGTGCCCGCCCCGACACCGTCGGGCCGCTGTCGATCAGCACCCTGTGCTCCACCACCGTCGCGTCCAGGGTGCGGCGGCCCCGCTCGCTGATCCCGGGGCGGACGAGGTGCTCCAGCGCGATCGGCTCGACGGCGCAGAACGGCCGCGGGTCGTCGTCGTTCTTCTGCCGAAACATCTTCGGGAACCCGCGCCCGCTGCAGACCAGCAGGAGGTCGATCGGCGCGCGGGCGGACCGGCGCGACAGGAGAGCCTCCAGCAGGCGGGCGGCCTGGCCGTTCTTCGGCAGGCCGCCCTGGTTGAACAGGACGTGGAAGGCGTTGATGGCCACGAGCACGCGGCCCGAGGCATCGCGGTGGAACTCGTCGTACAGTTCCAGCACCCGGGTCAGGCGGCCGATGCGGTCGCGCGACAGGGAGCAACCCGCCTCGTGGATGCGCGCCGCCACCTCCGGCTTCTCCTCGAAGACGCGCTTGGCGCAGAAGTCGAGCACGTTGCAGAGCCGGTCGAAGGCCGACATGACCTCGGTCGAGAAGCTCAGGTTGATCATCAGCACGGCGTCGTATCGCGGCGCCTCTCCCCGGGGCCAGGATGCCCTCTGGAATTCCGCGAGCCGCCCGGGCGCCCGGAGTGCCTCGAAGAAGTGGCCCTTGCCGACCCCGCGCGTGCCGAGGAAGAGGAAGAGGCGGCGTCCCGCGGCGCGACGGTTCCGGCTCAGGGCCGAAGCCTCGTCGTCCCGGGCCGCCCGCAAGGCGCCGAACAGGGTTTCGAACATCTGCGAGGGACCGCCGGCGAAGAAGCGGTCGCTCTCCGGTGCGGGCTCGCGCCGATAGTCCGGCCGGGAGGCTGGGTGCTGCCGCAGGGCGACCGGGTGCCACTCGTAGAGCGACCACGCATGGCTCGTGCCCGCCGCGGACGGCGTGTAGGGGCCTCCCAGCAGACGCGGCGTCGGCAAGGCGTGCCACGCCTCCTTCCAATCCATCCAGCCGCGATGGAGCGCGTTGAGCTTGGCGCAGAGGCTGAGACTCACCAGCGCATCGGGAATCCCGTCGAGCGCCGCCGCGTAGGCGAGCGCGACGCGATGCAGCGCGTCGCGTGTCCGCGCGTCGTTGGTGGCCGCGTCGATACACCTCGCGGTTTCGCCGGGCGGCGCAGGTGCCAACGACGCGATGCCGTCACCCGTCACACGCTTCAGGATCTCGCGCAGCGTCGTCCAGGCGGCGATCAGCACGTCCTGCTCGACGCGGGACGAGAGAGCGTCGTCCGCTGCGTGGCCGCAATCCGGGGCGGGCTGGGCGACGCCGTCGATCGCGATCACCCGATGGAACGACACGCCCTCTCCGAACGGGTCGACGAGAAGATCGAACCAGTGATACGCTTTCCGGTTGATTAGGCCAGCTTGGGCTTTGGCTTTGCGGTTTTGGGCAGCCAGTGGAAGCTTGTGCGTGAGCTGATGAGGCCGGGCTGTTCGCTTAAGGTCGCGCACCGCTGCTCGACCACGCGTTCCAACTCATCCAGGTTGGCGATGTACCGGTTGACCACCGGCTCATCGACCAGCGGCCACAACGTCTCGGCCGGCTGCAGTTCGGGCGTATAGGGCGGCAGGTAGACGAGCCGCACACCCTCGGGCACGCTTAGATTGGGCTGCGTGTGCCAGCCGGCATTGTCGAGCATCACCACCGCCCGGCAGCGCGTGCCGGCTCCGACCTCGCGCGCGAAGTCGGCCAAGAGTCGCTCGAAGAACGGCTTGGACAGGCCGTTGGAGAGGTACCACACCGTCTCGCCCATGGCCGGCGCCACGAAGGCGGTGACGTGCAGCCACTTGAAGCGATGCTGGCCCAGCGCCACCGGCCGCTCTCCCGCCGGCGCCCAGACCCGTCGCGTGACCGGCTTCAGGCCGAGGCGGTGCTCGTCCATCGCGTAGACGACGACCGGCAGGCGCGGCTCACGGGCCTCCTCCTCGTCGACGGCCTGCGCCAACTTTTTTTAAAAGCCTGCGCAGCCTCGGGCGTGGCCGCGCGCGGGTTGCGCGGGCGCGGCCGTTGCAGCGACCAGCCCAGCGCCTTGAGCGCCTCCCAGCCGCGCTGCACCGCCACCTGCTCGCGCCCCAGGTCCTGGGCCAGGACGTCCGCCACCGTGCGGCTCGTCCACACGCCCCCGTCCGGCGGCGGCTCGGCCAGGCGCTGACGCAATCGCTCGAGGACATCTGGCGTCAGGAGGCTGGCCGCGGCCCCGTTGTGGCGGCGCCGATCACCCAGCGCCTCGACCCCCTCAGCGTTGTAGCGCTCGCACAAACGGCGCACCCAGCGTTCGCTGAAGGCGGTCGCCGCGGCGGCTTCTGCGAAACTGTGGCCCTTGGCCAGAAGCCAGATCGCCTGGGTCTGGCGGGCGGTGCGCGCGTCACGGCAGGCCGTGAAGCGCTCCGCCAACTCCGACACGCTCAGGTGGGCCACCGGGCCAGCCATCGCCGCCTCCTTCGACAAACAGCATGACCGACCAATGCGCCAGCACACCCGTCAGTTCACAGCTAAGCTGATCGAATCATACGGAAATCGTATGATTTGTTTCGTCCTTGTTTTTTCCAGCCGCTGCCGATTGCAGGCTCGCGATGAAATTACGATATTGGTCGTCAAAATTTGAGCTCTTATTTATTTCGTCTTTCTTTTTATGTTTGATTTTTAATTTGATATTGATCGATTCATGGTCGATTTTTTCGTGATTTTCCACCTTCTTTCGGAGGCTTTCTTGCAGTTTTTTCTCTCGCAACCTCCGTTTGCGGCGTTCTCTTTTCACCTCCAGCCATGCCGCCAAGGTGGTGAAGAACGGCTTGAGGCCGTGCGCCATGGAGATGGTCAGCTGGAGCCAGCGGACCGTGACCGGCTGCTTGCTGGGTGGCCGCTCGATCTCGGCGAAGCCGAAATGCACCGTGTGGGCGCCGTAGCGGCTGTAGATCGCGATGACCTCCTCGATCTGCCGGGCCTTGCTGTTCATCGCCGGCAACAGCGCGACCACCTGGCGATCGGTGCTGCTCGACCGCTCGGAGACGAACTGGCGCAGGGGACGCAGGATGTCGTCCTCGCCCATGCCGTTGCCGACGAACAACAGCGGGTTGGACCCGAAGCCGATGTCGAGGGCGTCCGCCACCACCTCGCCCTCCTTCCCGCGCCGGAGGTAGAGGTCGAGGTAGTCGCGCTCCGTGACGACCAGTTCGTCGCCCTCGGCGGCCCGTCCGTGGAGATGGATCAGGCTGAACGCGTTGGTCGCGTCGTCGACCGTGAAGTTGATCAGGTCGGCGGCCCGTTCCGTCCGGAACACCGTGTCGGCCGCGGTCGCGCCGAACGGATTGGTCGTCTCGTAGAGCGCCGGTTCCTGGCCCGGCGCAGCGGCGCCCTGGTCGCGTTCCCGCGTGAAGCCGCGATGGGCGATCAGCTGCTCGATGTCGAGGTCGAAGTTGGTGGTGATGAACCGGCGGATCCGGAGCTTGTCGGCGATGATCGCCAGCGGATCCCGCTCGGGCGGCACGGATTGCGTCCGCAACTCCGGTTCGCCTTTCTCGGACGCTTCTGCCCTCAGGCCGTCGATCACGGCCCGGGGCTTCGAATCGAAATCGGACTTCAGGCGTGCCAGCGCCGTGACCAGGAAGCGGTAGGTCGGCAGCCTCCCGGTCGCGGGCCGGCCGGCTGCCAACGTCCCGTAGAGACGCGCCGCCGCTTCGGGGAGCCTCAGATCGAACCGATCGTCCCCGCGCCGCAGGCTTTCCGCCCGCCCCTCGTCGCCGTCCCGGCTCACCTGCTCGATCGCGAGGTCGCGGTGCCAGTCCCGGTACGACGATCGCGGCCGCGCGGAGAGGCGGTCGCGCGTCGGCAGCCCGCGATCCGGCTAATCGTCATTCCAGAAGAAGCTCTCGATCGCGGCCTCCCGCGACTCGGCGGTGTCCCGCGACCGGGCCTTTGCGCCCAGGTCGTCCATCAGCTTCTCGATGAGGAGCGTCGCATGCCCGGTATCGTCGAAGAGCAGCTGCTTGACCTTCCGGCGGAACTTCTCGCGGCCCGCCGCCCCATCCTTGGCGATCTCGAGCTGCTCGCAGAACTGGAACGCGGCCGGATAGCGCCCGCTCTGCAGGTCGCTGCTGGCCGAGCGCTGCAGGATGTCGAGTTCCCGCAGGATCGTGCGCAGGCGCCCGGCCGCCTCCGTCTCGCCTGCCGTCCCGTTCGTGTCCCGTTCGGCCAGGCCGTGCTCGACCAGCGACCGGACCAGACCGCTCCAGCTCAGCCGACCGTAGCTCATCGAGACGCCCGAGCCGACGAAGGCCACCACCCTGCCGATGTTCAAGGCCCGGAACAGGATCATCTCGCCGTGCCGCGCGATCAGCTCGTGGTCCAGCGTCGATTGCAGGTAGTGGGGAACGTAAGGCCAGCGATCCAGCGCGTGCCAGGCGGAATCGTTCCTCGTCTTGCCCACCATCATGGCGCTCCATCGGCGACGACCGGCCGGACGAGATGCCGGGTCTACGTTGCCTCCCGCGCCTCGACCACCACCTTTTCGCATGGCAATCGGACGCTGCTCTTGGTCTTTGTTTTTGTTGTATTGTCTGAGACGACCCGATCTCAAGGTCGTCGCAGACAATGCTCCGGGCCGGCTCCTGCCGGGCAACCTCCACCCGGCCGGGGATTCAGAGCCACACGACGTGGAAGCCGGCCCGCACGATCCGGTCGCGGAAGCCGAGCACCATCATCCTGTCCCGTGCCTTGTAGTGCTCGGACAATTCCTGGTAGGGCTTGAGGCAGTCATGCGTCTTCAGGGTGTAGTCGCGCGTCGGCCCCCGGACCCAGCCATGGGCGCGGCGGTGGGCCATCCACCCGTCGTGCTCGGCCTCCGCCAGCCGCTCCATGTGATGCTCGACCTGGGCCTTGAACTCCTCGGCGCCCACGACGCGCTCGAGCCGTTCGCGCCCCCGCTTGGTCACGCCCATGCCGATCAGCGCCAGCACGTCGATGGTGCGCCGCGCTGCCGCGGCGTTGTCCTCCTGCACGGAGGCGGGCAGGTCGTCGAACGCGCATTGGATCTCGGGCGAGACCGCCCAGTTCCGCTCCGCGTCCCGTCGCTCCCCCTCGCCGGCCTTCGCGATCTCGCTCGCCGCGCGGGCCAGATAGGCCTCGTGGATGTGGCGGGCCTGGCGGGTGACCGCGTCGGCGGCACGGAAGGCCGCGTTCCGCCCCAGGATCGCCTCGAACGCCGCGCGGTCGACCGACAGATCCAGGATCTCGGGCGGGGGCAGGGCGGAGCACCGGATCGGCTCCCCGGGTCGGCCCCTCAGCGCCTTGGCGAGCTTCTCCAGCGACCGGGAGCCGTGCCGGTAGCGGGGAGCCAGCAGCAGGGCCGTCAGCAGGTCCGCGTCGATGTCGAGGGTTGCGGTCGATGACGGGGCCAGGAAGTGGCGCAGGAGCTGGGCGCGCCGGAGGGGGAAGGTCCGGTCGTCCTCGTTATCCTCGCGCGGGTTC
Source organism: Methylobacterium sp. SyP6R (assembly GCF_019216885.1). NCBI lineage: Bacteria > Pseudomonadati > Pseudomonadota > Alphaproteobacteria > Hyphomicrobiales > Methylobacteriaceae > Methylobacterium > Methylobacterium synurae. Next base: position 599,587 of record NZ_JAAQRC020000002.1, on the reverse strand, counting down.
GGGCCCATCACGTCGAGAGTGGCATCGAGCCGGCTCACGAAGTCGGGGCCCTTGCGTGCCTTGAACGTCTTGTCCGTGTCGACGCTGCGGCCCTCGCTGAACAGCCGGAAGGACGGGCTCGTGCCGCCGGCGAAGACGAGCACGACCTTGCCGACCGCGTGGCTGCGATGCCCGTCCTGGAAGACGCCGTCCTGCATCGGGGCGATGAGGTGCTGCAGCCAGCGCAGCTCGTTGGCGTCGAACTCGTCCAGGAAGACCACCGGCGTGATCCCGCTCAGCACGAGGTCGCGGGCCTGGTGGAAGGGGCCGGCGAGGTCGGCGGCGTCCTCGATCTGGGACAGGTTGCAGGTGATCCACCCCCGCTCGCCGAGGATCTTCTTCGCGATCTCCTTCACGCCGAAGGATTTGCCGGCCCCCGGGGGACCGAAGATGCCGATGCAGAGCGGCCGGTCAGGCTTCGGATCGGCCTCGAACCGCGACATCAGCCGGCGGATGCCGCGCAAGGATTCGATCTCGCGCCAGTCCAACGCCGTCAGGTTGCCGAAGACCGCCCGGGGCTGCCCGGCGAGCGCCAGATCCGGGCCGTGCGTCACGAGGAGCCGCGCGAGGCCGAGCACGGAGGGCGGCTCTTCCTGCTCCGGCGGAGTCTGCGACGAGAGCAGGAGGCTCCAGCCCGGTGCGAAGCGCCCCGTGTCCGGCCAGGGCAGCACGACGTGGGCGAGCGTCGCGGCGGGCGCCCCCTGGCTCCCGTGCTTCGTCGTCTCCGTCGTCGTCAGCAGCTCCGCGAGGCGCTCGAAGGGAAAGCCGTCCGGCGTCAGGCCCGGCGTCACGGCCCCGTGCCCGGCGTGGACGAGGTCGCGCACCGCGTGCAATCCCGCCTCGACGTACCGGGCGAGCGGGTCGGACGCGGCCCCCTCGGCGGCCGCGTCGGCCGCGGCCCACAGGGTCACCGCGGCCGCCATGCAGGTGAGCTGACCCGGCACCTCGCCCTCGCGCTCCGACGACCAGTCCCCTTCGATGCCGACCGGGTCGAACACGAGCGTCGCCGTCCTCCGCCCGTCGGGCGACCGCGCGATCACGAGGGCCGCGTCGGCGGAGAAGCATACGACCAGGTAGCGGCAGCGGGCCAGGGACACCAGGATCGGGTCCTGCGACAGCACGGCGTGCAGGTCGGAGAGCGTGCGCTCCCACGACAGCCCGCGACTGATGGAGCTCTGCTGCTCCTGCCGCAGGTCGTCGGCCGACACGACGCAGATCAGGTCCTCGCGCAGCTGGCCGTCCGCGCTGCGGCCCGCCCGGTCGCCCCAGATCAGGTCCTGCCAGAGATCGTTGCGGGCAAGGGGCGCCACGGTCCTGAGCACGATCCAGCGGGGAGCCCCCTCGGAAAACCAGGAGCGCGGCTTCGCGTGGTTGCGAAACCCGAGATTCGCATCGTCGATCGCGACGACGGCGGGAGCCCGGGTCTTGACCGCCTCGGCATCGGGCGGCCGGTCGTGGCCGCGATCGTCGCCGATGCCGGGTTCGTCGCCTCCCTTGAGGACGGCCTCGTGGCGCAGCCTGGCGCGCCAGACCCGCTCCTTGCTCCCGGTCGCGGTGGGTGTCGGCGCCCAGGCGCCGACGAGGCGCCGGGTCCTGCGCACCGACCCCGTCGGGCGCGGGGTCTCCGCGGCGTCCACCTCGTAACCGAGGCTTCGATCGGGCTGCCGAACGGCAGCCAGCAGAAGCTTTCGGAGCCCTTCGGCGCCGCCCGGTTCCTCGACGCACTCGGCGGCGCGCGCCCCGACGAGCCCCTGGCCCGACCACGCCGTCTCGTAGAGATGCTGCGTGTCGACGATGTCCCCCGCGACGAGAATCCTCGTCGCCTCGCCAGATCCGGCCATGTGGCATCCTGGAGATCAATGCTGCGCAGACGTGCTCGCACGGCACATCAGTCCACTAATAAATATCATCAAATTTGCCGGCGCAAGATAATTTTTTGAACGTCTAATATAATCTTCTTTTAATATAACAAAATATTCATCCGTTATTTTTTACATTACGATGACTTGGAAATGACAAAACAAACATCTCTTTGTTATATTTCAAAAAAAGACAAGTAATTCAATCATGCATGGACCGAATTGAAAATATGATTGGTCCACGAATATTGGCGAGGCGGCGCTGCCGCGGCGGTTGAGCGCGCCTCCGGCGCCCGGACGAGCCAGGGTCGCGCCCTTCAGGCCCGGATGCGACCCGGCCGGCGGCACGGCTGGCATTGCCGCCCGGCTCTCGGCCGTTGCGCAAATCGTCGGCGCCATAGATGGGTGCCATTGCCGCTTGCCGGACACTAGAACGCCGCGTAACATGCATCTAGAAATTGATTCTATTTTTTCACTGGTGAAAATTCGAGTTTTTATTCATAAAATATCACACATAAAAACATGCTTACGCCATGCGGGAGGACGAAACATGATATCGTTCGATAATATAAAATCTAGAAATTCTCGGATTCGACGGTATTTGCGTAATATATTACGCATTCATACGATCATATCGGCTGTAGCGCTGGCCTCGACCTCGTTGCCGTCGCACGCATCCGAGGCGGAGGATGCCGCCAGCCGGCACGTCTATGCCACCGGGGGCGTCCACAACGACAAGGATTGCGACCCGCCGGAAAGCTGCGTGTACCGACGCGGTGCGGGGGAGCCCACCGATCCCGCCTATCCGGCCTGGTGGACGAGCGGCTGGACCATGTACCGCGTGTTCAACAATTTCGACGCCTTCCCGCCGCCCTACGCCAACCCGCCGGCCGGCCTGACGCCCGGCGATTACGAAGTCTCCTACGGCACCAGCTACTACGACTCGACCTACGTCCCGGCCGACAAGGACGGGACCGGCGCGATGATGGAATATTACGACAAGCGCTGCCTGCCCATCTTCCCGTTCGACAACAAGTTTTCCTGCGCGTTCGTCTCGCTCGGCAACAAGGCGTACTTCCTGCGCTACGCCGACCGGCCGCCGGAAACGCCGCAATGCTGCCAGTTCTCGCTCAAGAACCACCCGCCGCGGGTCGATTTCATCAAGCACCTGCCCTACAACGCCGCCGAGAGCCGGCATGTCGGCGATTCGCTGCAGGCTTATTCGTACCGGGTCGGGGGTAAGCTCAACATCCTGTTCGGCTACGCCTTCGACAAGGCGGCGACGCCGGACGCGGTCGACACCGCGGCAGCGCCGTATCGCCACCCGCAATCCTTCTACTTCTCGGGCGTGCCGACCGATCCGCCGAACGCGCCGATCGTGAGCCAGAACTACACGAACTTCCGCATGCAGCGTCCCGACCCCGAAGCCACCTGGGCCCAGGTCGCGCGGATGTGCCCGGCGCAGCCCGAATGGTGCTGCCTGTTCTCGACCGATTGCCCCGGCCGCAAGCTGACGCAATCGACCCGGCCGCCCCAATGGACCGATTTCACCACGCCGCCGCGGATGCCGGCCTCGCCGGAGGAGAAGAAGCCGTGAGCTACCTCGATCTCCCACGCTTGAGCTTCTACGGACGCATCCAGATCGACGTATCGACGATCAACAACGTCGTCCAAAACTACGACATCGCGTCCTTTACCGAACAGGACCAGACGATGGCGGGGGGCGGCGGCTGGAATCCGGAAGGGACCGGCGTCTTCCGGCTCGTCGGGTGCCGGATCACCGGGGCGGTGCTGCCGGGGGGCCGGGCCGTCGGCCCGGGCGGGGATCCGGTGATCGGCATGGCGCTCGGCAACGCGAACGACCGGGTGCCGGGCAAGCTCGTCGATCTCGATCCCCAGCAGCAGATGTGCTCCGAGATCTGGGGCCTGCAGCTGCGCCTCGCCGATGCGGCTGACGGCGACGTCTTCGTCGGCGACTACGCCCCGGCGTCCTTCTTCGATCTCTGGCCCCGGCAGCTGCACAAGGACCTGCCGAGCGACCAGGTGCTCGCCGCCGCCTACCGGTCGGTCCTGACCGGCCTGCGCTGGGGCGATACGCACGGCTCGCCCGTGCTCACGGCACTCCGCGCACGCTCCGAGGCGGACCGGCTCGCCGTCACCATGAACCTGTTCGGCTACGGCCGCGACCCCGCCAGCCCGCGCTACACCTACGCGACGGTGGCGGGCGCCATCGGCCCCGCCCTCGCGGGCGAACCCCGGCACTTCGTCATGGGGCGCCATCTCGTCCCACCGCCATCGGGCGGAAAAGTCGGCCAGTTCGCCGCCACGGTCGACGAGGGCCGCAAGGAGGTGACGGCGGATTTCGGCAATTGCCTGCCGATCACCGATGCGGAGGGCGAACCGGCCGATCTCGGCCCGCTCTACCTGGCGGTTCCGCAGGCGCAGACCGACACGGTCGTGCAGGAGATCGACGCGGCCGGGATCACCCTCCTCGGCGAGGTCGGGTACCGGACGCCCGGCTGGTACCGGGACGGGGCCGGCATCCAGGCCTTCGCGCCGGAGCCCTGGCCCGCCGCGATCGGCGAGCGGCCCCTGCTGCTCGTGAGGCCGAAGGCCGGCGGCGGCTTCGCCGTGCTGGCGCAGGAGACCCAGGGCGGCCTCTACGTCCAGGCCGACGTCCCGGTGGTGCGGCTCGAGCCCGGGGCGACGCGGGAGGTCGCGCTCTACGCCAGCCGCTACGGGCGCCCGCTCGCCACGACGATCACGCTCGCCGACACGATCGGGACCCTCGGCATGACGGGAGACGGAACGGGCCAGGCTCCGACGGTCGCGAACCCGCCGAACCAGGTCACGTTCCGCGAGCCGGTCGAGTCCGGTGCGGACGGGCGGGCGGTGCTGCACCTGACGGGCGGACACCTCACACCCGCCTCCCCGCGCGGCTACATCGACGGCCAGCTCTACGGGATCGGCTACGCCCTGCCCGGCACGCCCGCCGCCAATGCCGCCGACCCGTTCAACTTCATCAGCGTGCTGCTCTTCAGCCCGGTCGCGATGCCGGCCGCACCGACCTGGTTCCGCGACGTCCAGCCGATCATGCAGCAATACGCCAACCTCTACCCGATCATGAGCAAGCGGCTGTTCCGGATCGACGATTACGACACGGTGGTGGACAACCTGCGCCTGCTCGAATTCGCCTTCTCCCTGCCGACCCCCGACCCGAACCACATGCCGGTGACCCGCGACCTGTCGGACGGCGCGCGGGCGCTGATCCTCGCCTGGATGCGCCGGCCCGGCCCGGACGGGAAGCCGCTCAAGGGCAGCCCGGGCACGGCACCGTCCCGGTCCGAACCCCTGGCGGTCCTGCCGCCGGTCGCCCTCGACCTGCATCCGACCCAGGCCCGGGGCAAGACCGCGGTGCTCCTGGAAATGGCGGCGCGGAAGCGTGCGGAGATGATGTCATGATCCGGATCGAGCGTCATTTCATCGAGCGGGTCCGGGCGGCGGCGGCGCCGACGGATCTCCACGACCTCCTGCAGCGGGCGATCCAGCTCGAGCACAGCACGATCCCGCCCTACCTCACCGCGATGTTCTCCCTGGCGGAGGGGAAGAACCGGCGCATCGCCGAGCTCATCCGCTCGATCGTGGTCGAGGAGATGCTGCACATGTGCATCGCCTCGAACATCCTGATCGCGATCGGGGGCCGTCCGGCGATCAACCGGCCGGACTTCATCCCGGTCTATCCAGGCCCGCTGCCGATGTCGATCGGCGGCAAGGACTTCACCGTCGGCATCCGCGCCTTCTCGAAGGACCTGGTGGCGCGAGTCTTCATGAAGATCGAGGAACCGGAGCATCCGATCCCGGTCCAGGAGGCGGGGCTCGCCGCCGTCCCGACCTATGGGACGATCGGCGAGTTCTACGCCGCATTGAAGGAAAAGCTGAAAGAACTGGTCGCGACGTCCGGCAAGACCATCTTCGTCGTCGGTCCGGACCAGCAGGTCCTGTCGTGGTTCCCCGGCGCGGAGCTGTTCCCGATCGTCGACCTCACCTCGGCCGATGCGGGAATCGACCTGATCGTCGAGCAGGGCGAGGGCACGGCCACCAATCCGTTCGACGCACCGGGCGAGCCGGCCCATTACTACCGCTTCGGCGAGATCGTGCATGGGCGCGAGATCGTCGCGACCGACACCGGCTATGCCTGGGCGGGCGCACCGGTGCCCTTCGACGAGACCGGAGTCTTTCCGCTCAAACCGGACTGCAAGATCGCCGATTTCGCCCCGGGCACCCAGGCGCACGAGCGGATCCTGGCCTTCGCCACCGGCTACAGCAGCCTGCTGAACGTCCTGCACACGGCCTTCAACGGCCGGCCCGACGCGATCAACGACGCGATGGGGGTGATGTACAACCTCAAGGTCACCGCCACCCGGCTGATGACGACCCCGGTCGGCGACGGGAGAGGACTGACCGTGGGGCCGAGCTTCGAGTACGTCCGGGCCTCCTGACCGGGTGCCCTGGTCACATAGGATACGACATGGCAGGCTGCGCCCGGGCGTCGCTCTCGCACCCTGGCAAATTGCTGTGTCGTGGGCCGTGCTCGTCTCGGTCACGGCGCGCGAAAGCCGTCGCAGGCGAGCCTACGGGCCCGGAAGTCGGATGACGGCCATGAGCGATACGGAAACCCAGCGCATGATCCTGCAGCGCGTGGATCCGGGGGCGGCCCCGTCGGAGACCGCCGCGGGCAAGGTCGAGGCCGATCCCCAGGTCGCCCTGATCGAGCGGGCCTCGCCCTCGTCGATGCTCGTCGAGGGGGCGCCGGCGGCGATCGACCATCTGGTCGGTACGCTCGACGGGTGGAGCGCCTTCCCGATGACCACCTACGATCGGCCGACGACGCGCCCCCGGATCCTGCGCCGTCCCGACGAAGCCTGAGGGCGGCGGATCAAGACCCTTCCGGGAACACCTCGTCCCGGAAGGGCCCGAGGCAGCGCGCGAGGTCGGGCGGGACGGGCCGCCCGGCCGCGACGCGCTCGCTCGCGAAATCCCGCAGCATCGAGGCGAGGTGCGGGTTGGCGCGCGCGTCGAGGCCGACGATCGGGCCGAGGGGCAGACCGACGAACACCGCCTTGAGGACCATCTGGCTCCAGCGCGGCTCGGCGAAGACCTCCGCCGGGTACGGGTTGCGATGGGCCAGGGCCGCGAAGACCGGCGTGACGGCGCTGCGCAGGGCCTCCGCGGCGACATCCTCGAGCAAAGCTGCGCCGGGATAGAGGGGGAGCCCGCGCAGGTAGGTCACGTGCTCGCGCAGGTCGGCCCGCCGGCAGAGTTCGGCCAGGGTCGCGGCGAAATGGGCATCGTCGCGGTGGCTCGCGAGGAGGAGGCCGATCCGGCCGGCCTGGTCGATGCCGAGGCCGTCGGGAAAGAAGCCGGGGCGCAAGGCCTGCGCGGCCGCGACGTCCTCCGGCCCGAGCGGCAGCTCCGAGCGGCCGAGCCGCCGCGGCACCCAGGCCAGGCCTTGACGCAGGGCGTCGTCGCACGGGCGATCGGGCGTTCCGATCCGCGCCACGGTCTCGCGGTACCAGGCGAGCCCCGGCGGCGCCACGGCCCGGGCGAGCCAACCCTCGATCAGGGCGAGGAGCCCCCGGATCCGGTCTGCCGGCGCGTCGGCACACGAGGGGGCGGGCGAGATTCCGGACATGGGCCCTCAGGTCCCCGGGACGACGCGTTGCAGCACGAGGGTCAGCCCGAACCCCGCCACGCAGACCAGGGCGAGCCCCGGCGAGACCGGCGCCACCAGGGCGGCATCGACCAGGGAGATCGCGGCGATCAGGCGGGTCACGGCGGCGGGCACCCGGCCCGGCCGCGCCCGGTCGCGCAGGAGCCGGAGCGCCGAGAGGTCGATGCCGGCGAGGAGGAGGCAGGCGAGCAGAGCCGCCGGCATCGCGGAGGATCCGGCCGTCACCGCGAGGGCGAGGGCGGTGACCGGCGCCAGGGCCAGGACCGCGAGCGGCCAGAGCGCGCCGATCCGGTCGAGGCTCTCCTGCCGGGCCGCGTAGGTCAGGCCGACGACATGCGCGAAGACCGCGAGCGCGCCGGCGAGGACCGGGGCCGCAAGGCCGGTCCCGGCTGCCGCCGCCGTCGCCACGTAGAGGGCGGCCCGGCACCCGCCCATCACGAGCGGGCTCAAGGCGAAGCCCTTGTGATGGACGTCGTAGGCGACGATCAGCGCGGCGAGACTGGCCGCCGCCGCAAGCGCGCCGGGCCCCTGCCGGGCCATCAGCGCGAGGCCGACGCCCAGGAGCGCGAAGCCGGCGACGAAGACCGTGCGCGCCGCGACCCGCCCGGACGGGATCGGCCGCGAGGGCCGCTCCCGGGCGTCGATGGCGCGGTCGCAGGCATCGTTGAGGAACATGCCGCCGACGTAGAACAGCGACATCGCAGCAAGGACCTCCGCCGCGGCGCCGGCCGGCAGCCCGCCGGCCAGGGACGCGGCAGCGAGCACGTTGGTCCAGACCGTCGGCAGGTTCGAGACCCGCCCGAGCCGCAGCCAGGCCCCGGCGAGGGAGGGTGACGCGGCGGGGGCGGTCAGGTGCATGGACGGATCTCCCGCAGCACGAAGTCGAGTTCCCGGGCGATGCTCTCGGCCTTGCCGTCGAGCCGGAGCGCCTCGGGCAGGATGTCCCAGGTATAGGTCTCGACCTCGAGATGCGGGGAGAGGCCGCCGTCGCAGGCGGCGGCGAGGAGCGCGATCAGGTCGGCTTGCGTCGAGCCGATCGCCCCGAGGCCGGGATGGAAGACCGGAACGTGGCAATGGATGCGCCACTCGCCCCGCGCGCCGCCGTCGCGGAAGGCGGCGGCGGCGTCGGGAAGGTCGAGGTGGCGCTCGAGGCCGGATCGGTTGCGCACGACCACCTGGTGCAGGTAGCGGCCGGTATCGAATCGCATCAGGTGGGGGAGCAGGTCGGCGCTCATCGCCGGGACGCGCAGGGCCGAGGAGAGCTGGATCTTCGGCAAGGCGATGCCCGCTTCGCGGATCCGGCGGCAGGCCGCGACGGGATCCTCGAACTCGACCGCGCCGTGGCAGACGTCGTAGCAGAGGCCGAGGTGGCGCCGCAGGGCCGCCTCGGCGGCTGGCCGCGACAACCCGGTCAGGCCGACGAAGGCGGCCACCGCCCCGGCGCCGAAGCACTGCACCTCCAGGAAGGCGCAGGCCTCCTCGGTGGTCTCGAGGAGGCAGCACGGCTCCGGCTCGAGGGCGAGCACGATGCGGCGCCCGGTCCGGCGCTCGATCTCGACGAGGTCGGCCGCCGCGCCGAGGAGGTTGCGGCTCATCCGGTCGAGGGCGCCCTCGATCCGGCCGACCGGCCGGAACGCGCCCGGCACCGTCGAGAGGCTGCCCTCCAGGCCGTCGGGGAGCAGGCCGGCGAGGATCCAGGCCGCCTCGCGGGTGAAGCGGCGGCGCTCGGGCTCGCGCCAATCCGGCTCGTAGACGCGCGCCTTGACCGGGACGCCGTGGAAGGGCCCGTACGGGAAGGCGTTGACGGTGAAGACGTAGGCGCCGAGCGCCGCGATCCGGTCGCGGAACTCCGCGAGCGCTCCGGGCGCCGTGAGGTCCCGGGCGGCCACGGCCGAGAGCCTGAGGCCGATCCCGAGACCTGCGTCCGGGCAGACCTGCGCCTTGATCCGCGGCAGGTGGCCGACGATCCCGTCGACGATCTCCGGCAGGGTCTCCCCGGCATGGATGTTGGTGCAGTAGCCGAGATGCAGATCCCCGGCGGCGCCCGCGACGCGCATGATCAGACCCGATCGCCGGGACGGCTCGCATATCGCGCTGCGACAATCGTCACGACGCCGATCATTGGTCGAAACCTCGCGCCATGCAGACTGGACCGCTGGGATGTCACACTAGATCGGCTCGATCCTGGCCTGAAAGCCATAGCATCGCCCCTGTTTCGGCAATGTCACCAAACAATCTTCCGGCAAACACTGCGAACCCGCTCAACGATGCCGGCGATGATGGGATCGTCGGGCAAGATCGTCAAGCGCTTAAAGAATAACTTCGATCTTGCATCGACGTGAACCGCATGACATGAGAGAGTCTCATCGAGACGAGGCAGGCCCGGACCGGCTTGACGCTGGGACATCGTCGCAGCATCGGGACCGGCATCGCGTTCAATCCTGGCATTCGATCGCGCGCGGAGCGCCGGCATGCACCCCACCCTGGTGATCCTGGCCGTCGGACTCACCGCGCGCCTGATCGGCGCGCATACGCCCCACCTGCGCGGTCTCGCGGCGGGGGGCGGACGGCGCAACCTCGCGGCCCTGCTGCCGGCGGTGACCTGCAGCATGCAGGCGACCTTCACCACCGGTTTGACGCCCCGGGATCACGGCATCGTCGGCAACGGCTGGCTGTTTCGCGACCTGATGGAGATCCTGTTCTGGCGGCAATCGAACCGCCTCGTCGGCGGGGAGCCGGTCTGGGAGGCGGCGCGCCGGCGCGACCCGTCCTTCACCTGCGCCAACCTGTTCTGGTGGTTCAACATGGCGGCGAGCCACGATGTCGGGGTGACGCCGCGGCCGCGCTACAAGGCCGACGGGCGCAAGCTGCCGGACATCTACACCAAGCCGTCCGAGCTGCGCGACGAGTTGCAGGCCGAGCTGGGGACCTTTCCGCTGTTCCAGTTCTGGGGGCCCGGCGCCGCGATCCGCTCCACGCGCTGGATCGCCGACGCGACCCGGCACGTGATGGGAAGGCGGCAGCCCACCCTCACGCTCTGCTACCTGCCCCATCTCGACTACGACCTCCAGCGCTTCGGGCCAGACCCGGCGCGGCCGGAAGTGGCGCGGGCGCTCGCCGACCTCGACGCGGTGGTGGGCGACCTCCTGGCCGCCGCCGGCGACCGGCGGGTCCTCGTCCTGTCCGAATACGGCCTGACCCCGGTGAGCCGGCCGGTGGCGATCAACCGCCGCCTGCGGGAGGCCGGCCTGCTCGCGGTCCGGGACGAGGACGGGGGCGAGCTCCTCGACCCCATCGCCTCGCGGGCCTTCGCGGTCGCCGATCACCAGGTCGCGCATCTCTACCTCGCCGCGGATGTCGACCCGGAGACGGTGCGGGGCCTCGTGGCGGCGTTGCCGGGGGTCGAGGCGGTGCTCGGGCCGCGGGAGAAGCGGGCGGCCGGGCTCGACCACCCGAATGCCGGCGATCTCGTCGCCGTCGCGCAAGCCGATGCCTGGTTCACCTATTATTACTGGCTCGACGATTCCAGGGCCCCGGATTTCGCCCGGACGGTCGAGATCCACCGCAAGCCCGGCTACGATCCCGCCGAACTCTTCCTCGACCCCCGGCTGCGCCTGCCGAAGGCGGCGATCGCCGGCCGGCTGCTGCGCCGCCGGCTCGGATTCCGCACGATGATGGACGTGATCCCCCTGGATCCCGGCCTCGTGCGGGGATCGCACGGCCGCCCGACCGACCGGGCCGAGGACGGGCCGGTGCTGCTCTCCAGCGTGCCGCACCTCCTCGGGGACGAGGAGACGCTGCCGGCCACGGCGGTCAAGGGGCTGATCCTCGACCATCTGTTCTCCGACGCGGCGCCCGCCCGGCGCCGCGCCCTCCGCGAGGTCGCCGCACCATGACCGGACCCGAGACGAGGCCGCCCATTCCTGCCTGCGAGGACGCCGCCGGGGCGGAGGCGGGCTATGCCTGCCCCTGCTGCGGCGACCGCCTGCCGGCGGAACTCGTCGCGCGGATCCTGGCCGGGGCGGGCCTTCCGGCCCAGGCCGGCCCGGGCGCGAGGCCTTCCGGCCTTCCGGCTTCGGGAGCCCGCTTCATCGATCCCCACGCCCACATGATCTCGCGCACGACCGACGATTACGAGGCCATGGCCCGGGCCGGCGTCGTCGCGGTGATCGAGCCCGCCTTCTGGCTCGGCCAGCCGCGCACCAGCGTCGGCAGCTACCGGGATTACCTGTCGACCATCACCGGCTTCGAGCGCTTCCGCGCCGGCCAGTTCGGCATCCGGCATTATTGCACGGTCGGGCTCAACCCGAAGGAGGCCAACGACCCGGAACTCGCCGAGGCGGTGATGGACATCCTCCCCGCCTTCGCGCTGAAGGACGGGGTCGTGGCCCTGGGCGAGCTCGGTTACGACGAGCAGACCGCCGCAGAAGACCGCTGCTTCCGGGCCCAGGTCGAGCTCGCCCGGTCGATCGGCCTGCCGATCCTGATCCACACGCCCCACCGCGACAAGACCCGCGGCACGCTGCGCACCCTCGACGTGCTGCGCGAGCACGACGTCGATCCGGCGCACTGCGTCATCGACCACCTCAACGAGGAGACGGTGGCGGCCGCGCTCGACCGCGGCTTCTGGGCCGCGTTCTCGATCTATCCGGGCACCAAGATGGGCAACGAGCGCATGACCGAGATCGTGCGGCGCTTCGGACCCGAGCGGCTGATCGTCGATTCGGCCTGCGACTGGGGCGTCTCGGACCCGCTCGCGGTGCCCAAGACCGCGGCGCTGATGGCAATGCGCGGCATTCCGGAGGCCGCGATCCGCCGCGTGACCTACGGCAACGCGCTCACGGTCTACGGGCTGAACGGCGAGATGCGGGAGGAGCACTGGCTCGATCCGGACCCGATCGACCAGCGCCTGCTGTTTGAGGGCAACAGCGTCCTGCGCGGCGGCCAGGCCGCGCGGGTCGACACCCCTCCGCCCGATCCCCTGGTGATCCGCTGATCGGATGCGGCGATTCCGGCCGACGTGAAGTCCATTGACAGTCGGCCGGCGAAAATGGAATGTTTAAAAGTCGGTCAATTTCTGTCTTACCCTGCGAATGTCGCTCGTCTCCCGCGTCATGACAGAAAAACACCTTTCCGATTTTCATCCGACTGCTGGGCCCGCGCCGGGCCATCGCGTCCAGGCGACGAAACTGGACGATGCGAGGGACGCCATGGTCGCCACACCCGAATCTCCCGCCACGCCCGTGAGCCTGATCTCGCGCTGGTTCATCAGGCCCGGCCGGGAGGAGGAAGCATCCGCCGCCCTCGCGCGGCTGGCGCAGGCGGTCCGGGCGCAGGAGCCCGATACGCTGACCTACCTCGTGCACCGGCCCGCGGGTGAGGCGCGGCTGCAATCCCTGCCGCCGTCCGAGCCGAACGTGGTGGTGTTCTTCGAGAGCTACCGGAACGCGCAAGCGTTCCTGAGCCACGTCAACGGACCGGTCTTCCAGGACTTCGTCGCCGGTCATGGCGACCTGTTCGTGCCGACCGGCGGGGCGCATCCGGTGCCGTTCGCGACGGTCGAGTTCCTGCGCAAGGAGGCGGGCTTCGTCCGGGCGGCCGGCGAGCCGGAGGCCGACGACGACGCCTCGGCGGTGAACCACTTTCCCTCGGTGATGTTCGAGGTCGTCGCCGAGGATCTCGCGGCGGCCAAGGCCTTCTACGCGGAGGTCTTCGGGTGGCACTATCAGGCCGGAACGAGCGGCTTCCAGTACATCCACTTCCCGGCCGGCGCCCCGCCGCTCCTCGGCGGGCTCGGACAGGCCGACAGCGCCGTCAAGGGCTTCGAGCCCGGGCGCAACTTCTACCTGCTCGTGCCGACGATCGAGCCGTTCCTCGAACGGGCGCTCGCGGCGGGCGGCACGTCCCTGATGCCGCCCACCCGCGTCGACGGTTACCGCTTCGCCATGTTCCGAGACCCGGAGGGCAATCCCATCGGTCTCATCGAGCCGTTCGAGTTCTGATCCGCTCCCGCACGAGGCTTTCCGGGCATGAGCTACCTGTCTTCCCTGCGCCTGCACTTCGCCGGCGAGTTCCAGGCGAACATCTCGACCGTCAACAACGATCCGGGGCATTTCCACAACGCGACGTTCAAGGACAGCTACCAGACGATGCAGACCGCGCAGGCGGCGAACGGCTGGTTCAATCCGCAGGGCGATGCCTCGTTCCGGCTGCTGGGCTGCACCGTCACCGCGGCCTGGACGGCGGCGGGGCCGGCCGCTCCCCGGGACCCGATCCTCACCTACGTCGTAGCGGATTCCGACGGCGCCGTGCCGGCCAAGCTCGTCGATCTCGATCCCGAGCAGCAGCTCGTCTCGGAGATCTGGGGCCTGGAGGTGCGGATCGCCGACAAGCACGGCAACACCGTGCTGCGCGGCCGCTACGTCCCGGCGGCCTTCACCGACATCTGGGACCGCGCCAGCGGCGGCGGCGGCGGCGACGTGGGGGCGGGAGCGGCCTACCAGTCGGTGCTGGAGGACCTGTGGTGGTCCGAGGCGATCACCTCGCCGTTCCTCCTCGCCCTCAAGCAGGCGTCGCAGGCGAGCGGGCGCCTGTCGATCAAGTTCAACGTCGACGGCCTCAACGCCGATTTCCGCTCGCCGCGCTTCATGTGCGGCCGGATCGCCGGGACCATCGGCCCCGCGGCGCCGGGCGAGCCCCGGCACCTCGTGGTCGGGCGCCATTTCCTGGCGGTCGCCATGGCGGGGGGCAACTTCTTCACGCCGGTCGGCGGCCTCAACCATTTCCCGGCGGTGATCGAGCCGGAGACCGGGCGGCTGATCGCCGATCTCGGCAACGCCCTGTCGACGGCCACTCCGGGGGGCGCGATCAACGACGTCGGCGACCTCCAGCTCGCCGTCGTCGATCCGTCGCGACCGCGCTCCGATCCGGGGGCGGTCGTGCCGCTCGGCACGCTCGCGCCGGCGACGGGGTCGGCCGGCTACGCGCAGGTTCCCGGCTGGTACGCGCGCACCGCCGGGGTGGTGGTGATGCCGCTGAGCGAGGTCCAGCGGCGATGGCTGGAGCATGCACCCCTCGCCGTCACCGGCCATGCGAGCGTCGGGATCGCGGAAGCGCCGAACGGCACATATCTCCGCGCCGACACCTACGTGTACCGGATGAGCCCGGGCGAGAGCGTCGAGATCCCGATCCGGGCGATGCAGTGGGGCCGGCCGCTCGCCGGCGCCGCGGTCTCGGTCGCGCCGGACAAGTCCCAGCTCCAGCCCACCCCCGCCGAGCCGCCCTATGTCGAGGCCGGGCCGCCGGTGGCGACGCCGGACGACGTCCTCGCCGTCGGCCCGCTGCCGCGGACCGACGCGGACGGCATCACCACGCTGACCCTGACCGGGCGCGACCCCGGCACGCCGCGCTGGTTCAACGGCGGCCGGGATTACGGCATCGACGGACAGGTCTACGGGCTGCGCCCGTCCTTCGCCGATCCGGCGCTCGCCGTGCCGGGACCCCAGGTCAACCAGTGGGACTTCATCAGCGTGCTCCTGTGGAGCGGCTTTGCGGCCCCCGAGCCGGTGACCTGGACCATCGTGCAGCCGATCTTCCAGCAATACGCCAACCTCTACCCGGTGATGCTGCGGTTCCTGAACCTCGCCGATCCGGAACAGTTGCGCGAGAACCTGCCGCTGTTGACGCTGGCTTTCTCGCTGCCGGTCTCCGACCCCAACACCATGCCGGTCACGCGCGACCTCTCGCCCGCCAAGCGGGAGGCGATCCTCGCCTGGCTCGCCAACCCCCTGCCTGGCGATGTCGCCGCCCCGGCCGCCCTCGCCGCGTCGTCCGCCCCCACGCCACGCCCGCCCGCGGGTCCCGGTCCCGGCGCCGGGAATCCCGCCGCCAAGGGCGGCAAGGCGGCGGCGGCCGCGCGCCGCCTCATCGTCCAGGCCCGCAACGGAGCCCAGTCATGATCCGCCTCCAACGCTCGATGATCGCGGGCCTCGACCGGCCCGACCTCGCCACGGTGCAGGCGAAGCTGCAATCGGCGATCCAGCTCGAGCACTCGACGATCCCGCTCTACCTCTACGCGCTCTACTCCCTCGACCCGCAGCGCAACGGGGAGATCTGCGGCATCATCCAGGAGGTGGTGGTCGAGGAGATGCTGCACATGATCCTGGCGTGCAACGTTCTCAACGCGATCGGCGGCACGCCGGGGATCGACACACCCGACTTCATCCCGACCTATCCGGGCGCCCTGCCGGGCGGGGTGGAGAGCGACCTGTTCGTGCAGTTGGCACCGTTCTCCAAGACGGTCCCGGACGGGATGAGCCAGCTCGACTGCTTCATCCAGATCGAGGAGCCCGAGCACCCGCTCGCGTTCAAGGCCCTTGCGGCGGTGGAGGAGCCCGTCACCATCGGGCAGTTCTACGCCAAGATCTCGCAGGCGCTCGCCGACCTCGCCGCGACCGACCCGAACCTGTTCTCCGCCACGCCGCGCCACCAGATCGGCCCGGACCTGATGCCGGAGGCCGTGGTGGTGACCGACCTCGCCAGCGCCCGGCAGGCGATCGAGACGATCGTGGAGCAGGGCGAGGGCACCACGGTCTCGCCGCTGGCGGTGGTCGGCGGGGGCTACGCCCATTACTACCGCTTCCAGGAGATCCGCCACGGCCGCCGGCTGGTCCCGGTCCCGGATGCGGTCGAGCCCGAGGACCGCTACAGCTATGCCGGCGCCGAGGTGCCGTTCGATCCGGCGGGCGTCTACGCGGTCCCGACGAGCCCGTCCGCCGCGACGTACCCGGCCGGCTCGGCCGCTTCCGTCGCCAACGACACCTTCAACTATACTTATACGTCGCTGCTCAAGGCGCTGCACGCCATGGTCAACGGCGCGGCGACCCCCGATCAGTTCAACCGGGCGCTCGGGATCATGATGTCGCTGAAGAGCCAGGCCCGCGCGATGATGAGCGGCCTGCCCGATCCCGGGCGGCTGGTCGGACCGAGCTTCGAATACCTGCCGGTCCTGCCCGGAACCCGGGGCTGACCATCCGCCGGGCAGGGCCCCGCGGCGCCCGCCGCCCTCGGCGAGGAGCCGTCCTCTGTCGGGCGGAGGGCGGGGAGCCGGAGCGCCGCCCTCCTTTCGGAACGTTTGGATCAGGACTTGCCGAAGCCGTAGAGCGCGGCCGGGTTGTCGACGAGGATGCGCCGCCGTGCCGCCTCGCTCGGGGTCCATTCGGCCAGAAGGTCGAACAGGCCGGCATCGTCCGGCATGTGCTTCTCGCCGCGGTGCGGCCAGTCGCTGCCCCAGACCATGCGCTCCGGCGCCGCCTTCGCGAACAGCTTGGCGACCGCGGTCGCATCCGCGTAGGCCGGCGGGCCGCTCGTGGTGTTGAGGTAGGCGCCCGACAGCTTCATCCAGGCCCGGCCGCCGTCGAGGAGCTTGCGGACGACCGGGACGGCGCGGTGGTCGAGCCCCTGCCCGGGCAGCAGGCGGGCGAGGTGATCGATGACGAGCGGGGTCGGCAGGCGCGCCAGCACCTCGGCGTGGTCGGCGATCTGGTCGCCGGTCATGTAGACCTGGACGTGCCAGCCGAGGGGATGGACCTTGCGGGCCATCGTCTCCAGGCGCTCGGCCGTGGTGACGCCCCAGGATTGCGGGGTGACGAAGTTGACCCGGATGCCGACCGCGCCGCTTGCGGCCATGTCCTTGAGTTCGGCCTCGGTCACGTCGAGGTCGACGACCACGACCGCGCGGGCCGACGCACCGAGCTGCGCCACCCCGTCGAGGGTGGCGCGGTTGTCGATGCCGTAGGTCGATGGGGTCACGACGACCGTGCGGCTCGTGCCGATCCGCTGCTGGAACAGGCGGTAGGCGGCGACGTCGCTGTCGGCGACCGGCTGGCCCTTCCAGTGGGCTGAGGCGGGAAAGCGCGTCGAGAAGATGTGGATGTGCGAGTCGCAGGCATTCGCCGGCACCTCGGTCGTCGGCCGCTCGGTGCCGGACGAGAACGGGACGGCGATCTGGGCGAGGGCTTTGCCGACGGGCAAGGTCGTTGCGGCGAGAGCGCCGGTGGCTCTCAGCATGTCTCGGCGCGATGGAGCGAGAACAGCATTCATGGTGACCTCCCTGTTATTCTTCTCTGTCATTTGAAATTTGAGCAAATCTCTCCTCTCCCGTGTGATACGAAATCCGGAAGATCATGTCCGGATTTCGTATCATCAGCCCGCGCGGCGCCTGAGCGAAGCCGCTTTCCGAATCGCGAAGCGATCAATCGGAAAGCGTATGAGAGAGGGAAGCTCGCGACTTGTCTTATACCAATGGCCCAAGATGCTGACGCATCGAAAAGGCCCGTCAGAAGCCGTAGAGCCGGGCCGGGTTCGAGACGAGGATCTTGGCTTGCACGGCCGGATCAGGCGCCCAGTCCGCCAGGAGGTCGAGGAGGCCGGCATCGTCCAGCTTGGCTTCAGCCGGGGAGGTCGGGTGCGGCCAGTCGGTGCCCCAGACCAGCCGCTCGGGCGCGAGCGCGACGTAGGCGCGGGCGAGCCGGCCGCGATCGGCGTAGAGCGGCGGGCCGGATTTCGACAGGATGTAGGCGCCGGTGAGCTTCACCCAGGCGCCGCGGCTGGCGATCAGGTCGGCGATCACCCGGAAACCCGGATGGTCGGGACCGGCCGGCTCGGGCAGGTGGCCCATGTGGTCGAACACCACCGGGACCGGCAGACGCTCCAGCACGTCGCGCAGCTCGCCGATCTTCTCGCCCTCGGAGACGAGCTGGATGTGCCAGCCGAGATCGGCGATCTTGCGGGCGACCGGTTCGAGATCGGTGATCGGGGCGCCGCCCGGGAGCCGGGTGCCGAAGCGCACGCCGCGGATGCCGGCCGCGTCGAGGCGGCGCAACTCCTCCGGAGTGACGTTCGCATCGAGCATCGCGATGCCGCGGGCGGTCGGCCCGAAGGCCTTCACCGAGTCCACCAGCAGCCGGTTGTCGGTGCCGTAGGTCGAGGGCTGCACCACGACGTGGCGGGTGAGGCCGAGCCGGCGCTGGAGCGCACGGTAATCCTCGATGCTCGCATCCGGCGGCCGCAGGGTCGCGGCGGGCGCCGGGGGGAAGCGGGCGTCGTAGATGTGGTGGTGGCAATCGGTGGCGTTCGCCGGCACCGCGATCCGGGGCTTGTCGGTGCCGCCGGACCAGCGCACGGCCTGGGCGGCGGCCGGCGTGCCGCCGAGGGCGAGGCCGGCGGCCAGAAGCGCGAGGTGGTCGCGCCGGGTCATCGTGCTCATCGGACATCTCGGGCGTGGGAGAAGAGGGGCTGGCCGGGAGCCGGCATCGGCGCGGTCAGGATGCTGCCGGTGGCGGACTCGGTGATGAACAGGGTCGTTCGGTCCGGCCCGCCATAGGCGACGTTGGTGGTCGAGATGCCGGCGGGCGACCTCACCCGCAGCAGCGGCTCGGCCACCGGCGACAGGCGCCAGATCGAGCCGAAACCCGTATGGGCGACGATCAGGCAGCCCTCCGCGTCGAGCGCGATGCCGTCCGGGCCGCCCATCCCGCCGTGGAGTTGCGCGAACACCCCGACCTTCGACACCAGCCCGCTCGTGGACAGTGGGATGCGCCAGATCTGCTGGGCCCGGGTCACCGCGACGAACAGGCTCTTCATCGCGGTGTCGATCACGATGCCGTTGGGGCTCGGCACGGTATCGATCAGGCAGGTCAGTTCGCCGGAGGGGCGCAGGCGGTAGACCCGGCCGGTCGGGTCCTGCAGGCCGGTCTGGCCCTGGTCGGTGAAGTAGAGGTCGCCGTTGGCCGCGAAGGTGAGGTCGTTGACGCCCCGGAATCCCTCCGAGCCGGCCGTTTCGAGGAACGGCGTGACCACCCCGCTGTCGGGATCGAGCAGCATGATGCCGTTCTTGTAGCAGGTGATGAAGATCCGCCCGTCCTGGTGGATCTTCAGCCCGTTCGGCCAGCCGTCGTATTCGGCGACGAGGTCCCAGGCCCCGTCCGGCGTGATCCGGAAGATCCGTCCGTGCGGGATGTCGGTGACGTAGAGCCGGCCTTGGCGGTCGAAGACCGGTCCTTCGAGGAAGGAATCGATCGCCTCGCCGCCGCGATTGGCGGTGGCCCAGGCCGTGGGCTTTCGCACGCGGTAACGGTCGGGCAGGCGGGTGAAGGTCTCGGCCGTGACGGAAGGCGGGGGAGCGAAGTACATCGGGGAGCCCTCGACGGGGTTGGACGATCAGGCCGGGACCGCCTGCGCCCGCACGGTGCGGGCATGCGAGCGGCTGATCATCACGACGCTGACCGCGGCGGCCAGGTCGAGGAGCGCCACCGGCAGGAGCCCGAGGGCGAAGCTGCCGGTCGCGGTCTTCACCAGGCCGACGACGTTCACCATCAGGCCGCCGCCGATCAGGTTGGCGATGGCGTTGATGCCGGCGAGCCCCGCCGCGAGCGTCCCGGCCGAGAGCCAGCCGGCCGACAAGGCCCAGAACGGCCCCTTGAAGGCGTAGGCGCCGACGAGCGCGAACGACACCGCCACGATCGTCAGGGTCAGGCCGCCCGCGAGGTTGAGGAAGGCGAGCCCGCAGCCGGCGAGCAGCAGCGGGATCGCGGTGTGCCAGGTGCGCTCGGCCCGGCGGTCGGAGTGGCGGCCCCACAGGATCATCAGGACCGTCGCGATGCCGTAGGGCACCGAGTTGACGAAGCCGGTCTGGAGGTTCGTGAGCCCGAACGACTTGATGATCTGCGGCTGCCAGACCGAGAGCGTGCTGCCGGTGGCGGACGCCCCGGCGCAGACGAGCGCCATGGTCAGGAAGTACTTGTTGCGCAGGAGGCCCCAGAGCGAGATGTGGCCCACCGGGGTCTTGCCCGCCGCCTCCTCGGCGAGGCGGGAGACCAGCCAGTCGCGCTGCTCGGGGGAGAGCCAGGTCGCGTCCTTCGGCTTGTCGGTCAGCACGAACAGGCAGGCGATGCCGAGCAGCACCGTCGGCAGGCCCTCGAGCACGAACAGCCACTGCCAGCCCTTGAGGCCGAAGACGCCGTGCAGTTCCAGGAGCGAGACGGAGAGCGGCGAGCCGAGGAAGGTCGCGAGCGGGATCGAGACCGTGAAGGTCGCGAGCACGCGGGCCCGGTACCGGCCCGGCAGCCAGTAGGTGAGATAGAGGATCGCCCCGGGGAAGAACCCGGCCTCGGCCGCGCCCAGGATGAAGCGCATGGCGTAGAGCGAGTGCGGCCCGGTCACGAGCGCCATGCCCATCGTCACCAGGCCCCAGGTGATCATGATCCGGGCGATCCAGCGCCGGGCCCCGACGCGCTGCAGCGCCAGGTTGCTCGGCACCTCGACCAGGAAGTACGAGACGAAGAACAGGCTCGCGGCGAAGCCGAACATCGCCGGGGTGAGCCCGAGATCCTGGTTCATCTGCAGGGCGGCGAAGCCCACGTTCACCCGGTCGAGCAGGGCGAAGAAGTAACAGACCATCAGGAACGGCACGAGGCGCAGGATCACCCGGCGCATCGTCGTTGCCTCAAGGGTCTGCGGGTCGTCTGTCGTGGCGCTCACGTCCCGTCCTCCCGTCTATCGATTCTTGCTTGTCGGTCAGAGGCCTTCGCAGCCGGCCTTCTCGAGCTCGCGCTCGACCCAGGACCGGTCGACGGTGCCGGCCTTGATCGCCGCCATGGTCTTGGCCTCGCCCTGCTGCTTCTTGTCGGCCGCGGCGAAGACCCTTTCCGTGAGGTCGTACGGCACGCAGACGAAGCCATCGTCGTCACCGACGATCAGGTCGCCGGGCTCGATCACCATTCCGTCGATGGCGATCGTGCAGTTCACCTCGCCGGGACCGCTCTTGTACGGCCCGCGATGGGTCACGCCGGCGGCGTAGACCGGGAAAGAATTCGCCCTGATCCAGCCGGAGTCGCGGACGGCGCCGTTGATGATCACGCCCGCGCAGCCGACCTGCTGGGCGTGCGAGAGCATGAGCTCGCCGACGATCGCGTTGGTCAGGTCGCCGCCTGCATCGACGACGATGACGTCGCCCGGCTTCACGCGGTTGAGGGCGGCATGGACCATCAGGTTGTCGCCCGGGCGCGCCTTGACGGTCAGGGCGACGCCGCAGAGCACGCCGCCGGCATGCATCGGCCGAAGCCGCGGCCCGCCATGCGTCATGCGCAGCATCGAGTCGCTGATGTTGGCGACCGCGATCGCCTTGTACTTCTCGACCGTGGCGGCCTGGACCGTGCGGGTGCGGGGATGAATCTTGAAACCGATGGACATGGGGGTTCTTCCAGGGTTCTTGTCGGCTTTGTGACGTCCATCCCACCCACGACCTCATCCTGAGGTCGCGAGTGGGATGGGATGATCGATGTCGATACGTTTGCGGATTGCGCCGAGCGTCGGTTCACGCGTCGCCGACAGGCTTCAACCCCGCCTTCTCCGCCATCGCGTCCAGCGCCTCCTGGTAGGTGGCCGGCACAACGCCCTTGAAGTGGTCCTTCAGCCCCAGGCTCTCCTTCCAGCGCAGACGTTGCGCGATGGCCCGGGCCATGATCGGCTCGACGCCGGAATCGGCGACCGCCTCGGCCGACATCTCCAGCTCCTCGGCGCGGCGCTTGGCATGGATGACGCCCGACGGGGTCAGGCTCTTCACCGTGTCCATCCACGGCCGGTCCAAGGTCTTCGAGGCGGAGGCGAGCACGACCTCGTCGATGCCGTATTGCCGGGCGGCGAGCAGCATCTCGTCGTGTAGCGCCTCGATGCCCTTGATGAGGACCGAGCGCAGGATCTTGATGCCGGACGCCGTGCCGAGCGCCGGGCCCATGAAGGCGATCTGCATGCCCCAGGGCACCAGGAGGTCGCGCACCCGCTCGCCGGCCGGGCCGCTCGACAGCATCCGCATGGAATAACCGTGCAGCGGCGTGCCCTCGATCGCGCCGTCGCCGAGGAGCGCGCCGGTGCCGGACAGCCGCTCGGCGACGGCCTGCTTCACCTTCGGGGTGGCGGAGGCGAAGTCGAGGAAGGTGTGGCGGTTCGTCAGCACCGGCGCGAAGGCCTCGGCGCTCTCGACCGAGGCGACGCCCGGCGTCACGCTGACGATCAGGTCGGCGGCCTCGGCGAGCTCGGCGTTCGAGCGAACCAGGGTGACCCCGGCCTCCCGCGCCCGGCCCTGTATCAGATCGGCATAGGGTCCCTCGAAGGCGTACTTGTCGTAGCAGGCGATGCGCTCGAGGCCCGCGCCTCGCAGGCCTGCGCCGAGGGTGCTGCCGATCTCGCCGTAGCCGACGAGGCCGAACCGGAATTGCGTGCGCTCGGTCATGATGAGGCTCCTGTGATGTCGGGGTCAGTGCGCCGCTTGCCTGAGGCGGGGCGCGGGGATCTGGGTCGCGAGGTGGTCGCGCAGGATCTCGACCGGGTGCGGCAGCCGCACGCCGTCGATGAGCTTGGCTTGCGAGCGGCAGGAATAACCGTCGGCGAGGAGGCGGCCGGTCCGGCCCCTCTCGGCCACGGGCCTCGCCCAGCTGAGGCCGTAGATGCGCTCGGAGGTCGCCCGGTTCCCGGCCTCGTGGCCGTAGGTGCCGGCCATGCCGCAGCAGCCCGAGGGCAGGACCGAGAGGGAGAGACCGAGGGACTGGAAGACCTGGACCCAGGCTGCCACGGCGGGTTGCGCCGTCGCCCGCTCGGTGCAGTGCGGTAGCAGCCAGTAAGCCTCCCCGCCGGCATGAGCCGCGCGGGCATCGAGGCGCGCGGCGAGCCATTCCTGCACCAACAGCACCTGGGGCAGATCACGTCCCGGGAGCGCCTGCTTGTACTCGGAGCGGTAGGTCAGCGTCATCGAGGGATCGAGGCCGACGAGGGCGACGCCGGTCGCAGAGAGCCGGCCGAGACCCTCGGCGTTCCGGGCGGCGACCCGCTCGAACGCCCCGAAGAAGCCGTGGACGTGCAAAGGCTTGCCGTTCGGCCGGAAGGGCGCGAGCCAGGGCCGGATCCTCAAGCCCGTCAGCAGGTCGATGAGGGCCAGCAGGACGGGCGTGTCGTAGTGGCTGGTGAAGGCGTCCTGCACCACGACGACGCTCGCCAGCCGCTCGGCCGGCGAGAGCCGCGCCAGGACGTCCGCCTCGGCCAGGGCGACGCCCCGCCGCGCCATCTCCCGCCCGAGATCGAGCCCGGACAGCGTCGGCGCGTGGACCAACCCGACCGCCCTCCCCGCCCCCAGCCTCGTCGCCGCGTTGACGAGACGCGGAGCCCGGGCGAGCCAGGGCGCCAGCGGCTCCAGGGCGGCGACCGCGTGGTGGCGCAGCGGCCGCAGGTAGCGCCCGTGATAGAGTTCCAGGAACTTCGCCCGGAAGGTCGGGACGTCGACCTTGATCGGGCATTGTCCCGTGCAGGACTTGCAGGCGAGGCACCCGGCCATCGCCTCGTGCACCTCGTGCGAGAAGTCGTCGTCGCGCCGGCGCAGGGTCGCGGCGAGGCGGGCGGGAAAGCCGCGCCAGCCCGGGCGGGCCCGTGACGCGCGCGCCTCCGCCAGCGGGTCGACCCCTTCCATGGCCAGTCGCCGCAGCCACTCGCGCATCAGCTGGGCGCGGCCCTTCGGGGAATGCCGGCGCTCGCGGGTGCCCTTCCAGGACGGGCACATCGCCTCGTCCGGGTCGTAAGTGAAGCAGGCGCCGTTGCCGTTGCAGTGCAGAGCCTTGTCGTAGGCCGCACGCACTTGCGCCGGGATCGCCCGGTCGCGGCTGCCCTTGGTCGGCACGCCGTCGATGGTGAGAAGGCGGCCCCCCTCCCCCGCGGCGATCTTGCCCGGGTTGAACTGGTTCCTCGGGTCGAAGACGGCCTTCACCGCCTGGAGCGCCGGGTAGAGCGGGCCGAACACCCGAGGCGAGAACTCGGAGCGCACGCCCTTGCCGTGCTCGCCCCAGAGCAGGCCGCCGTATTTCTGCGTCAGCGCGACGACCTCCTCGGTGACCGCGCGCACCAGGCTTTCCGCGCCCGGCGCCTTCATGTCGATCGCCGGCCGCACGTGGAGCACGCCGGCATCGACGTGGCCGAACATGCCGTAATCGAGGCCGCGCCGGTCGAGGGCGGCCCGGAACTCGGCGATGAAGGCGGCGAGGTTTTCCGGCGGGACCGCGGTATCCTCCACGAAGGCGATCGGGCGCGCCTCGCCGGACCGGTTGCCGAGCAGGCCGACCGCCTTCTTGCGCATGGTCCAGATCCGGCCGATCTCGGCCTCGGCCCGGGCGATCCTGTAGCCGCGCCGCCCCGCCGCTTGCCCGGTTCCTTGCCCGGTTCCTTGCCCGGTTCCTGGCCCGGCTCCTGGCCCGGCCGCATCGAGCAGGGCCGTGAGGCGGGCGAGCTGTCCTGCCACCGCCTCCTCGCTGTTGCCGACGAACTCGACGAGGTTGACGCCGCGGGCCCGCTCGCCCGCATCCTCGGGGAAGAAGGCGGCGACGCCGTCCCAGACCGGGTCGCCCTGGGCCAGCGCCAGCACCGTCGAATCGATCGTCTCGATCGAGGCGGGCGCAAGTTCGCTCAGCGCCCGCGCGTCGCGGAGCGCCGCGTCGAAACTCGCGTAACGCAGGACGACCAGGGCCGCATGGCTCGGCAGCGGCAGGACGGCGAGCGTCGCCTCGGCCAGGAAGCCGAGCGTTCCCTCCGAGCCGCACAGGACGGCGTTGAGGTCGAACAGCCCGTCGGCGCGCCGCAGATGCGCTAGGTCGTAGCCGGTCAGGCAGCGGTTCAGCGGCGGGAAACGCTCGGCGATCAGCGCCGCGTTCTCGCGCTGGATCCGGTCGATCTCCCGGTGGATGGCCCCGGCCCGGTCGCCTCGCGCCTGAGCTGCGGCGAGCCCGGCCGCATCGAGGGGCTCGGAGTGCCAGACCGTGCCGTCGGAGAGGATCGTGGTCAGCGCCCGCACGTGGTCGCGGGTCTTGCCGTAGAGGCACGAGCCCTGGCCGCACGCGTCGGTCGAGATCATGCCGCCGATCGTGGCGCGGTTCGAGGTCGAGAGTTCGGGGGCGAAGAACAGCCCGTGGGGTTTGAGCGCCGCGTTGAGCTGGTCCTTCACCACGCCGGCCTCGACCCGGACCGTGCGGGCCTGCGGATCGATCGCCAGGACCCGGTTCATGTGCCGCGACAGGTCGACCACCAGCCCGTCGGTGAGGGACTGGCCGTTGGTGCCGGTGCCCCCGCCGCGCGGCGCGATCCGGATATCCGCGAAGCGGTCCTCGGCGAGCAGCCTGGCGATCCGCACGAGGTCGTCGCGGTCGCGCGGGAAGGCGACCGCCTGCGGCGTGAGCTGGTAGATCGAGTTGTCGGTCGCCAGCACGGTGCGGTCGGCGGCGGCCAGGGAGAGGTCGCCGGCAAAGCCCCGCGCCCGCAACTCGGCGCAGAAATCCGCGTGGAGCGGCGCCGTCTCGGGGGCGGAAGTGAGGCGCGGGATCATGACGTCAGGCCGCGACCGCGACGGGGAGATCGGCCCGGCGGACATGCCGGCCGAAGGCGAGCATCAGCACCGCGCCGGCCAGCAGGCAGGCCCCGACCGCGACGAGCGGCGCGGTGAACCCGCCCGAGAGGTCGCGCACGAGACCGATCATGTACGGCCCGGCAAAGCCGCCGAGATTGCCGATCGAGACGATCATGGCGATCCCGCCGGCGGCCGCGCGCCCGGTGAGGAAGCTTGATGGCACCGCCCAGAAGGTGGCGACGTAGGAGTTGATGCCCATGACGGCGACGCAGAGCGCCGCGATGGTGAGGATGGGCGTGGGGGTGACGGCGCTGCCCATGAGCGCCGCCGCGCCGACGAAGAGCGAGATCGCCGGATAGATCGTCCGGTCGCTGCCGCGATCCGACATCCGGCCCCAGACCACCATGGCGACCGCGCCGCAGATGTAGGGGATCGCCGCCACCACCCCGACGAGGGAGGTGGCGAGGCCCATCTGCCGGATGATCTGCGGCAGCCACAGGCCGATGCCGAGCGACCCGACGATGGAGCAGAAGTTGACGCAGGCGAGAGCCAGCACGCGCCAGTCCCGCAGCGCCTGGGCGAGCGTCATCTTGTGCTTCCGCTCGATCGCCGCCTTCTCGGCCGCGAGCCGGGTCACCAGGGCGTCGCGCTCGGGGAGAGACAGCCAGGCCGCCTTCTCGGGCCGGTCGGTGAGGACGAACAGGCAGGCGATTCCGAGCGCCACCGCCGGCACCGCCTCGAGGACCAGAAGCCACTGCCAGCCCTTGAGGCCGAAGCCTTCGAGCTGGATCAGCGCGCCGGAGATCGGCGAGCCGAGGATGTTGGCGACCGGGATGCCGAGCAGGAACAGGGCGGTGGCGCGGGCGCGCACCGCGGCGGGAAACCACAGGCTGAGATACAGGAAGACACCGGGCACGAACCCGGCTTCGCCGAGCCCCAGGAGGAAGCGCGCGATGCCGAACTGCACCGGGCCGGTGACGAAAGCGGTCGCCGCCGAGACCAGGCCCCAGGTGATCATGATCCGGGCGATCCAGATCCGCGCGCCGACGCGCATCATGATCAGGTTGCTGGGAATCTCGGCGATGAAGTAGCCGAAGAAGAACAGGCCGGCACCGACGCCGAAGGCGGTCGCCGTGAGGCCGATATCCTTGTTCATCGTCAGCGCGGCGAAGCCGACATTCACGCGGTCGAGGTAGCTGACCACGTAGCAGACGAACAGGAACGGCAGGATCCGCCACATCATCTTGCGATGGAGCGCCTGCTCGTCGACCGAAGCCGGCGGCGCGAAATCCGGCTGCGCCGGTCCTGCCCGTGTCATGACGCTCGCTCCCTGCCGATTTTGCAACGGCGTTTCATTTTGATTAGATCCGTCGCCTCGACGGGTCAAGCGTGCGGGATCCTGCGCGAATGCCGCAGGGGGGAGCGCCCTGTCCGGGGTTTGGCGGCGGCACGCGCCACCGCTAAGGGAGGCGACCGCGAAGCTTCAGACCCGCGAGCGTGAGACGAATGTCGAAAGAGGCCCGACCGAGACCCAAGCTCGAAGGCGTCGCCTCGGCCGAGCGGGTCCTGACCGTCCTGACCGCGTTCCAGCGCGGCGACGATGCGCTCGAGCTGACGGAACTCGCCCGGCGCACGGAACTGGTGAAGAGCACCATCATGCGGCTGTGCATCTCGCTCGAGAAGTTCGGCCTCATCGAGCGGCTGGACGACGGGCGCTACCGCCTCGGCGTCGAGGCGGCGCGGATCGGCTCGGTCTACCAGCAATCCTTCGCGCTGGAGGAAAGGGTGGTCCCGGTTCTGGAGCGGCTCGCGGCCGAATCCATGGAGACCGCGTCGTTCTACATCCGCCGGGGAAACCAGAGGCTGTGCCTGTTCCGGGCCGACTCGCCCTACCCCCTGCGCATGAACGTGCGGCCGGGCGACATGCGGCCGATGGACCAGTCGGCGATCGCCCAGGTGCTGGCGACCTTCGGCGACCGGACGGCCCAGCGGGCGCCGGTCGAGTTGCCGCTCTACACCTCGGGCGTGACCGACCCGCACGTCGCCTCCCTGGCGATGCCGGTCTTCGGTGCCGGCGGCCGGCTCGTCGGCGCCCTCTCGCTGTCCGGTCCGTCCTCGCGTCTCACCGCCGCGCAGGCCGCCAGCCTCGCGCCGCGGCTGCGGGAGGCCGCTGAGCGCCTATCGGCGGAACTGGGGGCGCAGGGGTGAGGCGGAGTTTTCGTGCGAGCGGATTTCGAACAAAATCTTGCGGCGAAGCAGCAAATCCCGTCCTATCATCTCATCATGAGAGCCTATTTGAGCGGTTTGATCTTTTAAAGACCGAAAGCGAGAACGAGATGTCCTACCCTTCCACCTCATCCTGAGGTGGAGGGTCGGATAAGCTCAATCTTTGCCGATCCCGAGTATAAAATCCCGTTCAAACAGCCTTTTAGGCGCCAACGAAATTATCATGAAAATATATTTCAATAATTATGATGAATTTCTTTAGAAATATTTCTACGTCAGATGATCCCCGACCGCCACCACCTCAGGATTAAGTGAAGAGGCAGGACGCTCCGTTGTTCGAATGTTCGGGAAATAATCCCGCTCCTTTGCTCCCTTCCAAAGCGCAGGCCAATTCTGCGGAATACAGGGCTCCCCAGGCAGCGGATGAGGTATCGTCCGCGGAAACGAGCCCGACTACGACCCAGAGGGCTCTCGAGGCCCCGCCGGCAACGTGGCGCTCGATCGCCCCAGACCCAGGAGAGGAGGCCCCATGACGGACATTCTCATCGTCGGCGCCGGACCCGTCGGCCTGACCATGGCGGCCGAACTGGCGCGCTACGGCATCGGCGTGCGCCTGATCGACCGCGCGCCCCACGCCACCGAGACCTCGAAGGCCCTGGTGGTCTGGTCGCGCACGCTCGAACTCATGGATCGGATGGGCTGCACCGGGGCCTTCCTCGCGGCCGGCCTGCGGGCGCCCGGCGCCTCGATCCGCAGCGGCGAGACAATCCTCGGCTCTCCCCGGTTCGAGGGCATCGCGAGCGCCTACAACTTCGCCCTGATGATCCCGCAGCGGGACACCGAGCGGCTCCTCGCGGCGCATCTGCGGTCGTTCGGCGTCACGGTCGAGCGGCAGGTGGAACTGGTCGGCTTCCACGCGGCGGAGGACGGGATCGAGGCGCGTCTGCGTCACGCCGACGGACGCGAGGAGAGCGTGAGGACGCCGTGGCTGATCGGCTGCGACGGGGCGCACAGCGCGGTGCGGCACGGGCTCGGCCTCACGTTTGCGGGCGCGGCGCAGGGCGACGACTGGCTCCTCGCCGACGTGCGCCTCGACGGTCCGGGGGCACCGCCGCCGGACGAGATCGCGACCTACCTGCACCGCGACGGCCCCTTCGTGGTCTTCCCGATCCCGGGCCGGCGCGCCCGCGTCGTCGCCACCTTGGGCCCGACGGACGCGGCGCATCCGCGCCCCGATCCCACCCTAGCCGACGTGCAGGCCCTCATCGACCGGCGGGCCGGCGGCGGCTTTCGCGCCGCCGATCCGGTCTGGCTGACGCATTTCCGCATCAACGAGCGCAAGGTGGCCGAGTATCGGCGCGGGCGCGTCGTGCTGGCCGGGGATGCTGCGCATATTCACAGCCCCGCCGGCGGCCAGGGCATGAATACCGGCATGCAGGACGCGGTGAACCTCGCCTGGAAACTGGCGATGGTGCAGCGCGGCGAGGCGGATCCTCGCCTGCTCGACAGCTACAGCCCCGAGCGCAGCGCGGTGGGAGACATGGTGCTGCGCAATGCCGGCCGGCTCACCGACATGGCGACGCTGGCGAACCCGGCGGCCCAGGCCGCGCGCAACCTCGCGCTGCGCTTCCTGCTCGGTTTCCATGCGGTCCGCGACAGGATGGCGACGACGATGAGCGAGATCGAGATCGCCTATGCGGGCTCGCCCCTGTCGGTCGGGCCGGGCGCCGGCGCGCGCTTCGAACCGGAGGCCTATGGCGGAAAACCGCCGGGCGCCGGCGGCGCCCCTCGTTTCGTCCTCTACGCCGCCGACGCGGAACGTGGGGCGGCGCTGACGGCGCGCTACCCCGGCCTCCTGGAGCCGGCGCCGCGCTCGCCCCCCGACGCGTCCGGCCTCCTGGTCGTCCGGCCCGACGGCTATGTCGGCCTGTCGGCGGCAGGCGGCGCCTGGGACGAGGCGGAAAGGTACCTGCAGGCGCTCGCAAGGGCCGACTGACGTCTCGCTTGCGGATGTCTCGCTTGCGTTAGAGCTTGAAGCACGCCCATAAAGCCCGGGCGTGGAGAGCCCGGGAGGCGACGTGAGCGCCGCCGGGCGGCTGCCCTCGGCGAGCCGTCGCAGGGTCCGAGCAAGGAGCGTCCCCGCATGAGACCGATGGCCCGTGCGGCGAGCGCCCTCGCCTTCACCCTCGCCGCGGGAAAAGCCGCGGCCCAGTCGCCCTGCACCGAGGAGACGCGGTTCGATCCGCCCTTGCGCGTCCTTCGCTGCAGCGACGGGCTGGTGCTCGAGACCGAGCAGGGCAGCGGGCTGCGGCCGATCGACCGCGACGGCGACGGACACCTGGAGGGCGCCGAGATCGGCGGCCGCTCCGTCCTCGTCACGCTGCCGCCGGGCCCGCGGGTGCGCCGGGAGGGCTTCCAGATCCTCACGCCCCATGCGATCGCCTCGGTGCGCGGCACCGTCTACGCCGTCGACGTGACCACCGGGCGGACCTCGGTCTTCGTGCAGCAGGGACGCGTCGTCGTCGCGCGGCGGCGCGGCGCGGACGATGCGGTCACGCTCGGACCGGGCGAGGGCGTCGACGTCGACATGGACCGGAGCCCGCTCGCGGTGCGGCGCTGGCCGCAGGAGCGGGTCAGGGCGCTCCTCGAACGCTTCGGGCGCTGAAGGATCGTCGGCCCGATGCCGCAGGCCGCGCCCGGACCGCGCCGCCGGCTGGACCGGCGCTTCGCCCTGATCGCGCTCGCCGCCGCCCTCGGCTGGAGCGGCTGGCTCGCCCATCTCCACCTCGCCGGCCGCGCGACACCCCTCGACCGGATCGAATCGGCCCTGACGGACCTGCGCCTGCGGCTCGCCGGACCGCGCCGGCCGCCGGCCGACGTCGTGATCGTCGCCATCGACGACGAGACGGTGCGGCGCGAGGGCGGGTTCCCGGTCCCGCGCGCGGCGATGACGCGGATCGTCGAGACCATCGCCGCGTCGCGCCCGCGGGCGCTCGCGGTGGACGTCCTGTTCCTGGAAGCCGGCCGCCAGCCGGAGGCGGACCGGGCGCTCGGCACCGCGCTGGCCGCGGTGCCGGCGGTCCTGGCCGCGGCGGCCGTCTTCGAGGGCGGCGCGAGCGAGGACGGCATCCCGGTCGCCGCCGCCCTGCACCGGCCGGTTCCCGAGATCGGCCGCGCGGCAGCCTCGGGTCTCGTCAACGTGTCGGAGGATGCGGCCGGCGTCCCGCGCCACCTGCCCCTCGTGGTGCGGACGGGGGAGGACGTCGCCGCCGCCTTCGTGCTGCGCGCCGCCGCCCTGGCGAGCCGCAACGATCCGGTCGTGGGCCCGGACGCCGTGCGGATCGGCACCACGACCGTCCCGCTCGACCTCGGCCGTCACCTGCCGCTGCGCCCCTACGGACCGCAGCGCACGATCCCGACGGTGAGCGCCGCCGGCCTCCTCGACGGCACGGTCCCGCCCTCGGCGCTGACCGACCGCATCGTCGTGGTCGGCGTCACGGCGCTCGGCGGCAGCGATACCTTCGCCACCGCCTTCGACCCCGTGATGCCGGGCGTCGAACTCCTGGCGACCGGCATCGACCACCTGATCATGGGAGGCGGGCTCACCCGCGACATCGGCGTGCGGCGGCTCGACGCCGCCGCCGCCGTCGTCCTCGCGGCCGCGGCGGCGCTCCTGATCGCGCTCGCTCCGCCCGGTCCGGCGATCGTCCTCGTGCTCCTCCTCCTGGCGGGATGGCTGGCGGCGGGCGCCGTCGCCTTTGCCGGGGGCGTGTGGTGGAGCGCCGCCCTGCCGCTCGCGGCGGCCGGGCTCCCGGTACTGCCCTGCGCGGTCGCCCGGCAGATCCTGGACCGCCGCCGGGCCGCCGCCCTGGCGCGCTCGGAGGCGGCGTTGCGCCGGCTGCAGCCCGCCGCCCTGGCGGACCGCCTCGCCTGGGATCCGGCCTACCTGGCCGAGCCGGTGGCGCGGGACATCCCGGTCCTGTTCATCGACCTCACCGGCTTCACCCGCCAGAGCGAGCGCCTCGGGCCGGTCCGCACCCGCGCGGTGCTCAAGGCGTTCCACGACCTCGTCGACGAGACCTCCGCCCGGCACGGCGGCCTCGTCGTCAACTTCATGGGCGACGGCGCGATGGTGGTGTTCGGCGCGCTCGATCCCGATCCCGCCGCGGGCGCCCGAGCCGTCGCGGCGGCGGGCGATCTCGTCGGGCGCACCGCCGCGTGGATCGGGCACGAGCCCGAGCTGGCCGGCGCCGGGCGCGCCCTCGACGTGCGGATCGGCGGGCATTACGGCCCGGTGATCCTCTCGCGCCTAGGCAGCGACACCAACCAGCAGATCACGGCGATCGGCGACACGGTCAACGTCGCGAGCCGCCTGCTCGCGGTCGCCTCTCAGGCCGGCGTCCGCCTCGCGGTCAGCGGCGACCTCCTGGGTGCTGCCGGCATCGGCGCGCCCGGCGAGACCTTCGACGGGCCGCACCCGACGGCGATCCGCGGCCGCGCGCAGGGGCTCGCCGTGTGGCTGGGGCGCGGCCCACCGCCCGCCGGGCGGCGGGATGGGGGCCGGAACCCTGTGTGATCCGGATCACGGATCGCCCCCGGGATCGGAGCCGAGGTGGTGCTACCCCACCATCGCTCCGGCGTCGCGGAGGTGGGGCTGCGCTTGCGGCTCATCTACGGCCACGCCCCTCCCACCCTCGACCTCATCCTGAGAACCTGCTTGAATAGGATTTTCTGCTCAAGACTTGAGACGTGTGGGACCATCCTACCATCCCACCTCAGGATGATGTCGCAAACGGGAGGAAGCACTCGATCGATCAAACACTCCCTGAAAACCGGGAGCGATCGGCATCCGAGAAAAATCCGAAAATCATCCCGTACTCGACAGACCTTGCCCCCGCTCCCGTCCGGGACTATCGAAGGCGCCCGACCGGAGCAGCGACGCCGATGAGACTGAACCTGACTGCAATGCCGACCCGCCTTGCCGCCAGGATCCTCTCGTCGCATGCCAGCACAGCTCTCCCTCCTGAACGTCACGTGGTCCGCGCCTGACGGGCGCCCCGTCCTCACCGACATTTCCGCCAGCTTCGGGCAGGAGCGGACCGGCATCGTCGGCCGCAACGGGGCCGGCAAGACGACCCTCCTGGGCCTCCTGGCCGGCCGGCTGCGGCCGGCGGGCGGCAGTCTCGTCGTCCACGGGTCGGTCGCGCTGCTGCGCCAGTTCGCACGCCTTCCTCCCGACGACACCGTCGCCGATCTGTTCGGCGCGGCGGCGGGCCTGGCGCTGCTCCGCCGCGCCGAGAGCGGCTCCGCCACGGCCGAGGACCTCGCCGAGGCCGACTGGACGCTCGCGGAGCGCCTGACGGAGGCCCTGGAGCGGATGGGCGTTGCGGCGGAGCCCGACACGCCGCTCCGTCACCTCTCCGGCGGGCAGCGCGCCCGGGCCGCGCTGGCGGCGGCGATGTTTTCGCGGCCCGATTTCCTGCTCCTCGACGAACCGACCAACGACCTCGACCGCCAAGGGCGGCAGGCGGTGCACGAGATGCTGCAGGGCTGGCGCGGCGGCGCGGTCGTGGTCAGCCACGACCGGTCCCTGCTCGAGGCGATGGACGCCATCGTGGAGATCGAGCCGGCGGGGGCGAACCTCTACCGGGGCAATTTCGACGCCTACCGGCACGCGAAGGCCCTGCGCCTCGCCGCGGCCGAGCATGACCTCGCGCTGGCCGAGAAACGGGCCGCGGACCTGGCCCGGCGGACGCAAGCGACGGTCGAGCGCCAGCAACGCCGCGACGCGGCTGGGCAGCGCCGCGGGGCGCGGGGCGACCTACCCCGCATCCTCGTCGGCGGCCGCCGGGACAATGCCGAGCGGACCGCCGGCGGCCTTGCGCGCCTGGCCGAGCGCCAGCACCTCACCGCCGAGGCCGAGCTGGCGCGGAGCCGGGACCGGGTCGCGTCGGAAAAGCCCCTCGCCGTCGCCGTTCCGCCGAGCGGGCTTCACGCCGACCGGCGCGTCCTCACGGTCGAGGACGTCACGGTCGGGTATCGGCCGGGACGGCCGGTCCTGCAGGAGGTGTCGCTGGCGATCACCGGGCCGGAGCGCGTCGCGCTCGGTGGACGCAACGGTTCGGGCAAGTCGACCCTGCTCGATCTCGTCGCGGGCCGCCTCGCCCCCTGGTCGGGGCGGGTGTCGGTCGGCGTACGCGCCGCCCTGCTCGACCAGCGCCTCACGCTGCTCGCCCACGACAGGACGGTGGCGGAGAACTTCGCGCGTCTCAACCCGGGGGAGGACGCGAACGGATGCCGGGCGGCCCTGGCGCGGTTCCAGTTCCGGGCGAAGGCCGCCGACCGTCCGGTCTCGGCGCTCAGCGGCGGCCAGCAGGTCCGGGCCGCTTTGGCCTGCCTTCTGGGCCATGTGGCGCCGCCGCAACTCCTGCTCCTCGACGAACCGACCAACCACCTCGACCTCGAGGCCGTCGAGGCCCTCGAATCCGGCCTTGCCGGCTATGACGGCGCGCTTCTGGTCGTCAGCCACGACGAGGTCTTCCTCGACGCCCTGCGGATCACGCGGCGCGTCGCCCTCGGCGGACGATCCGGGTGAGCGCCGCGTCGAGGTCCGGCATCACCGCGCCGCACGGGCCCGAAGTCGAAAGCCGTCTACAGACAGGACTCCCGCCCAGCGGTCTAAGGTACTAAGGAACCGCCAAGCTATCGAGGAGAGGGCCACCGTCATGGTATCACGCAGGGACATCGCATCGTTTCTCGGCGCCGGCGCGCTCGGGGCCGCCCTCTCCCCGATCGGCACCGCCCAGGCCCAGACGGCTCCGGCCGGCGAGAACACCTTCCAGCGCATCCGGCGCACCAAGAAGCTCCGGATCGCCGGCATCGTCGGCACCGAGCCGTACTACAAGAAGGACATCGCGTCCGGCGAGTGGTCGGGCTTCTGCATCAGCATGGCGCAGGATCTCGCCAAGGCGATGGATGCCGAGGTCGAGATCGCCGAGACCACCTGGGGCAACGCGGTGCTCGACCTCCAGGCGAACAAGATCGACATCATGTTCGGCCTGTCGCCGACCCCGTCGCGGGCGCTCACGGTCGAGTTCACGCGGCCGATCATGCTGAACACCTTCACCATCATCGCCAAGCCCGGCTTCGAGCCGAAGACCTGGGCCGACCTCAACAAGCCGGAGGTCCGCGTCGCCGTCGACATCGGCTCGACCCACGACCTGTTCGCCCGGCGCGTCATCCCGAACGCCACGCTGGTCGCGCTGAAGACCCCGGACGACGCCATGCTGTCGGTGCAGTCCAACCGGGCCGATTGCGTCATCCAGGTCGCGCTGCTCTCGCTCGTGACCGTGAAGAAGAACCCGAAGGTGGGCCGAATCATCGTCCCCACCCCCTTGAGCGCACAGCCGACCTGTGCCGGCGTGCGGGCCGATCCCGATCCGCGGTTCCGGACCTTCGTCGACAACTGGCTCGAATACAATCGCGGGCTCGGCGCCATGAAGGGCTGGATCACGTCCAGCCTGGAACTGGTCGGCGTCAAGCCCGACGACATCCCGGCCGAGATCTCGTTCTGACGCAGCCGCCGCCGCGGGAGCCCCCGCGGTCCTCGCCGCGGCCCGGGACTTGTCCCCGGGCCAGGCCCACAGGTTTCGCCGCATGCCCCCCGACCCCACCCCGCCCTTGGGCATCATCATGCTCGACACACGGTTCGAGCGCCCGCCCGGCGATGTCGGGCACGCGGCGAGCTGGCCCTTCCCGGTCCTGTTCGAGACCGTCCGCGGCGCCACCGCGCGCCGGGTCGTGGGCGGGCAGGATGCCGACCTGGCCGAGGCCTTCGTCGAGGCGGGGGAGCGGCTGCGGGCGCGGGGCGCCATCGGCATCATCACGTCGTGCGGCTTCCTGGCCGCCCGGCAGCGCTCTCTCGCCGCCCGGATGTCGCTGCCGCTCGCGACCTCGAGCCTGATGCAGCTTCCCCTGATCGACCGCTGCCTTCCCCGGGCCAAGCGGACCGGAATCGTGACCTACGACGCCGAGGCGCTCACCGACGCGCATTTCGTCGAGGTCGGTGCCGATCCCGCGACGCCGGTCGTGGGCTTGCCCGCGAACGGGGCGCTGCGCGGAGTGATCGAGCGGGAGGCGCCTTACGATGCGGAGGCGTTGGCGCGCGACGTGCTGGAGGCCGCCGGGCGCCTGGTCGGGCGGGGGGATGTCGGCGCGATCCTGATGGAATGCACCAACCTCCCGCCGTTCTCGAGAGCCGTCGCCGAGCGCTTCGCCGTTCCGGTCTTCGACATCATTACCCTGGGCCGCTGGTTTCACTCGGGCCTTCTGCAAACACGCTACCCGTAAGGCGGACCGGAGACGACCATGAATTACGAGTGGGACTTTTCGTTCCTGCTGCAATACAAGGGCCTGATTGCGATCGGCGCCTTGTACACGATCGGCTTCACCATCGTCACGGCGATCGCCGGCTTCGCCGTCGGCGGCCTGATCGCCGTCGCCCGCCTGGGCAACGTGAAGGCGGTGACGATCCCGCTCATGGCCTTCATCGAGATCTTCCGCTGCACCCCGGTGCTGGTGCAGCTGGTCTGGATCTACTACGCCCTGCCGATCCTGATCGGCGTCGAGCTGAAGCCCGCGACCGCCGCCTTCATCGCCCTGACGCTCTACGGCGCGTCGTTCTTCGCCGAGATCATCCGCGGCGGCATCGCCTCGATCGATATCGGCCAGTGGGACGCGGGACGGGCGCTCGGCATGCGCCGCGGTGCCCTGCTCCGGCGCATCGTCCTGCCGCAGGCGCTCAAGCGGATGATCCCGCCGCTTGTCAACCAGGTCGTACTCCAGCTGAAGAACACTTCGCTTCTCTCCGTGCTCGCGGTGCCCGATCTTCTCTACCAGGGCCAGCTGATCACCTCGGCCACCTACAAGCCGCTCGAAGTCTATACGATGATCGCGATCATTTACTTCGCGATCCTGTTTCCTCTCACGACCTTCGCGCACAGCCTCGAAAACAGGCTCGCACGGTGAGCACGGGATGCCAGGAAGCGACGGTGGAGGCGACGATGGAGCGGACTATGCCGGAGACGACGATGATCGAGGTGGCGCACGTCAGAAAGTCGTTCGGGACGGTGTCCGTGCTCAAGGACATTTCCTTGAGCGTGCCGAAGGGCGGGGTGCTGTCGCTGATCGGCCCGAGCGGATCGGGCAAGTCGACCCTCCTGCGCTGCCTGAACCTCCTCACCATCCCGGACGAGGGAACGATCCGGATCGGCACGCACGCGATGCGCTTCGGCAAGGATCCCCAAGGCAAGGATCACCGGATGCCGCGGGACAAGGACCTCGCCGCCTTCCGGTCGACGGTCGGCATGGTCTTCCAGAACTTCAACCTGTTCTCCCACATGTCCGTCCTCCGCAACGTCATGGAGGGACCCGTCACGGTGCTCGGCAGGGGCCGGGACGAGACGCGGGAGCTGGCGCTCCGGCTCCTGGACAAGGTGGGCCTGCGGGAGAAGGCCGACGTCCATCCCGACCGGCTGTCGGGCGGGCAGAAGCAGCGGGTCGCCATCGCCCGGGCGCTGGCGATGAAGCCGGAGGTCATGCTCTTCGACGAGGCGACCTCGGCGCTCGATCCCGAGCTCGTCGGGGAAGTCCTGCAGGTCGTCCGGCAGCTGGCCTCGGAGGGCATGACCATGGTGCTCGTGACGCACGAGATCGCGTTCGCGCGCGACGTCGCCGACACCTGCGTGTTCATGCGCGACGGCTTCGTCGTCGAGGAAGGGCCGGCCCGGCAGGTGATCGAGGATCCGCGGCAAGCCGCCACCAAGGCCTTCCTCAGCCATTTTCACAAGGCGGCGGTCTGATACGGCGTCCGGAAGATTCCTTCCGGACGCCGTATCATCAGCCCGCGCGGCGCCTGAGCGAAGCCGGTTTCCGCATCGCGAAGCGATCAATCGGAAACCGTATAAGAGCCTGTTTGATCCGATCGCAGGACTCCATCCCACTCACAACCACATCCTTCGAGGTCAGTCGATTGAAGATCGACTGACCTCGAAGGAGGGATCCAGAGATCGCCGAGACTTCCGGAGCCCACCTTCGAGGCTCGCATCCGCTCGTACCTCAGGATGAGGTCCCGGTCAGGATAGGAAAGCCACTCACGATTTTCTCTTCGTGGGTCAAACAGGCTCCAACGCCATCCGGAACCGAGGCGTCAGGCACGACGCCTTCGTCCGGACCGCCGGTTGCTTGCGGGGCATTCCGGGCCACGTCTCGTTCGATCAAGCACGCGC
This sequence comes from Methylobacterium sp. SyP6R, assembly GCF_019216885.1. NCBI lineage: Bacteria > Pseudomonadati > Pseudomonadota > Alphaproteobacteria > Hyphomicrobiales > Methylobacteriaceae > Methylobacterium > Methylobacterium synurae. Next base: position 561,010 of record NZ_JAAQRC020000002.1, on the reverse strand, counting down.
CGCGGCAGCGATCATTCTCGGTCGGGCTCGCTTGCTCGGGCTCATTTGCCCCGTCGCTCGGCATCGGCCGTGAGACGAGCCGTTCCCGGCTTCAGGAGAGCGACATCCGCCCATGGGGCCCGTCCCGTGGCCCCGACCGGCGGGCTTTTCCACGGCGGCCCTGGCGTCGCACGACCTCGACTCTGCAAGATTCCGGGGCGGAGGAATGCGGTGCGCTCTTGCGATCATCATCGCCTCGACGCTGCTCCTCGGCGCCGGACCGAGCCGCGGCGAGTCTCATCGACGAAGCCCGTCGCCTGGTGCTCCGGTCAGGGTCTTCTACGACCGTCCCCTCAAGGCGGAGTCGCTCGCGATCTACCGCTCCGTCAAGTCGCATCGCGTCCTCGAAGGCCTGCGGGAGGTGGCCGCGGGCTTGCGCCTGCCGCGGTCGCTGACCTTCCGGTTCGCGGCATGCCGCGGCGCCGCCGATGCGTGGTACGAGCCCGAGACCCGCACCGTCACGGTCTGTTACGAGTATGTCCGGGAGGTGAAGGATCGGGTGTCGCCGCCGCCGGTCCGGACAGGGGCGGAGCGGCAGGACGCGGTCTTCGGCCTCGTCGCCCAGGCCTTCCTGCACGAGACCGGGCATGCCCTGTTCCACCTGCTCGAAGTGCCGGTGCTCGGCCGGGAGGAGGATGCCGCCGACCAGTTCGCGGCGCTCGTGCTGCTCGAATTGCCGCCCGGGCAGGCCCGGCACGCCGTCGACGGCATCGCGCGCCTGTTCCGGAGTCTGGCGGCCGAGGAAAGGGCCGAGCCGGCGGTACTCGCCGACGATCACAGCCTCGCGCTCCAGCGTCTCTACGGCCTGCTCTGCCTCGCCTACGGGGCCGACCGCCGCACCTTCGGGGATCTCGTCGCGAGCGGCGCCCTGCCGCGTTCGCGCGCCCGACTGTGCCGGGCGGAATACGGCCTCGCCATGGACGCGCTGCACAAGCTCCTCCGGCCCCATCTCCGTGGCGGACGGCTGGAGCGCGAACGGGTGCGCCGCGCCTTTCGCGGGATGTTCTGATGCAGGAAGGCGGGGCGGCGGGTCCGGCTCCGTCACGCCGCCGCATCACCGACGGGCGGCGCATCGACCGGGATGCGCCTCACCCATCCGACCAGCAGCACATACCCCGTCGCCAGGACGACCGGGCCGATGAACAGGCCGAGCAGGCCATGGGCGATCACGCCGCCGACGACGCCCGCCAGGATGACGGGCATCGGGACGTCGAGGCCGCGGCCGAGCACGAGCGGCTTGAGAACGTTGTCGCTCAGTCCGGCGCCGATGGTCCAGATCGCGAAGACGAGCGCCGGCAGCGCGTCGGCGGTGGCGAAGACGTACCCGATCACCGGCAGGGTCAGGACGACGACCGGCACCTGGACGATGCAGAGGAGCAGCGTGGCGAGGGTCCACAGGCCGGCGGCCGGGAGGCCGATGACGAAGAAGCCGGCTCCGAGCAGCAGGGACTGGAGCACCGCCACGCCGACGATGCCCAGCGCCACGCCGCGGATGGTCTCGACGGCCAGCGCCGCGAGCGCGGCGCCCCGGGCCGGGCTGCCGGTGGCGCGGACCAGGACCTGCCGGGTGAACGCGGCCGCCCCCTTGCCGTACCCGACGAGGATCGCCGCGATGGCGAAGGACAGGACGAACGACACCTCGCCGGCCGCCAGGCGACGGGCGGCCGACAGGAGCCAGGCCGCCGGCTTGCGCAGCATCGGGCCGTAGCGCGCGAGAGCCCCCGGCGCGTTGGCGGCGGCGAGCGCCCAGGCCTCCGTCAGCCTCCCGCCGACCAGCGGCAGGTCGGCGAGGCGGGCGGGCGGCGGGGGTAGGGTCAGCCGCTGGTCGCGCAGGTCCGAGACGAATGCGACGAGGGACGATCCGAGCGACGTCACGACCAGGATCGTCGCCGCCAGCATGACGGCGATGCCGACGACCCCGATCAGGGCGGCCGAGCCGCGCTCGCCGACGCCGACGAGGAGGCGGCGATGCAGCGGGTACAGCATGACGGCCAGGATCGCCGACCAGAGCAGGATCTCCGCGAGCGGCGACAGGATGCGGGCGCAGGCATAGACGAGCGCCGCGGCGAGGCCGATGCGCAGGGCGGCATCGAAAGACATCGTCGGTCCGGATTCCCGGTCGGAGCAGGATACGGTCTTGTCCATCTCGATGGCGCCTGAGCAGCAACACGCTGATCGGGATTTGACACCTGCACGCGTCACGCCTCGACGCCGCGACGTGTCCTCGTCCCGCATCCTGGATGCAGGACCGCCCACGTCCTTGAGGCAGGTCAACGCGCCGTTCGCCTCGCCCCGCATCCTGACGTCCCGTTGCGCCTCGGGGTCGAGCCGCGCTCCGGGACGTCACGAGAGGACCACATGGCAGCGACGCGTACGACCTGTCGCGCCGGGAGGCGCGGGCTCGTCCGGCACGAGGCCGGTCCGCGTCCCACCCGATCAAGCGGTCGGGCGCGGTCCCTGCGACATTGCCGGCGGGTCCGGGCCCGCCCAACCCGGGGGAGCGCCCGATGACCCAGGAGGCCCCGGCCCGCCGCCGGCACGAGAAGTACGACCGTCTGATCGCCGCCGCGCAGGCGCGGCCCCGCCTCACGGTCGCGGTCGCGCACCCTTGCGACGAGGCCTCGCTCGGCGCCGCGCTGGAGGCGGCGGATCTCGGGCTGATCACCCCGGTCCTGGTCGGGCCCCGGCCGAGGATCGCGGCGGCGGCCTGCGGGCGGGATCTGGCGGCGTTCCGCATCGTCGAATCGGCCCATAGCCACGATTCCGCCGACAGGGCGGTGGCGCTGGTGAGGGCCGGAGAGGCCGGCGCGCTGATGAAGGGCAGCCTCCACACCGATGAGCTGATGGGCGCGGTAGTGCGGCGCGAGGGTGGGCTGCGGACGGAGCGCCGCCTGAGCCACTGCTTCGTGATGGACGTGCCGGGCCACGACGATCCCCTCATCGTCACCGATGCCGCGATCAACATCGCCCCGACGCTCGAGGAGAAGCGCGACATCGTCCAGAACGCCATCGACCTCGCCCATTCCTTCGGGATCGAGGTGGTGCGGGTCGCGATCGTGTCGGCGATGGAGACGGTCAACCCGAAGGTCCCCTCGACCCTCGATGCCGCCGCGTTGTGCAAGATGGCCGATCGCGGCCAGATCACCGGGGCGGTCCTCGACGGGCCGCTCGCCCTCGACAACGCCATCGATCGCGGCGCGGCGGCGATCAAGCAGATCCAGTCGCCGGTCGCCGGCCGCGCCAACGTGCTGGTGGTGCCGGATCTCGAAGCCGCCAACATGCTGGCCAAGAGCCTGACCTTCCTTGCCGACGCGGACGCCGCCGGGATCGTGCTCGGCGCCCGGGTGCCGATCATCCTGACGAGCCGGGCCGATTCGCGCCTGACGCGGCTCGCCTCCTGCGCCGTCGCCTCGCTGTTCGCCGCGGGCCGTCGCGCCGAAACACCGCGGCCGGGGGTCCAGGGATGATCCCGGCCTACCTCGTGCTGAATGCGGGCTCGTCGAGCCTCAAGTTCCAGGTGTTCGAGCCGGGAGGGGACGGCGTGCCGCACCGCCTCTCCCGCGGCCTCTTCGAGGGGCTCGGCGGCGCGGCGCACATGGTCGTGCACGATCGGACCGGCGCGGTCGTCGCCGAGGAGCGGTTCGGGGCGGGCGAATTCGGTCACGAGGAGGCCCTTCTCCACGTCGCCGCGTGGCTGCGGGAGCATCGGAGCGGGCACCGGCTGGCGGCGGTCGGGCATCGGGTCGTGCATGGCGGCGCGGATTACGCCGCGCCCGTGCGGATCGACGACGCGGTGCTGGCGGCGCTGGAACGCCTCGTCCCGCTCGCGCCCCTGCACCAGCCGCACAACCTCGCGCCGGTCCGCATCCTGCGGCGGCTGTTTCCGGACCTGCCGCAGGTGGCGTGCTTCGACACCGCCTTCCACCGCGGCCAGCCGGAGGTCGCGCAGCTCTTCGCGCTGCCGGCCGAGATCACCGACCGGGGCGTGCGCCGCTACGGCTTCCACGGCCTGTCCTATGCCTTCGTCGCCGGGCAGCTCGCCGCCTGCGCGCCCGGCCTCGCGGAGGGCCGGGTGGTCGTGGCCCATCTCGGCAGCGGCGCGAGCCTGTGCGCGCTGGCGGGCGGTCGCAGCGTCGCCACCACGATGGGCTTCTCGGCCCTCGACGGGCTGCCGATGGGCACCCGCTGCGGCAGCCTCGATCCGGGCGTGGTGTTCTACCTCATGCGGGAGATGCAGCTCGACGTCCAGGCGGCGGAGCACCTGCTCTACACCCGCTCAGGGTTGCTCGGCGTCTCCGGCCTGTCGAACGACATGCGGGTGCTGCGCGCCCGCGCCGCCGAGGACCGGCGTGCGCGGATGGCCATCGACCTCTTCGTCTACCGCATCGGGCGCGAGCTCGGCTCGCTCGTCGCGGCGCTCGGCGGGATCGACGGCCTCGTCTTCACCGGCGGCATCGGCGAGAACGACGCCGCGACCCGGGCCGAGGTGCTGCGGGGCGCCGCCTGGGCCGGATTCCGGCTCGACGCGGCCGCGAACGCGGCGGGCGCTTCCCGGATCAGCGCCGGCTCCGGCCCCCAGGCCTACGTCGTCCCGACCGACGAGGAGGCGACGATCGCCAGCGGGATGCACGAGGTGCTCGACGATGCGCGCCTGACGGTGCCCTGAGACCAAGGAGGATGTCATGGAGGCGCTGACGACCCATCCCGACGCGAAGCCCGCCGCGATCGGCAACGAGCCCTTCATGTCGGCCGACGATCTCGCCGCCTACTCGGCCCGCATGCGCGCCGCCCGGGCCATGAAGGAGATCGAGGGGCAGGACCGGGCCGGCAAGGCGCGGGCGGAACTGGCCAAGCAGCTCGCCGAGCCCGTCGCGGTCACGCCGGAAAAGGTCGGCGAGATCATGCAGGCCCTGCTGCACAAGCTGCGCATCGCCGCCGAGCAGGGCCAGAAGGAACTGCTCGTGATGCGCTTCCCGAACCTGATGTGCAGCGACAAGGGCCGGGCGATCAACAACGGCGAGGCCGGCTGGGCCGAGACCCTGACCGGCCGTCCGCGGCAGGCCTACGAACTCTGGCGCGACCGCCTGCACCCCGCCGGCTACGGCCTCAGGGCGATGGTCGTCGACTGGCCGGACGGCATGCCGGGCGACATCGGCTTCTTCCTCACCTGGAAGGCCGCTCAGGCCTGAGCCGCGGGCACTGGAGATGCTCTCATGACACAGCCCGCGACAGGCAACGACTCCCGGCAGGATGCGGCGACCAACGGCCCGGCCTCCCTCCTCCGGCTCCAGGCCCGCTTCGCCGAGATCTACCGGGACCGCTGCACCGCGGCGCTCGGTGCGTATCTCGACGCGATGCAGGACGCCGGCGGCGTTTGGCTGGAGGCCTGCAGCGCCTGGCAGAAAGCCGGCGGCGCCTGGCAGAAGGCTGGCGGCGCCTGGCAGAAGGCTGGCGGCGCCTGGCAGAAGGCTGGCGGCGCCTGGCAGAAGGCCGGCGGCGCCTGGCCGGAGCACGCGCGGCCGACGAATCCGGTCCGGGCCGCCGGCGACGCCGTCACCTACTGGACCGACTTCGCCCAGCGCTCGCTCTTGTTCAGGGACACGCTCCGGCAGCGCGGCAACGACTGGCTCGTGCACGAGGCGGCCGGCAAGCCGCCGCTCCTCGCCTTTCCCTACGAGATCGTGGCCGATGCCCGCCGCTTCGAGCGGCCGGCGAACTACGCCCTGGCGCGGATCCTGCTGCCGGCCGACAGCCCGGCCGACGAGGAGAAGCGCCCCTACCTCATCATCGACCCGCGCGCCGGGCACGGGCCCGGCATCGGCGGCTTCAAGCCGGATTCCGAGGTCGGGGTGGCGATGCGCGCCGGCCATCCGGTCTACGTGGCGATCTTCTTTCCCGATCCGGTCCCGGGCCAGACCCTGGCGGACGTGGCGCAGGCGGAAGCCGCCTTCGTGCGCCTCGTGCGCGAACGCCATCCGACCTGCGGCAGGCCCGTCATCGTCGGCAATTGCCAGGGCGGCTGGGCGGCGATGCTGGTGGGCGCCCTCGATCCCGGGAGCGTCGGGCCGATCGTGGTGAACGGCGCGCCGATGTCCTACTGGGCCGGCAACGACGCCGAGAACCCGATGCGCTACGCCGGCGGCATGCTCGGCGGAAGCTGGACGGCTTTGCTTGCCAGCGATCTCGGCGGCGGCGTCTTCGACGGCGCCCACCTCGTCGACGACTTCGAATCCCTCGACCCCGCCAATACCTTTTTCGGGAAATCCTACACACTGTTCTCGAAGATCGACACCGAGCCGCCGCGCTACCTGGAGTTCGAGCGCTGGTGGGGTGGGTACTTCCTGATGAATCGGGAAGAAATCCGCTGGATCGTCGACAACCTCTTCGTCGGCAACCGGCTGGCCGCAGGCCGCGCCGAATGGGCCGAGGGCCGGGCCTTCGACCTGCGGGCGATCCGCTCGCCGATCATCCTGTTCGCCTCGCTCGGCGACACCATCACCCCGCCGCAGCAGGACTTCAACTGGGTCGCCGACCTCTATCCCACCACCGCGGGGCTGAAGGCGAACGGGCAGGTCATCGTCGGGCTGATGCACCAGAGCATCGGGCATCCCGGCATCTTCGTCTCGGGCAGCGTCGCCCGGCGCGAGCATGCGCGGATCGTCGATCTCCTCGACTATATCGAGCACCTGCCGCCCGGGCTCTACGGCATGACGATCGCGGCACGCTCCTGACCATGAGGTACCACGGCGCCACCAAGGTCGTGCCGAACTACAACCTGATGGGGCCGGTCAAGGCGGCTTTGGAGAGCGCCGTGCGCTACCTCGCCTACGAGCTCGGCGACCGCGGTATCCGCGTCCACGCCGTGTCGCCCGGCCCCCTCAAGACGCGCGCCGCCTCGGGCCTCAAGAATTTCGACCTTCTCCTCAACGAGGCGATCCAGCGCGCGCCGATCGGCGAACTCGTCGACATCGACGATGTCGGCCTCACCGCCGCCTTCCTGACGACGCCCTACGCCGCCCGTCTCACCGGCTCGACCGTCTACGTCGACGGCGGCCTCGGCATCATGGCGTGAGGGGGGGAGCATGGCAGGTCTTGTCGCGGAACTCGTGTCGCCCGAGCGGATCGTGTTCTCGGGCGAGGTCCGGTCGGTGCTGCTGCCGGGCGCCGACGGCGAGATGACGGTCCTTCCCGGCCACGTGCCCCTCGTCACCCTGCTCCATGCCGGGATCGTCTTCGCCACCGACGCGACCGGGACCGGCCGCCGGGCCTATGTCAGCGGCGGCCTCGCCGAGATCGCGGCCGAGGGCGGGGCGACGCGGGTCACGATCCTGGCGGAGCGCGTGACGGCGGTCGAGGAGATGACCGCCGACCGGATCGCGGCCGAGATCGAGGAGATCCGCCTGGAGCGCGACAGCTCGGCGGATCTCGACCACCAGGCGCGCTGCGACGTCTCGATCGGGCGGCTGGAGGAGATCGGGGCGAGCCTCGGACTGTCAGGCCGCTGCGGCTTCGCTCACGCGCCGCACGGGCTGGCGATCCATTTTCCGGATGAATTCTTCCGGACAATGGATCAGATCTGTTTGACTGATCGACGAGATCTTTCCCACCCTCGACCTCCTCCTGAGGTGTTAGTCGATCGAAGATCGACTGACCTCGAAGGAGGGTTCCAGAGAGCGCCGAGATTTCTGGAGCCTCCTTCGAGGCTCCCTTCGGTCGCACCTCAGGATGAGGTATGAGGGCAGGAAAGTACCATTTGCGTCAAGTTTTGATTATAAAACCCTTCTCAAAATACTTTCATGATAATCATCGGGCACCTCCGCCAGCAGGCCCGGGTCGGTCTCGTCCATGGCGGGTCCTCCCCTATTCCGCGGGCAGGTGCTCCGGCGTGTGCCCCGGGGCGCCCTCCGGCTCCTTCGGCGGCGACGGCTCCGTCGTCCTGCCGCCGAGGAGCCGCCAGGCCCGCTCGCGCAGGCTCTGGAACACGACGTAGAGCGGCGGGATCACGAAGATGCCGAGGAAGGAGGCGGCGATCATGCCGCCGAAGACCGGGGTGCCGACGTTCTTGCGGGCGAGCTGCGAGGCGCCGGTGGCGACGACGAGGGGCAGGAGGCCGAGGATGAAGGCGAAGGAGGTCATCATCACCGGCCGGAACCGCAGCCGCGCCCCCTCGGTGGCGGCCTCGCGCAGCGGCACGCCGTGCTCGCGCTGCTCCTTGGCGAACTCGACGATGAGGATGCCGTTCTTGGCAGCCAGTCCGATCAGCACCACCATGCCGATCTGGGCGTAGAGGTCGAGGGTGAGCCCGCCCCAGACCATCGCCGCGTAGGCGCCGACGATGCCGACGGTCACCGAGAGCAGCACCGGCACGGGGATCGTCCAGCTCTCGTAGAGCCCGACCAGGAACAGGAAGGCGAACAGAACCGCGAAGGCGAGGATGATCGCGGTCTTGCCCTCGGCGCGCTTCTCCTGGAAGGCGGTGTCGGTCCATTCAGCCCCGAAGCCCGACGGCAGGGTGCGGGCCGCGACCGCCTCCATGGCGGCGAGCGCCTGGCCCGACGAGACGCCCGGGGCCGGCCCGCCCTGCACCGTCACGGCGCGCAGGTTGTTGTAGCGGATGAGCGCGGGCGGTCCGACGACGATGCGCACCTCGGCGAGGCTGCGCAGGGGCACCATCTCGCCGTCCTTGTTGCGCACGTTGATGCGATAGATGTCGTCGATCCTCTGGCGATCGGTCGCCTCGGCCTGGACCTGGACCTGCCATGTCCGGCCGAACAGGTTGATGTCGTTGACGTAGTAGCCGCCGAGCGAGGCCTGAAGCGCCTGGAACACGCTGTCGAGGGAGACGCCGAGGATCTGGACCTTGTTGCGGTCGATATCGAGGAGGACGGACGGGTTCGTCGCCGAGAAGGTGCTGAACACGCGGCTGAGCTTCGGCTCCTGGTTGGCCGCGACGATGAGGCCGCGCAGCACCTGGGCGAGTTCGCGCGGATCGCCGCCGCGCAGGTCCTCCAGCACGTAGGCGAAGCCGCCGCCGGTGCCGAGCCCGATGATCGGCGGGGGGCTGAGCGGCACGACGAGGCCGCCCGGGATCTCGCGGAAACGCTGGCCGAGCCGGGCGATCAGCGCGGCGGCGCCGTCGCCCGCGCCTTTTCGCTCCTCGAACCCCTTGAGCGTCACGACCATGAAGGCGGCGCTGCTCTGCGAGTAGTTGTCGATGAAGTTGAGGCCGACCACGGTGGTCACGTCGGCCACCGCATGCTCCTCGCGCAGGATCGCCTCGGCGCTGGCCGCGACGTCGGCGGTGCGGCCCACCGCGGCGCCCTCGGGCAATTGCACCACGACGAAGAAGGCGCCCTGGTCGTCCTCCGGCAGGAACCCCGTGGGGGTGATCCGCGCCAACTGCACAATGCCCCAGGCCGCCGCGAGGGTGACGACGAGGCCGAGGACCGACAGGCGCACGATGCGGGCGACCGCCGCGCCGTAGCCGTCGCGCACGGCGTCGATGCTCCGCATGACGAAGCCCATGATGCCGCGCCGCGGCCCGTGATGGGGCCGCAGGAGCACGCCGCAGAGCGCGGGCGAGAGGGTGAGCGCGTTGATCGCCGAGAGCAGCATCGAGACCGCGACCGCGACCGCGAACTGGCGAAACAGCTCGCCCGAGATGCCCGGCACGAAGGCGACCGGCACGAAGACCGAGAGCAGCACCAGGGTGATGGCGACGATCGGCGCGGTGATCTCCGCCATGGCGCGCTTCGTCGCCTCGCGGGGCGAGAGTTCGGGATGCTCCTCCATCACCCGCTCGACGTTCTCGACCACCACGATGGCGTCGTCGACCACGATGCCGATGGCGAGCACCAGGGCGAGCAGCGAGACAGAGTTCGCCGAGTAGCCGATCGCCTTCAGGGCGATGAAGGTGCCGATCAGGCTCACGGGCACGGCGATCGTCGGGATCAGGGTCGCCCGCAGGCTGCCCAGGAACAGTAACACCACAATCACTACGAGGACGAAGGCCTCGACCAGGGTCTTCTGCACCTCGTGCACCGTCTCGGTGATGAAGGCGGTGGGATCGTAGGTGACCTTCCATTCGAGGCCCTCGGGAAAGGCCTTGGCCAGGGCCGAGACCCTCGCGGTGACCTCCTTGAGCGTCGCGATCGCATTGGCGCCGGGCGACTGGTAGATCGCGATGACGGTGGCCGGGCTGCCGTTGAGCCGGGTCTCGCGGTCGAGGCTCGCCGCGCCGAGCTCGACCCTCGCGACGTCGCCGAGGCGCAGGAGCGACCCGTCCGGGTTGGTGCGCAGGATGATGTTGCGGAACTGCTCGGGCGAGGTGAGCCGCCCCTGCGTCTGGATGCTGAGCTGGAGCTGCTGCTCGTCCGAGATCGGCCGGGCGCCGATGCGGCCGACCGGCGCCTGGACGTTCTGCGCCTTGATCGCCCCGATGACGTCGCCGGTGGTCAGGTTGAGACCGGTGAGCTGGTCGGTGCGGATCCAGGCCCGCATCGCGTAGTCCTGCGGTCCCCACAGGGTCGCGTCGCCCACGCCCGGCGTGCTGCGGATCCGGTCGAGCAGGTTGATGGTGACGTAGTTCGAGATGAACAGCGGATCCTGGATCGCCTTCGGCGAGTAGACCGCCAGCACGCCGAGCAGGGCCGAAGACTTCTTCTTGACCGTGACGCCCTGCTTGCGCACGTCCTCGGGGAGCTTCGCCAGCGCGATCTGGACCCGGTTGTTGACGTTGACAGCGTTGATGTCGGGATCGGTGCCGAGCTCGAACGAGGCGGTGAGCGTGTAGCTGCCGTCGTTGCCGCTCACGCTCTTCATGTAGATCATCTTGTCGACGCCGACGACCTGCGACTCGATCGGCTGCGCCACGGTCGATTCGACCACGTCGGCGGCGGCGCCCGGATAGGTCGTCGTCACCGAGACCTGGGGCGGCACGATGTCGGGATACTGCGCCACCGGGATCGCCAGCAAAGCGAGCCCGCCGGCGATCGCCGTGACGATGGCGATCACCACCGCCAGGCGCGGCCGGTCGACGAAGATCGCGGAGAGCATCGGATCAGGTCCTTCCGGTCAGGTTCTACCCGTGACTTGCCCGGCCGGCACCGACAGCACCGGGATGCCGGGGCGCACGCGCTGCAGCCCCTCGACGATGACGCGCTCGCCGCCAGAGAGGCCGGACTCGATCACCGCCTCCCCGCCGCTGCCGCCCGACGCCACGCTCACCCGCCGGACCACCGCGCGGCCATCCTCGACCACGAAGACGTAGACGCCGCCCTGGTCGGCGATGAGCGCGCCTTGCGGCACCACCACCTTCTCCTCGGGCGTCCCGGTCTGGAGCGCGACCTGGACGAGCTGCCCGTCCCGCAGGGCGCCCGCCGGGTTCGGCAGGCCGGCACGCACCGGCACCGTGTCGGTGGTGCGGTCGACGCTGATGTCGACGAAGTTGATGCGCCCGACCTGGTCGTAGGTCGTGCCGTCCTGGAAGCGGACCCGCACGGCGATCCGGCTGCGCTCCGGCATCGGACCGCCCTGGCGCATCCGCAGGAACTCGCGCTGGCTCACCGGGAAGGTGACGAACATCGGATCCTGGCTGACGATGGTCGTCAGCACGCCGCTGTCGGGGCCGACCACGTTGCCCTTGGTCACGCTGGTCCGGCCGATCCGGCCGGCGACGGGAGCCGCGATCCTCGTGTAGCCGAGGTTGATCCGCGCGGTCCTCAGGGTGGCGTCGTCGCCCGTGACGGCGCCCTTCGCCTGGTCGAGGGCGGCGCGGGCCTGGTCGCGGGCGACCACCGTGCCGGAATTGCGGTCGAGGAGGTCCTGGGCCCTCTGGAGCTGGATCGCCGCCAGGGTCTCGGCGGCGCGGCTGCGCTCCAGCGCGCCCTCGGCCTGCTTCACCGCGGCCTCGAACAGGTCGGGCTCGATACGATAGAGCGGCATGCCCTCCCGCACGACCTCGCCCTCCTTGAACAGGACGGCGTCGAGGTAGCCGACGACCCGGGCCCGCACCTCGACGCGGGCCGGCGCCTCGATCCGGCCGACGAAGTCGAGGGGCTTGTCGATGGCCTTGTGCTGGGCAGCGACGGTGCCGACGGTCAGGGCGGCGGGATCGGGCTCGGAGCGGGCGGCGGGCGCGACGACGAGCGCCAGGACCAGCGCCGGGACCAGCGCCGGGACGAGGCCGGGACCGAGGAGACGGGGACCCGCCGGACGGTGACCTGAACCTTGATGCATGATCGCCCTCGCCGCAGGGCCGTCCTCATGCGGAGGGCGGCTCGACAGTGTGGCGAGTCGCGCCGGGCCGGCTTGATCGAACGGGACAGCGGGGCGGTGCGCCGCCGCACGGCGGCAGCCGGCTTCATGGACCGGGCCGCAATCTCGCCCGATAGCAAGCTCCATCGTCCGTCAAACATCATATGATAAAAAACTTGAATGTAACCGCTAAAACCATCGTTTCTGCATCAATATCCATCAACACATCGAACACTGTTGCCAAATTGCACTTGCAAAGCTATCCACGGCAGAAGCCTCATGCGCCATCGGTCCGACCGTATCGGACCTGAAACGGAGGTGTATGCAAATGTTAAAGAATGCTCTACTGACATCGACGGTGGTACTCGCAGCTTCAGGTGCTGTATTTGCTGCCGACTTGCCGCCCCAGGCCCCTCCGCCGGCGCCGATCCCGGTCCCGATCTTCTCCTGGACGGGGTTCTACGTCGGCGTCAATGCGGGTGGGGCGTTCTCGTCGCAAGAGAACCGTACCGCTGCCGTCGCCGCCGTCGCTCCCGTGGGTACCTTCGCGGCGGCAGGGCCGGCCTTCGCGGCAACCTCCGGCACCTTCCTGGTCCCGGCCGGCGCCGGCGTGCGGAACGGCAACACCACCACGAGCGGCTTCGCCGGCGGCGGGCAGATCGGCTACAACTGGCAGGTCGGCAGCTTCGTCGTGGGTGCCGAGGCCGACATCCAGGGGCTTGCCGGAAACAACGGCCGGCGCGGATTCGGGGGCGTTCCGGCGGCTCCGTTCTTCATCACGGCGACCGGCCCCGGATTGCCGCCGGGAACGATCCTCGTTCCGCGCGGCGTACTCGGGACGCTCGACTGGTACGGCACGTTCCGGGGCCGGCTCGGCTACGCCATCGACCGCACCCTCGTCTACGTCACGGGCGGCCTCGCCTACGGCGAGGGCAGCCTCGACAAAGGCATCTGCGGGAACGGCCTGCTGAACTGCACCAGCAACATCCGGACCGGCTACACGGTCGGCGGCGGCGTCGAATACGCCTTCACCAACACCTGGACCGCCCGCGTCGAGGGCATGTACGTGAACATCAGCAACGACCGGCGCAACAACACCGCCGTCGGGCTCGGAGCTGTCGGCTACAACGCGCCGACGAACACGGTCCTGCTGCTCGCCAACGGCAACCGCAACGATAACGGGTTCGGCGTGGTGCGCGCCGCCCTGAACTACAAGTTCGGCACGTACTGACCGCGCCGGACGCGGCGCCGGTCGACCGAGCCTCCCAGCCCCCGATCGCCTGGCGGCAAGGGCGAGCGCCCCCTGGGACCATCCTTCCAGGGGGCGAGCGGGGCGGGCGAGGCCTTGCGACGCCACGCCCTTTACTTTGCGGAAGTCCGGCTTGCCTGCGCCGAACAGCGCCGATACGCGATGCCCGTCGGATCCTCGTCGCTGTAGTACCGCGTCAAGTTTCCGTCGGGCGTGGCCGCCATGATGACCTTGACGTCGTTGACGGCGACGGCATTCGCACAGTCGAGGTCGAGATGGTCGCGGCCCTGCACGGTCCGGACCGCCTTGATGCGGCACGAGGCCATCGGCGTCTTCAGGCGCTGGCCGGAGACGATGAAGGCGGGGGCGAAGAGGTCGATCGGCTTGCGGAACGACAGGCTTCGCCCGGCGGAGGCGTAGACCTCGGCGCAGTCGCGCCCGGCCAGAACCCAGGCTCCCTGGTAGCCCGAGAGGCCCGCCGTCGCCGGCCCGGCCGCGACTGCGAGCCCCAGGCCGATCGCAGTAGAGCGGAGCGACCGCGAGAGCCGGGCCCATGACGCATGCCGTGACGGACTCTCGATCCTGCGGGCGGGTTCCATCGGCACCTCGGAGCCGGCGTTGCGTGCCGCGTCCTCGACCATGCGCGCCGTGCCGAGGGCTCCCCGAAATCCCCGGCAGGTCCTCGCCACCGGTCTCCCGAATGCGCCGGGCCCGAGGCCGCACGCTCGAAAACACTCCCATGACCTCGCCTCACGAGCAAAGCCAGGATCGCGCCATTTCGACAAATCTGCCTGCGCAAGACAAATAACGTATGCTAAGTTTCTTATTGCCTAACGGTTAGATAGTGCAGTCGAAATTCTGCATTGATTCAACTTATCAACGTCTATTCGATCGACATCTCCGGATCCGGCACGTCGCGGCTGTCGAATTGCACCGCATGCGCGATGCGGCTCACGGCCGGCCATTCGTGCGCACGGCGCAGCGGGATGCGCGCTTCGATCAGGAGATCATCGTCGAGCAGGCCCTGGGCCACCTCGAGCGAGGCCTCGGGGAAGGCCTCCAGGATGGCACGCACCGCCGCATCGATATGCGCGTCGCAGTCGGGGCCGTACTCGATCAGGACGTGCTTGAGGACGCAGAGCATAGCCGTGATGTAGCCGCTCCGGGCCTCAGCGAGGTAGTGCGTCCCGGCCACGGTCGCGCGGCCGGATGGGGGCCGCCGCGGGTTCGGGCACCGGCGCCAGGTTGCGGGGGCCGCCCGACGGCACGGCCTGGAATGCCCGCTCGCCCCCCGATCGACAGGATGGCTCGTCGTCTCTCCGAGTGAGCGCCCCGAGTGAGCGCCGGTCCGACCTGGGCCTTCGACGGCGTGCCGACGGTGATCCCCTCCCCGATCGGCAGCGATTCCGATCGCATCCCCGAGCCATTGCCGCTATGCTCCGGCCTCGAGATCGAAACTCCTCGGATGTCCTGCGATGACGCCGCAACGGCCGTTCGACAGGAGAGGCCTCCTGTTCCGGCAGGCGAACCGACGGGACGTGATCGCCGGGCTCGCGACCGCGCTCGCCCTTCCGGGCGCGGCCGGCGGGCAGCCGGCCTTGCCGGTCGTCGGCTATCTCGGCCCCGAATCGCCCGAGCCCTTCGCGAGCCGGCTCGCCGCCTTCCGCGAAGGCCTGGCCGAGGCGGGCTTCGTCGAGGGACGCGACGTCGCGATCGATTTCCGCTGGGCGGACGGGCACTACGAGCGGCTACCCGGGCTCGCGCGGGACCTGGTTGCGCGCCGGGTCGCGGTCCTCGCCGCGCCCGGCGGGGCGCCGACCGCACTCGCCGCGAAGGCCGCCACCGCGACGATCCCGATCGTGTTCGAGATGGGCGGCGACCCCGTCGCGCTCGGGGTCGTTCAGGATCTGGCGCGCCCCCGCGGCAACGTCACGGGCGTGTCCAGCCTGAGCGTGGAGGTGTCGCGCAAGCGGCTGGAATTCCTGCACGAGGCCGTGCCGTCCGCCGCCACGATGGCGGTCGCCTACAATCCGACGAGCCCGACCGCGCCCGGGCAGCTGCGATCCCTGCACGAGGCCGCCGAGACCCTCGGCGTGCGGCTCCGGACCTCGCCGATCGGCAGCGAGGCGGAGTTCGAGCCGGTCTTCGCCGGGGCGGCGGGTTTACGGCCCGCGGGACTCGTCTTCACCTCCGATCCCTATTTCGCGCTGCGCAGCCGGCGGCTCGCCGCCCTCGCCCGCCGGCACGCCGTACCGGCGGTCACGCAGACGCGGGATTTCCCCCTCGCGGGCGGCCTGATGAGCTATGGCGGCGACTTCACGCAGACGCACCGGCTGGCCGGGCTCTATGCCGGCCGGGTCCTCAAGGGCGAGCGGCCGTCCGACCTGCCGGTGCAGCTCGTCACGAAGGTCGAGCTGTTCGTCAACCTCCAGGCCGCCGCCGCCCTCGGCGTGACCGTCCCGCCCGGGCTCCTCGGCAGCGCCGACACCGTCATCGAATGATCCACCGTCAGGCGCCGCACGCGACGCCGAAGACCGGCACCTCACCGGCCAGGCCCTTCAGCGGCAGCGCGCCCAGCGCCGTGACGGCGCAGCGGCCGCGCACGGCCTCGGCCAGGGCCGCGTCGATCAGGATCTGGGCATCCGCCGCCGCGGCGCAGAGGCGGGCCGCCAGGTTCACCACCGGCCCGACCGCCGTGTAGTCGGAGCGGCCTTCGTAGCCGATCCGCCCGACGGTCGCGGGCCCCATCGCGGCGCCGATCCCGAACCCGATGCCGTAGCCCCTCGCCGTCCAGGTCGCGGCGAGCGGCCGGACCGCATCCTGCATGGCGATCGCGAGCTGCACCGCCGTGAAAGCCGGGTCCGGCGCCGGCACCGGCGCGTTCACCAGCGCCATCAGACCGTCGCCGGTGAAGGAGACCAGGGTGCCGCCATGCGCGGTGATCGCGCTCCCTAAGGCCGCAAAGAGCGTGTCGAGCACCTCGATCACCGTCTCCGGGGGCGAGCGGGCCGAGAACGCCGTGAAGCCGCGCAGGTCGCCGAAGATCACCGCGACCGCGACCCGGCGCCCGTCGAGCACGCCGTCGTCGCCGCAGCGGTCGACGAGCTCGGCCACCTGCGGAGCGAGGAAGCGGCGCAGACGCCCGATGCGCTCCTGCCGCTCCTGCGACAGCGCGAGCTCGCCCGCCATCGCGTTGAACCGCGCGGCGAGCCGGCCGAGCTCGTCCGCCGAGCCGATCGCGATGCGGTGCCCGAAATCCCCGGCGCCGATCCGTTCCGTGCCGTGCTCGAGCAGCCGGATCGGCCCGGTCATCCGCCGGGCCAGCCCGTAGGCGAGGGACGCCGCGAAGGCGATGCCGAGGAGGATCAGCGCGCCGGTGCGCAGGAGTGCCCGGGAGATCGGCTCGAACGCCTCGGCGACAGGCTGCATCACCACCACCGTCCAGTCGACGCCCGGGACCATCGCCGTCGCGGCGACGACGCGGCGCCCGCCGGCCTCCACGCCCGTCGCGATGCCCCCGGCGCTGCGTGCGACCGTGCGCAGGCTCGCCAGGCGGCGCGACGCGGGATCGTCGGCGCCCCGCAGCACGAGGCTGAGGTCGGGATGGGCGACGAGCCGGCCCGGCCCGTCGAGGACGAAGGCCTGCCCGGTCTCGCCGACGCGAATCCCCGAGATCACCTCCCGGATCAGCTTGAGGTTGATCTCCGCCACCGCGACGCCGATCGAGGCGCGGTTGCCCGCCACCGCCACCGTCATGAACGGCTCGGAGCCGCGGTGGTAGGTCACCGGCCCGTACCAGGCTTTGGCCGTCCGGGCGCCCGCCACGGCCGGGTCGGCCGAGCGGTCGGCGCCGCTCCCGGTGCGGTTGAGGCTGACCCGCGACACCTGCAGCCGCTCGCGGCCGTCCCCGTCGACGAGGGTGAGCTCCGCGACCGCCGGCACCTGCCGCAGCAGGCGTAGCGCATCGAGACGCTGGCTGTCCTCGACGGCGGCGGGCCAGGGCAGCTGCACCATCCAGCCGAGCTGGCCGCGGATGAGGTCGAGGAAGCCCTGGATGCGGAAGGCGGCGTCGCGCGCCTCCAGGGCGAGCAGCGCATGCAGCTGGTCGCGCCGGTCGCGATAGCCGAACCACGCCTCCAGGCCGCCGCTCGCGAAGAGCGGCAATGCCACCGCCGCGAACAGGACGGCGAAGTACTTCGCGAACAGCGAGCGGCGCGGATCAGCCCTGGACATCACCATGACCTGCGCGGGACCCCGGAGCCTCGTCCGACGCGGCGGAGGGCCGGGTCGTCGGAGACCCTGCGGAACGATCGGGGACCCGGAGCATCGCCGTGCGACCGGGCGCGGACGCACACCCGGTGGTGCCGCATCTCCGCTCACGCCGAGCGCGTGTCGAGGCCGGCGATCGTCCAGCCGAAGTATCGCCATGCACAGCCACCCGGCACCCGTCGATGACGCCGCTGTGAACTGAGCACCTTCCATGCTTCGCTCATTTGGGTGGACTGTCAATCACCGTTCCGGTCGAGCCGACCGGGCATGGAGTCGACGACGCCGTCGAGCCGGAGAGGGCCGGCGTGGCGAGGGCCGCGATACGGTTCGGGCGTCGCCGGCATCGACGTTCCGCGGCCTCCGCGCCGCTCCGAACGTCCAATCGAGGGCGATCCCGTACAAGCCGGCCCGGAGCCACCACGTTAAGCCGCCGGGACGGTCGCGCCCATGGCGGCCGATGAGGAGAATCCCCGGATGCGCCTCCCCCCGATCGCTTCCGCGGACCTGACTGACAGGCAGCGCCCGCTCTACGACGACATGAGGTCGGGCGTCGCCGCCAAGTACGATCTCTTCACCACCATGCGGAACGACGGTGCGCTCCTCGGGCCCTGGAACGCGTGGCTGCACCAGCCCGAGGTGGGCGCGGCATTCTGGACGGTCACCCGGGCGATGACGGCGTTCCAGATCCTGCCCGACGCGGCGCGGCAGGTCGCCATCCTGGCGGTCGGCGCGCGGTTCGGTGCCGCCTACGAGATCTACGCGCACGGGGCGGTTGCGCAGGCCCGCCACGCCATGGGCGACCAGCGCCTCGCGACCCTGGCCGCGGGCGAGCGGCCGCCGGACCTTACCGACGAGGAGGCGACGGCGTTCGACGTCGCCCGGGCGCTCACCGGGGGTGGGGTCCTGCCGGAACCGACCTACCGGCGCGCCGTGGCGCTGTTCGGCCAGGCGGGCGCCAACGAACTGATCTATCTCGTCGGCCATTACTGCTTCGTCTCGGTGACCCTGAACGGCTTCGCGATCCCCGTCCCCGGGGACGAGCCGGCCGGAACGGGGGAGCGGCCGTGACCGGGCCGGACGAAGGCGGTGCCGCGGCCGGCATCCTCCGGCGCCTCGGCGGCGCCTGCGCCCTGGCCCTCGGGCTGGTCCTGGCGGGACCGTCCGGCGACGCGCGCGCGACGGCGCCCCAGGTGGCGCGGCAGGCGCCGGGCTTCTACCGCATGATGCTCGGGCGCTTCGAGGTGACGGCCCTCCTCGACGGCACCCACACCTTTCCGATCCCGACCGTGCTCCAGCGCCCCCGCGACGGCGCCGGCCCGCGCGCCCTCCTCTCCGAGGTCCGGCCGGGCGAGGCGGAGAGCCGGCTCGCGCGAGACTTCCTCGCGCTGCCCTTCGAGGGCTCGATCAACGCGTTCCTGGTCAATACCGGGTCGCGGCTCGTGCTGATCGATGCGGGCGCGGGCGACCTCTACGGTGCCTGCTGCGGCAAGCTCGTGGCGAACCTGCGCGCCGCCGGCTACGCCCCGGAGGCGGTCGACGAGGTGCTGCTGACCCATCTGCACGCGGACCATGTCGGCGGGATCATGCATGACGGGAGGGCCGTCTTTCCGAACGCGACGATCCGTGTCAGCCGCCGCGATGCCGATTACTGGCTGAACCCGGGCAACGAGGCGGCAGCACCCCCGTTCCTCCTGCCGATGTTCAAGGGCGCCCAGGCCGCGCTCGAGCCCTACCGCGACGCCGGACGGCTGGTGCCGTTCGACGGCGACGGTGAAATCCTGCCGGGCTTCGTGGCGATCGCCACCCCGGGGCACACGCCGGGGCACAGCTCCTACCGGGTGTCGAGCGGGGGCGAGACGCTCCTGGTCTGGGGCGACATCGTCCACGTGGCGCCGATCCAGTTCCCCGATCCGCAGGTCACGGTGACCTACGACAGCGACGGTGCGGGCGCCGAGGGGCGGCGCGAGGCGCTGTTCTCGGAGGCGGCCCGCACCGGCGCCTGGATCGCCGCCGCCCACATCTCGTTCCCGGGTCTCGGCCACATCCGGGCCGAGGACGGACGGTTCGGCTGGGTTCCGGCCAACTACACCACCGTGCTCCCCGCCCCTCCGCCCGGCGAGGCGCGGTAACGGCACCGGCACCATCGCCGGTCTCCTCCGGCCGCCGTCCTGAGACGGGGATCTCATCGTCGGGCGCAGGATCGAAGGATGTCGGCCCCGTAGTACGCTTGGCGTCTCCCCTCGCGCCTACTTCTCGACCAGCTCCAGCCGGCGGTTCCTGGCCCGGCCGGCCTCGGTGGCGTTGCCGGCGACCGGGGCGTAGGGGCCGACGGCCCCTGGCATTGAGGCGGCCGGGATCGATGCCGAACCGGCCGGTCAAGGCCTTCGCGACGGCGGCGGCGCGCGCCTGGGACAGCGTGAGGTTGTGATCGAGCGTCCCCGACGCGTCGGTATGGCCGACGATGTAGACCTGCCGGGCCGCATCCCGCGTGAGCAGAGCGGCCATCTGGGCGAGCGTCGGATCGGATTCCGGCTTCAGGGTGGCGCTGTCGGTCTCGAACTGGATCCCGTCGAGGGCGACATGGCCGAACGACGCGAGGCCGTCGCCCATCGCCTTGGCGTCCACGACGACCTGGCCCGTCTTCATCGCGCGCCCCTCGACGACCTGCAGCAGCACGCCGGGTTGCCGGGCGCCGTCCTGGCTCACGAGCAACGACACGTCGACGTTCCCCTCCGGACGGGTCAGGCGGGCCGTCAGGGACCGCACGTTGCAGTCGGTGGCATCGAGGAGATCGAGCCGCAGATTGAACAGGGTGCCGCCCATGGCCCGGTTGACCGGGTCGGCGAGGGCGGCGGCGAGAGAGGTGAGCGCAATTCCGTCCGCCCGTCTCTTGAGACGTGAGAACAAGGCCGCGATCCTTTCGTGGCTGGAGACGCAATCGGAATCCGGGAGGCGGTGGCCGCACGCCCGCGTCATGCGGCCGGGGAGCCGGCTCCTACGGCCGTGCCCCTGATCAGAATGCTCTTGGCCACGATGCTCTTCGCGACGACGACGGAGCGCAGCTCGGCCGGACGGACGGGCTTCGACAGGATCGGCATGTCCGGCGCGCCCCGCTCCTCGCGCACCCGCGCCTCGTCGTGGCCGCTGATGACCACCACGGGAACCTCGTGCCCGGCCAGCCGCCGCACCGCCGCGATGCATTCGGCCCCGGTGACGCCGTTGCCGAGGTCGAAATCGGCGACGAGGAGGTCCACGGCGGCGATGGACGCGGGAATGCCCGGCTCGGCCTGGACCTCGCAGCCCCATCTGCGCAGCAGGCTGGCGGTCGCGGTCAGCACCGCCTCGTCGTCCTCGATCAGCAGCACCCGCAGGCCGCGGACGGCGGCGGGCGGGTCGAGCCGGCGCCACACTCGCCGTCGAGGACCGGCGCCCGCACCACCGGGAGGTTGCCCAGCGTCACGCAGGTGCCCCGCCCCGGGACCGATCGGAGCGCGACGCCGGCCGAGCTCTCCGAGCGGCCGCAATCGGCCTTCGGCATCGTCCTGCCGCGCCGGACCTTCAAGTCCGTCCCGCGCGCTCGACGATGCGGCCCGGGTCGAGGGGGCAGGCGCCCTTCAGATCCTGCTCCGGGTCTACGTGCTGCCCGCCCGGCCGGTCTGCATCGCCTACGGCCTCGTCTCGCCAAGAATCACTTGCCAAGAATCACTTGCCAAGAATCACTTGCCAAGAATCACTTGCCAAGAATCACTTGCCAAGAATCACTTGCCAAGAATCACTTGCCAAGAATCACTTGCCAAGAATCACTTGCCAAGAATCACTTGCCAAGAATCACTTGCCAAGAATCACTTGCCAAGAATCACTTGCCAAGAATCACTTGCCAAGAATCACTTGCCAAGAATCACTTGCCAAGAATCACTTGCCAAGAATCACTTGCCAAGAATCACTTGCCAAGAATCACTTGCCAAGAATCACTTGCCAAGAATCACTTGCCAAGAATCACTTGCCAAGAATCACTTGCCAAGAATCACTTGCCAAGAATCACTTGCCAAGAATCACTTGCCAAGAATCACTTGCCAAGAATCACTTGCGCTGGATCAAGGCACCGGACGTGGGGCCCGTCAGGCTCGGCCTCCAGCCGGAACGGGGAAAGCGCGCCCTGCCCTCCCGAGGCTCGCTCTGGGCCGCTCCGCGAAAAGCCGCCGCGCCCGCGAAGTCCCGCGGCGGGCTGCCCGGTCGGGGCGGGCCGAGCGCCGTCATGCATGGCCGTGAGGGTCCGGTGCGATGCGGCCGGCCGCGAGGAGGCCGACGAAGGCCTCGAAGGCGAGCGGCTTGTCGATGAGCGGCACGCCGGCATCCCGGGCCCGGGCCCGGATGCGCGGGTCGGGATGACCGGTGATCAGGATCACCGGCACGGCGGCATCGAGGAGCCGCAGGCGCCGGCAGACCTCGAGCCCGTCCATCCCCGGCATCACCTGGTCGAGCAGCACGCAGAGCGGGCACGGTCCGGGGAAGGCCGACAGGAGCTCGGGCCCGCTGGCGAAGGTCTCGACGCGGTGCCCCTCGCACTCGAACAGGAAGCGGGTCGAGTGCAGGATCGCCGGATCGTCGTCGACGACGTAGATGGGAGAGAGGCGCGGCGCAGGGGTCGAGATGGGGCTCGGCATGGCGCTCGGCATGGGGCCCCCCGTGGCGAACGAGGCTCGGATGCGTGATCCGACCCTCGGACGCCCGGAGGCCGCCCGCCTTGACCTGCCTCAAGCGGCTCAGGCGAGGCCGGCCAGCACCGCCCGGCGCACCAGGTCCTGGAGGGTGGCGGCCTGCGTCTTGGCCATCAGCTTGGCCCGGTAGATCTCGACGGTGCGCGGGCTGATGGCGAGGGCGCGGCCGATCTCCTTGCTGGTCGCGCCGGCGACCAGGCGGTCGAGGACCTGGCGCTCGCGCTCGCTGAGCGTCGCGACCCGCCGCAGGAAGTCCTGCACCGCCGGGTCGGAGCCGGCGGCCGGCGGATCGGGAGCCAGGGCGGCGCGCAGGGCCCGCAGGAGCACCTCGTCGTCGAACGGCTTCTCGATGAAGTCGCGCGCGCCGCGCTTCATCGCCTCGACGGCGAGCGGAACGTCGCCGTGGCCGGTCATCACGATCACCGGCAGTCGGTTCCCGGCCTCGCGCAGGCGGCGGAGCAGGGTCAGCCCGTCGATGCCGGGCATGCGGATGTCGGTCAGGACGCAGCCCGAGACCGGCGCTGCGAACCGCGCGAGCCGGTCGAGCAGTTCGAGGCCGGTCGCGTAGAGGCGCACGGCGTAACCGGCGGTGTCGAGCAGGAAGGCGAGCGAATCCCGCATGGCGGGATCGTCGTCGACGACGTGCACCAGGTCGGCCGTCTTGGGGTCGGCCGTCTTGGGGTCGGCCGTCTTGGGATCAATCGTCATGGGGTCAATCGTCATGGCCCCGATCCCCGTCGCGCGTCGCCGGCATGGTCGGCCGGAAGGATCAGCCGGAAAGTGGCGCCGCCGGACGCGCTGCGCTCGACCTCCAGTCGCCCGCCATGCGCCTCGGTGATGGTGCGGCAGATCGAGAGGCCGACGCCCATGCCGCCGGGCTTGGTGGTGACGAAGGGCTGGAACAGGCGCCCGGCCACGTCCTCGGCGATGCCGGGCCCCGTATCCGAGACGGCGATCTCGACCCTGTCGGGCGCGAGGCGCCGCGCGGCGATGCCGAGTTCGCGGCGGGGCCCCTGCGCCACGGCCTCGCGGGCGTTGCGGATCAGGTTGACCAGCACCTGCTGGATCTGCACCCGGTCGGCCAGGACCGAGCCGGCCCGCCGGTCGAGGGCGAGGCGCAAGGCAACCCCCTGCTCGCGGGCGCCCACCATGGCGAGCGCGCAGGCATCCTCGATCAGCCGCGCGACCGGCTCGACGCGGCGCTCGGTCTCGCCCCGCGCCACGAAGTCGCGCAGGCGGCGGATGATCTGGCCGGCCCGCAGCGCCTGCTCGGCGACCTTGTCGAGGACCTCGACCGCCGTGGCGACGGAGCCGGAATCGGAATGGGCGAGGAGGCGGCGGCACCCCTTGGTGTAGTTGGTGATGGCGCCGAGCGGCTGGTTGAGCTCGTGGGCGAGCGTCGAGGCCATCTCGCCCATCGCGCTCAGGCGCGAGACGTGGACCAGTTCGGACTGGAGTTCCTGCAGGCGGGCCTGGATCCGCTGGTACTCGGTCAGGTCGTCGACGAAGCCGGTGAAGAAGACCTGCGTCCCCGAGCGCATCTCCCCGACGGCGAGCTCCATCGGGAAGGTCGAGCCGTCGCGCCGGCGCCCCGTCACCACCCGGGTGGTGCCGATGATGCGGCGCTCCCCCGTGCGGCGGTAGCGGGCGAGGCAGTCGTCGTGCTCGGACCCCATCGGCTCGGGCATGAGGATCCGGACGTTCTGCCCGATCGCCTCGCCGGCCGCGTAGCCGAACAGGCGCTCGGCGGCGGCGCTGAAGGAGTGGATCAGGCCGGCCTCGTCGATGACCACCATCGCGTCCGGCACGGTGTCGAGAATGGAACGCAGATGGGCCTCGCGGGCCCGCAGGTCGGCCTCGACCCGCTTCCGCTCGTCGATGCTGACGATGATGCCGCGGTGCCGGACCGGTTTTCCGTCGGCGTCGAGGTGCACCTGGCCCCGCGAGCGCAACCAGCAACACTCGCCGTCGGGCCGCACGACGCGATAGACGATCTCGTAGGCGCCGCCCTCCGCCAGGGCGCGCCGGATCGCCTCGGCCCTCATGGGCCGGTCGTCGGGGTGCACGAGGTCCTGGGTCGCCGCGAACGTCGTCAGACGGTCGGACGGGACGCCGAAGAGGCGGGCACAGGCCGGCGAGACCGTGATCGGGCCCCGCGACACGTCCAGCGACCAGATGCAGACGCCGACCTCGTCGAGGGTCCGCCGAAGCTCGTCGGCACTGAGAAGGTCGGTGCCGCCTGGATCCACAGGCGCTGCGGTCACCGGGTCGATCATCGCTCAGTCCGGAAGCGAGGCTCCAGGCTCGCTCTCTCGCGCATTATCGCTTCGCGCGCCCTGCCTGTGGCTATCATTTGATAGCGGCGCGGTTCCCGCCCGGGGTGTCTCCAGCCGCGTCACCGTTTCACGGGCGATTCGCTGCTTGACCGGAGCAGTCCGGCCCACGCATGCCCGCGGATACTAAATTGGAGTATATTGATCGAGATGGCACCTCTCTGCAGAGCAAGCCCGGCGGAGCGGAGGCGGCATTGTCTTGGTGACATGAAGGACTGCAGAGAGGAATCCCGTCCGCTGCATTGACCTTGGGGACGTCGGCCGCGATCCGGCATAGCAGAGGTACAGGCGGGATCGATGCATCGCGTGCGGCGCGACATGCAAGCACGGGCTCGGTTGGATTCCCCTGCGGACACCGCCCGCGAAGAGCCGGGACACTCCATCTCCCTTGCTCGACCGCAAGCCGTGCCGCATGCGCCAGATGCCGCGAGAAAAGACGGCAACATCGCCGGCCCTCGGCGCTCGCCTCCGTGTCGTTCGACAGCGTCGCCCGCGCGCTGGACGGGCCGGCTCGTCCCGGGATCCTTCGCGAGGCCGGTCTGACCGCGCCAAAGTCTATGCAAGAGCCATCGTCATGCCGCAGCATCCGACCTGGATTTGTCGTGTCCGGAGCGCAATCCACAGGGCATGAATGACTTTATTTGATATTTTTCACGCATTCGTCCAATGGAAGAGTGATGCCGAGACAGAAATCGCAGGATCGTAATACCGCATGACAAAAATCGACACTTCTGGATACGATCTGATTAGCCTCGCAGCCAGCATCGTTTCGTCCTATGTGACGAGGAATAGCCTGCCCGCCGCGGACCTCCCGGGGCTGATCACGACGACGCATGCGGCGCTCGGCAAGCTCGGCGCCCCGGCCGAACCGGAGCCCGTCCGCCCGCAGCCGCCCGTGGCGATCAGGAAGACGGTGGGCTACGATTACATCATCAGTCTGGAAGACGGCCGGAAGTATAAGGCCTTGAAGCGCCACCTCACGAGCCGCGGCCTCACGGCCGAGGAATACCGGCAGAAATGGGGGTTGCCGGCCGATTATCCGATGGTGTGCGAGGCCTATGCGAAAACCCGGTCCGATCTGGCCAAGAGTAACGGCCTGGGTCAGTCGCGAGGCGCAGGATCGCGATTGCGGTAACGATCGCGACCCGACCCTTCACGGCCCGCTACGCCTGAACGGGTCGTTTCGCCGGAGCGATGCGCGCATCGGCGCGGCCGCCGGCGCACCCTGTTCGAGCGTGGCCTTCGGCTTTCCGTCACCACCGGCCGGCCCGCCGACGCGCAAGGACGCGATGATGCCGCACGACCGACCGCGCCTGCCGGACGACGGCCGCCCCGTCGTCCTCGCCCATAAGACGTTCCTGGCGAGTCGGGAGGCCTTGGCCTCCCTGTCGCTGAAGGACAGGTTCCGGTTCATCCACGACCACAATCTCTGGGGCGCGGCGACGTCGGCATCGGGCCTCGGCTCGGAGGCGGGTGCCACGCGGGCGATCCGCGACGGGCTGCCCGGCCTCCTCGACGGATTGGGCGTCGCGACCCTGCTCGATGCGCCGTGCGGCGATGCCGGCTGGATCGTGGGCGTCGATCTCGGCGCGATCCGTTACGTCGGGGTCGACATCGTGCCCGACCTGATCGCCCGGAACAGGACCGAACATCCGCCCGGATTCGAGTTCCGCGTCGCCGACATCACGCGCGACACGCTGCCGGAGGCCGATGCCATCCTGTGCCGCGACGGCCTCGTTCATCTCAGTTTCTCGAACATCGACGGGGCTCTGGCGAATTTCAGGCGCTCGGGCGCACGCTGGCTCGTCACGACGACCTTCACGCAGTGGCAGGCCAACCGGGATTGCGAGGACGGCGATTGGCGCGCCCTCAATTTCGAGCGCGCGCCCTTCGCCTGGGGACCGCCGCTGCGGCTCCTGGACGAGCGCTGCGAGGAAGGCGGCGGCGGGTGGCGCGACAAGAGCCTCGCCGTGTGGGATCTCGCCGCGACCGCCCGGCCGTGAGGGGCGCGGCGAGGGCCCCCGCGGTCTATCGCTTGTCGGTCTTCCGCCCCGGGTCCGACGAACGGTTTCCCCGCTCGCGGTGGGCCCGGTGGCGGCCGCCCCAGCCGAAGCCCCGGACGACGACGAGATGGGAATCCCGCATCGCCGGAGCCGTGGCGGGCACGGGACCGGGCCAGGCGAGCGCGGCCGGCGGCCGCATCACCGCGAGCAGCGATGCCACGAGGACAGGTCCTGCGATCCGTCGAGAAAGACGCATGGTCGGCTCCGTTCTGTCGTGTCCGCGTTGCCGGTGGAACGGCCATGCGTCATTGGCCCGACGCCTCCATCGACTTCTGCATCTGCTCGATGATCTGGTCGACGCTGAAGCTCGCGGCGCGCTGGCGCGGCGGGAAGTCCCGGAACGTCGCCAGGAACTTCGCGACCTCGGCCTGCGCCGCGAAGACGAGATAGGGCTGCGACAGGAACCAGTCGTAATAGGTGTTCGACGTGACGTCGGCGCGTTCGTACGGATCGGCCCGCAGGTCGAACAGCTTGGGGACGCGCAGGCGGGTGAACGGCTCGGCCCAGACCCGCAGGGTTCCCGGCGCCCGCTGCTCCTCGAACACGAGCTTCCAGTTCTCGTAGCGCAGTCCGACGAGATCGCCGTCGTCGTTGAAGTAGAAGAACGAGTTGCGCGCCCCGCGCTCCTGCCGTCCCGTGAGGTAGGGAAGCTGGTTGTAGCCGTCGA
Organism: Methylobacterium sp. SyP6R; assembly: GCF_019216885.1. Classification (NCBI taxonomy): domain Bacteria; kingdom Pseudomonadati; phylum Pseudomonadota; class Alphaproteobacteria; order Hyphomicrobiales; family Methylobacteriaceae; genus Methylobacterium; species Methylobacterium synurae. Next base: position 533,417 of record NZ_JAAQRC020000002.1, on the reverse strand, counting down.
GATGGACCCGGAAGGTCCGCGGGCCGACGCCGTAGCCCGTCAGGAGCTTGGCGACGATGTCGGGCTCGCCGGCGGCGGCCATCAGGGTCGGCAGCCAGTCGAGGCCGCTGACGATCTCGTTCGAGGCCGACGCCGCCTGGATGCGGCCCGGCCAGCGGATCATGCAGGGCACCCGGAAGGCCCCCTCCCAGTTGGTGTTCTTCTCGCTCCGGAACGGCGTGACCGCCGCGTCCGGCCAGGAATTCAGGTGCGGGCCGTTGTCGGTCGTGTAGAGCACGATGGTGTCGTTCGCGATGCCGAGCTCGTCGAGCGCCTTCAGGAGCCGGCCGACATGGCCGTCATGCTCGACCATGCCGTCGGCGTATTCCGTGCGCGCGGTCAGGCCCGGCGGGCTGCGTCGGCTCTCGGCGACATGGGTGCGGAAGTGCATCCGGGTCGCGTTGAACCAGCAGAAGAAGGGTGTGTTCGCCCGCACCTGCCGCTGCATGAAGTCGATCGCCGCCGCCGAGGTCTCGTCGTCGATCGTCTCCATGCGCTTGCGGGTCAGCGGGCCGGTATCCTCGATCCGGCCGTCGGCCGAGGCGCGCAGCACGCCGCGCGGCCCGAACCGCTTGCGGAAGGCGGGGTCGCGCGGATAGGTCCGCTGCTCCGGCTCCTCCTCGGCGTTGAGGTGGTAGAGGTTGCCGAAGAACTCGTCGAAGCCGTGCTTCGTCGGCAGGAACTCGTCGCGGTCGCCGAGGTGGTTCTTGCCGAATTGGCCGGTGGCGTAGCCGAGCGGCTTGAGCAGTTCGGCGAGCGTCACGTCCTCCTTCTGCAGCCCGACCGTCGCGCCGGGCACGCCGACCTTCGACAGGCCGGTGCGCAAGGTCGCCTGCCCGGTGATGAAGGTGGAGCGGCCCGCCGTGCAGCTCTGCTCGGCATAGTAATCGGTGAAGATCATGCCCTCGCGGGCGATCCGGTCGATGTTGGGCGTTCGGTAGCCCACCAGGCCGAAGGTGTAGGCGCTGATGTTCGACTGCCCGACGTCGTCGCCGAACATCACCAGGATGTTGACGGGACGGCCCGCGCCGGCGGGCCGGAGCGGCGCCGGCTGGGGCGCCGGGGCAGGCTGCTGGGCTCGCGCCGGCACGGCCCCGGTCCCCGCCATCGCGGCGGCGAGCGCGGTCCCGCCGAGCAGGATGCGGCGGCGGTCGAGGATCCCGTCGGAGTCGCCCGCGCGGTGGGCGGCGTCTGCCGATCCTGGATCCGCCGGTCGTTGCTCCGTCAGTCGTTGCTCCGTCAGTCGTTGCTCCGTCATGGCCCTCTCCTCTCGACGCAGCGGAAGCCGACATGGCTCGTGGAGGTATCGACCGGGTGGGGGTGGCGCGCCGCCGGGCGGTAGCGGCGGCAGTAATTCGGCGCGCAGAGATGCGAGCCGCCCTTGAGCACCCGGCGCGGGATGGGACCCGCGGGCTCGCCCGGATCGTAGCTCGCGTCCTCCCGGCCCCCGCGAGGGTTCCGGGGAATGCAGCAGGCGCCCGGCGCCTCGTCGGGGTGGCGCGGCACGAAGAAATCGGCGGTCCACTCCCAGACGTTGCCGATCATGTCGTGCAGGCCGTAGCCGTTCGGCGGGAAGGCGGTGACCGGCGAGGTGCGCTCGTAGCCGTCCTCGGCCGAGTTCTCGTACGGGAAGGCGCCCTGCCAGGTATTGGCCCGGTGCCGCCCGCCCGGCACGAGCGTGTCGCCCCAGGCGAATTCGGCCCCGTCGAGGCCGCCGCGCGCCGCGTATTCCCATTCCGCCTCGGTCGGCAGCGCCTTGCCGGCCCAGGCCGCGTAGGCCGCGGCATCGGCATAGGCGACGTGCACCACCGGATGGTCGTCGAGGCCGGCGATCGAGGAGCCGGGCCCGAGCGGGCAGCGCCAATGCGCGCCGGGCCGGAAGCGCCACCAGGCGAGGGGGTTGCGCAGGTCGACCGGTCCCTTCGGCGGCTTGAACACGAGCGAGCCCGGCTTCAGCTTGTGCGGGAGCGCGCCCGGATAATCCGCGGCGCGCGGCGCCCGCTCGGCGAGCGTCACGTGGCCCGTCGCCCGCACGAAGGCGCGGAACCGGGCATTCGTGACCGGCGTGCGGTCGATCCAGAACCCGTCGACGGCGACGCGGTGGACCGGCGCCTCCTCGGGATAGTGGCGGTCCGAGCCCATGCGGAAGGTTCCGCCGGGCAGGAAGACCATGTCGTCCCGTGCCGGCGGTGCGTCGGGGCGGTCGAGGGGAATCGCGTGCGGCATCGCTCGCTCCTCGGCGTCTTCGGATCGGGTCGTCGGGGTCGTCGGGGTTCCGATCCCGGCTCACTCCGCCGGGGCGGGCGGTGCCATGCCGGCGACCTGGACCGGGGGCTCCTCGCTCATCGCGCGGTAGAGGACGCCGCCCAGGACCCCGCCGGCGATCGGCGCGACCCAGAACAGCCACAGCTGCGCCAGCGCCCATCCGCCTACGAACACGGCCGGGCCGGTGCTGCGGGCCGGATTGACCGACAGGTTGGTGATCGGGATGCCGACGAGGTGGACGAGGGTCAGGCACAGGCCGATCGCCAGGGGCGCAAAGCCCACCGGCGCCTTGCCGTGGGTCGCCCCCATGATCACGAACAGGAACATCGCCGTCAGCACCACCTCGGCGAGGAGGCAGGACATCAGGGAATACTGCCCGGGCGAGTGCTCGCCGTAGCCGTTGGCCGCAAAGCCCTTGGCGAGGTCGAAGCCGGGCGCGCCGGCGGCGATCGCGTAGAGCAGAGCCGCCGCGACGAGGCCGCCGAGAACCTGCGCGATCACGTAGGGCGCGATGTCGTGGGCGGGAAACCGGCCTCCGGCCGCAAGCCCGATCGTCACCGCCGGGTTGAGGTGGCAGCCCGAGATGTGGCCGATCGCGTAGGCCATGGTGACGACGGTGAGACCGAAGGCGAGCGCGACGCCGAGGAGCCCGATACCGACCTGCGGGAAGGCGGCGGCGATGACGGCGCTGCCGCAGCCGGCGAAGGTGAGCCAGAAGGTGCCGATCGCCTCGGCGGTGCATTTGCGGATGTCCATGGCGGCCTCCCTCCGTCAGGTGGGCCGGTCGCGGGAGCGCGGCGGTGAAGGCGCCGGGCCGCCCGCGGCCGTCGCGGTCGTGCATCGTAGGGGCGCGCCGGCCCGGCCGGTTTGAGCCAGGTCAATGCCGGGCCGCACGGCGTTTCGTCGCCCGGGGAGTGAGGGCTCAGCGGGCGGCGTGCTCTGCCAGTGGGCCGCGCGTGCCGGGCATCAGGCTCGGATGCGCGACCGCGACGATGCCGTTGTCGTGGAAGGCCCGCTGCACCGCCGCCAGCACGGCCTTCCGAATCGCGAATTGCCGCCCGGCGCGGGCCTTGAACTTGCCCCGGATGACCAGCGTCCCGTCCTCGACCGCGGCGATGCCCTGGCTCTTGAACGGCTCCAGCAGATCCGGGCGCAACTCCGGATCGGCCTCGAGGTCCCGGCCGATCTGCTTGAACAGCCGGCGCACCTTCTCGACGTCGGTGTCGAAGGCGACCCGGAAGGCCAGCTTCTCGATGACCCAGTCGCGGCTGTAGTTCTGCACCTTGCCGATCTGGCCGTAGGGGATGGTCGCGAGCGCGCCGCGAGGATGGCGCAGCGAGACCGAGCGGATCGAGATCTTCTCCACGCTGCCCTTGGCGCCGGCGGTCTCGATGTATTCGCCGAGGCGGAAGGCGTCGTCGGCAAGGAAGAACAGGCCCGACACCACGTCCTTGACCAGGGATTGGGAGCCGAAGCCGATGGCGAGGCCGAACACCGACAGCCCGGTGACCAGGGGCCAGACGTTGATCCCGAGCGCCAGGAGGACCGACAGGACCGCGAGCGCGGCGAGCCCCGCCTTCGCCGCCCCGGCGAGCAGGGGCAGGACCGTGCCGAGGCGCGTCCGCGGCGCCTCCTCGGCCTCCTCGCCCCCGGATTCCGCCCCCGCGCCCCGCTCCCCGGCCAGGAGCCGGCCGGCGGCGACCCCGATCACGTTCCACAGATAGGCGGTGGCGAGCGCGACGGCGGCGATCTCCATCAGGGTCCGGGCGAGCGTTCCGACCGCGATGCCGAGACCGAGGGCGGCGGGCGCCCCCCACAGGGCGGCGAGCGCCGCGCCGATCACCGCGGCGAGCGCCATCCGGGCGGTGCGGCGGGCCGCGACCGCCGCCGCCGGGACCGTCTCGACCTGGAAACCCCGTTCGGCCCAGGCGGCGATCCGCCCGTCGCAATGCGGCCAGGTCAGCACGAGGACCAGCGTGACCAGGGTCGCGAGCGGCGGGAGCGGGCGCCCGAGCGTCGTCGCCACCTGCGAGGCCGCGAGTGTCACCGCGACGACGGCGACGGCGGCGACCGGCCAGCACCGGGCGAGGAGGCGCCGCGCCCCGCTGCGCGGACGCGGTCCGGCGAGCGCGGCGGCGAGCGGCCGGCCGGAGCGCAGATAGGCGCCCGCGATCAGGCAGGCGGTCGGCAGCGCCACGAACGCCGTCCCGACGAGGTCGCGCAGGCCGCTGCCGGCCTCCCAGATCGCCAGCGTCCTCAGGAGGGCGATGCCGCCGAGCGCCCAGGTCACCGCCACGGTAAGGTCCCGCGCCAGCGGACCGAGACGCTTGCGGTGCGGGGCGGCGGATCGCTCCAGGATCGCGGCCCGGATCAGCGACGCGGCGAGCCCGGCGAGCGGGACGACGAGGGCCCAGGCGCGCAAGGTGCGACGGACGGCCTCCGCCTCCCCGGCGACGAGGGTGGCGGCGACGAGGCCGGCGGCCAGCGCGGCGGCGGCGGCGAGGACGCGGCGTGCGAGAAACCTCCCGCTCGCTCCCCCGACGGCGTCGCCATGGGTGCGGGCCGTCAGCCGGTATGCCGCGAGGCCCGCGACCAGCACGGCCGCGATCCCGGCCAGGAGCGGCATCGGCGACCAGTCGGCGGCGGCGAGGGTGGAGCGGACGAGGTCGAGATCGGTGCCGGCCGCCATCATCTGGTCGAGCCGCGCCCGCAGCCCGCCGGAGAACGCCGCCACGGCCCGGTCGACCGGCTCGACCACCGCCTCGGACCAGTCGGCATGCGTGGACGCCGCGCGGCCCTCCACGGTCATGAGGATGAGGACAAGGGAAGCCGAGGCCGGAAGCCGGGGGCAGGTCGGGCGCGGGCGGCGGCGATCGAACACGGCAGGGGATGTCCCGTCTCCGACGAGCCCCTCGGCCATCCGAGCGGCGGGATCGTACCGCGCCCGGCGGAATACTTCATATTGATCCACATCAACGCCATACCGTCAATATCGCCCACACAATCCCGACCATTTCGACACTATCGACTCTCGCTCACAACTGAAGATGGAGGCGACAGATGAGCGGTTCGGCAATCTTCGATCGGTCGCCGCTCGGCGCGGGGCGCGACCGTGGATGGTTCATCGCGATCGGCTGCGCCTTGCTGCTCCTCGGTGCCGCGGGCCTGTTCATGGTCACGACGCTGACGATCGCCAGCACGCTGTGGTTCGGCATCCTGTTGCTCGTCGCCGGCATCGTCGAGATCGTCGAAGCCCTCGCGCGGTCCGACGAGGCGGAAGCGCTCAGCTCCCGCATCGGGCGCTTCCTGGCCGGCCTGATGTATCTCATCGGCGGGCTCTACGCGGTCTTCCGGCCCCTCGAGGCCTCGCTCGCCCTCACGCTCGTTCTCGGGGCAACCCTGATCGCCTCGGGCGTGGCGCGGGCGATCTGGGCCGCCGCCCACGAGATGCGGACGTCCCGCGCCGCCGTGATCCTGTTCTCCGTGCTCTCGGTGCTGCTGGGCGCCGCCATCATCGGGCAGTGGCCGTATTCCGGCCTGTGGGCGATCGGGCTGTTCGTCTCCTGCGACCTCCTGGGCACCGGCCTGTCCTGGCTCGGGGTCGGCCTGTTCGGCGAGGCACAGGCCGCGCCGGCCCTCTCGCGGTGAGACGGCCCCGGTGGCGCCGCCATGCGGGTTCGACATGCAGTCCAACCAGGGAGTGAAGGCCATGGGATCGATGAAGGGAACCCGGGAAACGCTGTCGCGTCGTGCCGTCCTGGCGGGCTTCTCGTCCGCCGCCGTGGCGGCGGCCGGGCTCGCCGTCGCGGCGCGAACCGCCGAAGCCGCGATGCCGAGCGTTGGGATGGCGAGCCTGGGGCAGGTCGGCGGGCCGAACGACGACCCGCTCGTGCAGAAGGCCCAGGCCGTCATCGTGGCCCCACGGCGGCGGCGCCGCGTCTGCTGGTGGCGGGGCGGGCGCCGGGTCTGCACCTGGCGTTGATGGTTTGCACGGACGAGTATCCGGCGCCGACTACGGTACATGAGGTGCAAGAAGGCCGCGGTGATCCTCCGTCCCACCCGCAACCTCATCCTGAGGTGCGACTGAAAGGAGCCTCGAAGGAGGGATCCAGAAGTCTCGGCGATCCCTGGAGCCCTCCTTCGAGGTCAGCCGATCTTCGATCGACCAACACCTCAGATGAGGTCGCGGGTGGGAGAGGTGGGCCCCTCGGATGATCCGCCCCGGCGAGGACCGTGGGTGCCGACGACTTGGCACTTGCGATTCGTCACTAAAGACTTGGCACCAAAGACTTGGCGCGATTGCCTTTGCGCCGACCGAGCCGGGCCTTCCGGCTCGACCCGCCCGGAACGGAGCGAGCCGATGTCGACGAGACGCGCGTTCATCAAGGCGCTGCCGGGCGCGGGGGCCGCCTTCTCCCTCGCCGGCAGCGCCGTCTGGGGCGAGGGCGCCCCTCGGGCGGGGGACGAGCGGACCGTCCCGGCCTTCGCCGACCATTTCCACCCGCAGGGCAAGCCGCCCTCCGCCTTCACCCGGGAGGTGCTGCGGCGGGCGCGGTCCACCCTCCCCTTCTCGGACGAGCGGGACTTCGCGGAGCAGCGCAGGGGGCTGATCGCCCCGATGACCGCGATGACGATCCCGGCCGATGCCGGTCATCTGGCCTGGGACATGCGGCCGTTCCGGTTCCTCGACGAAGAGGACGCGTTCGACACCATCCATCCGTCCCTGCTCAGGATCTCGCGGCTCAACAACAATTACGGGCTCTACGAGGTGATTCCGGGCATCTACCAGGTGCGCGGCTTCGATCTTTCCGACCTCACCTTCGTGCGCGGCCGGACCGGGTGGATCGTGTTCGATCCGCTCGTCAGCCGGGAAACGGCGCGGGCCGCCCTCGCGCTGTTCCAGGAGCATGTCGGCGAGGGGCGGCCGGTCTCGGCGGTGATCTATTCCCACACCCACGGCGACCATTGGGGCGGCGTGCGCGGCGTGGTCGACGAGGAGGACGTGCGCTCCGGCAAGGTGCCGGTGATCGCGCCCGCGGGCTTCCTCGCCCACACCGTGGCGGAGAACGTCTATGCCGGCAACGCCATGAACCGGCGCCTGTTCTACCAGTACGGGCTGCTCCTGCCGTCCGGCCCGCACGGCTATGTCGGGCAGGGGCTCGGCCAGCGCGTCTCGGCCGGGGCGAGCGGGCTGATCGCCCCGACGCGCCACGTCGAGAAGCCGATCGAGGAATTCGAGGTCGACGGTGTCCGGATGGTCTTCCAGAACACGCCGGACACCGAAGCGCCCCGCGAGATGAACACCTACCTGCCGGACATGAAGGCGCTCTGGATGGCGGAGAACGTCATCGCCTCCCTGCACAACATCTACACCCTGCGGGGCGCGCCGGTGCGCGATCCGCTCAACTGGTCGAAATACATCAACGAGGCGCTCTACCGCTTCGGCCGCGAAGCCGAGGTGATGTTTGCCTCCCACCATTGGCCGCGCTGGGGCAACGCGCGGATCCAGGAGGTCCTGCGGGCGCAGCGCGACCTCTACGCCCACATGAACAACCAGGTGCTCCACTTGGCAAACCAGGGCGTGACGATCAACGAGATCCACACTGTCTACGCCTTGCCGAAAAGCCTGCAGCAGACCTGGCATTGCCGCGGCTATCACGGCTCGCCGGAGCACAACAGCCGCGGGGTGATCCAGCGCTATCTCGGCTTCTGGGACTGCAACCCGGCGACGCTGATCCCGCTGCCGGCCTCCGAGAGCGCACCGCTCTACGTCGAGATGATGGGCGGGGCGGGCGCGATCCTCGCCCGCGGCCGGCGCCTGCACGAGGAGGGGAAGTATCGCCTGGCCCAGGAGATCGTGAACACGCTGATCCAGGCCGAGCCGCACAACCGAGCCGCCAAGGAACTGCTCGCCGACATCTTCGAGCAGATCGGCTATCAGCAGGAGAATCCCGGCCTGCGCAACAGCTTCCTCTCCGGCGCCTACGAGCTGCGCTCCGGCATCCCCGAGGGCGCGACCGCGAATTCGAGCAGCCCCGACGTGGTGCGGGCGATGACGACCGAGCTGTTCCTGAACTTCCTCGGCATCCGCATGGACAGCCGCAAGGCGGAGGGACTGCGCTTCACGATCAACCTCGTCACGCCGGACAACGGCGAACGGTTCGTGATCGAGATGGAGAACGCGACGCTCACCAACATCGCGGGCTTCCAGGCCGAGAATCCGGACCTGACGCTCACCATCGACCGGGCCGAGCTCGAGCGGACGATGACCGGCGAAAGGACCCTGGAGGCGCAGATCGCCGACGGGACCGCGCGGGTCGAGGGCGATGCCGGGATCCTGGCGCAGCTCGCCGCCACGATGGTCGCGTTCGATCCGCGCTTCGAGATCATGCCGGGCACCAAGCCGGGCGCCCCCCACGGGCAGAGGCAGGCCGACGCCTACCGGGCCGAGCCCCGTGCCGTGATCGCCGAGTAGCCGGACGGCCGGGCGCCGGGGCCGGTGGACCCTGATCCAGATCAAGGCCCGTCAGCCCGGCCCGTCCAGAGTACGGGGCGACGCCGCTCGGGAGCCGATCGGCGCAACGCCCCGGAGGCCGTGAGCGGAGGCCGTGATGATCGTGCGTGACGTGATGACCCGCGAGGTCGCGACCGTGCAGGACGATGCTGCGATCGAGGCGGCCATCGCCCTGATGCTGGAGCGGCGGGTCAGCGGCCTGCCCGTCCTCGATCGCGCCGGCGCCCTCGTCGGCCTCGTCAGCGAGGGCGACTTCCTGAGGCGCCGCGAACTCGACACCGCCCCGCCGCAGCCCGGCTGGATCCAGTACATCGTCGATCCGGGCCGCCTGGCCGAGACCTATGCCCGGGAGCACGGGCGGGGCGTCTCCGACGTGATGACCCGCGCCCTCGTCACCGTCTCGCCCGAGGCGACGCTCGCCGAGGCCGCCGCGCTGATGGCGCGCCACCGCATCCGGCGCCTGCCGGTCGTCGCGCAGGGACGGCTCGCCGGGATCGTCGCCCGGGCCGATCTCCTGCGGGCCCTGCATGCGGCCCTCGGGCGATCCCGCGCGACGACGCCGAGCCCATCCGCCCGGAGCGATGCCGAGATCCGCGCCACCGTCGAAGCGGCCATCGCCGAGACGGGCCTTTTCCCCGCAGGCCGGATCTCCGTCGCGGTGGTGGACGGCACGGTCACCCTGCACGGGACGCTGGTCGGCGAGCGCCAGCGCGCCGCGATCCGGGCGGCGGCCGAGTCGGTGTCCGGGGTGCAGATGGTCCGCGACGGGCTGGCCTCCATCGATGCCCGGACGAACGGCGCCGATCCGCCGCCGGGCGACGGACCGGATGGCGGCGTGCGCGCCGCCTGACAAACCCGTGCGGCGTTCCCAGCGTCCACCCCGCGCGGCAGGACGTCCACCCCGGACGCGACGCGACCAGGAGATCACCATGGCATCCAGAACTATGGGCAGCGAGACGCCCCGGCTCGCCGGCTTCGGCGACATGTCCGCTCTGCTGACCACCGAATCCAAGCTCTGGCGCAGCCTCGGCGTCGACCTGCCGCTGCGGCTCACCGCCGAGATCCTGAGCTTCGGCAGCCGGCGCCTCCAGGCGCAGGCCGAGCACGTCGCGGCGCTCGGCCGCTGCGGCTCGCCCGCCGAGACGCTCAAGCTCCAGGCGGACTTCGTGATGAAGACGCTCACCGACTACCAGCGCGAGGCGGACACGCTCTCCCGCGACGTGGTCGACACCGCCGTGCCCGAATCCGGCAAGGCGGCCCGGTCCGTCACGGCCTGAGCCGCGCGAGTGCCGGAGAGGCCGAAACAATGGACGCGATGGTCCTGCACCGGATCGGCGGCCCGCTGGTCCGCGAGACCCGGCCCGATCCGGTGCCGGGTCCGGGCGAGGTCCGCATCCGGGTCGAGGCCTGCGCGGTCTGCCGCACCGATCTCCACGTCATCGACGGGGACCTGCCGGACCTCCGCCTGCCGATCGTGCCCGGCCACGAGATCGTCGGCCGGGTCGAGGCCGCGGGCGCCGGCACGGCCGGGCCCGCGATCGGCGCCCGGGTCGGCCTGCCCTGGCTCGGCCATACCTGCGGACATTGCGCCTATTGCGCGGCGGGCCGCGAGAACCTGTGCGAGGCAGCCGGCTTCACCGGCTATACCCGCGACGGGGGGTTCGCCTCCCACGTCCTGGCCGAGGCCGCCTACACCATCCCGTTGGGCGACGGCATCGACCCGGTCGCGACGGCGCCGCTCCTCTGCGCCGGGCTGATCGGCTGGCGCACCCTGCGGATGGCGGGCGAGGCGGCGGCGATCGGCCTCTACGGCTTCGGCGCGGCGGCGCACATCGTCGCCCAGATCTGCCGCCACCAGGGCCGCGTCGTCCACGCCTTCACCCGGCCGGGCGACCGCAAGGCGCAAGACTTCGCCCGCGACCTCGGCGCGGCCTGGGCCGGGGATTCGGATGCCCCGCCGCCGGTCCCGCTCGACGCCGCGCTGATCTTCGCGCCCGACGGCGCCCTCGTGCCGACGGCGCTCAAGGCCGTGCGCAAGGGCGGCAGCGTGGTCTGCGGCGGGATCCACATGAGCGACATCCCGTCCTTCCCCTACGCGCTGCTCTGGGGCGAGCGCCGGATCCTCTCGGTGGCGAACCTGACGCGGGCGGATGCGAAGGACTTCTTCGCCCTGGCACCGCGGGCCGGGATCACGACCCGGACCCGGGTGTTCCGCCTGATGCAAGCCGAGGCGGCCATCGCGGCGCACCGGGCCGGGATCGAGGGAGCGGCGGTGCTCGTGCCGTGAGCGCCGCCGCGGATGTCCGGCCTCACGCCGCCTTGATCTCGATCGCCTTCGGGGTGACGGCGGCGGTCTTGGGCTTCGGCAGCTTCAGGGTCAGGACACCCTTGTCCATCCGGGCGTCGATCTCCTCCGGCCTGGTTCCGGGCGGCAGCTCGATCGTGCGCGAGAAGGCGCCGTAGCTGCGCTCGGTCACCTTGCGGGCGCCGTTCGTCTCCTCCGTCTCCTGGCGCTTCTCGCCGCGGATGAGGAGCAGGTCGTCGGCGAGCTCGATATGGACGTCGGCGCGCTCGAGGCCCGGCAGCTCGGCCGTCACCTCGACGTGGTCGGCGCGCTCGACCACATCCATCCGCGGGAACGGCCCGGCCTGGAGGAAGGCGGGCATGCCCGACAGGACCTTGCCGGACCAGACGTCGCCCAGCATCCGGTCGATCTCGCGCTGGAACGGGAACGTGGCCGGCAGCGCCCGCTCCGCCGCGTCGTCGCCCCGGTTGAAGGCGAGGAGGGATTTGAGATTCATGGCGGTCTCCCTGTTCGAGGCCGGCCGGGGCACGGCCGGCAGAATCGGAGGAGGCCACCATCGCGACGCGCCCGCGTTGAGGTGCATCAAAGGCGACCGGGACGGCCCGTCAGCGCGACATCAGCACCGGGACCGTCATCGAGGCGAGAATCGTCCGGCTGGTCCCGCCGAGGATCGCCTCGCGCAGGCGCGAATGGCCGTAGGCGCCCATCACCAGGAGATCGGCCCCGCGATCGGCGCAGTGCGAGAGCAGGGCCTCGGCCACCGGCACCCCGCCGGGGATCGTGTGGACCGTGGCCTCGATCCCGTGCCGGGCGAGATGGCGGATCGCCCGCCAGCGCGTCGCCTCCGGCACCGGCTCGTCGGTCACGCCGACGAGTTCGACCCGGGCGGTGCGGCGCAGGATCGGGATCGCGTCGCTCAGGGCGCGCGCCGCGGGCGCGCTGCCGTCCCAGGCCACCACCGCGCAGGCGAGCCGGGGCGGCGCCTCGTGGATGTAGGGCACCACCAGCACCGGGCGCGCGCCCTGGAACAGGAGGTCGTCCAGATAGGCGTCCGCGGGCTTGGGCGCGGTGTCGTCGGCCTGCTCGATCACCGCGAGGTCGCTCAGGTGGACGAACTCGGCGAGGCGCCGCGGCGCGAGCGGGGCCGAGGTGCAGATCGCGCTCGTCTCGCAGGACAGGCCCGCGGCCTGGGCCGCGGCGGCCACGGCCGCGACCGCCGCATCGGCCTGCTCGCGGGCATCCTGCTCGGCGGCCACGACCAGGTCGTAGCGGATTTCGGCCTGCGCGAAGGTCTGGAACGGCACGAGCGGCAGGACGCTCACGGCGGAGATGCAGGCCTCGAACTGCGCCGCGAGCCTGATTCCGTACGGCGCGGCGCGCCGGCCCACCCCGTCGACGACGATCGTCAGATCCTTGATCACGGCTGCTGCTCCCGCTGGATGAGGCGCGCCCAGGATCGGCCCGATCGGGCGTCGCCACCTTGATGCAGCGCAAGCCGGGGTTGCCGATCTTGGCCGATCTTGGCCGATCTTGATCCGCCTCAAGGCGGCGGCGGGCCGCCGACGGGTAGACGAGCACTCGCCGGGGGCGGCTCTCGCCGAGGGTTCGTCCTCGCTCCCGGGGGCGACGGCATCGGGGACGACGCATGCCGACGAGCCTGCATACGGACTTGGCCGACCTCTCCCGGACCCGGCGGCCGGAGCCGTCCGACACCGCCTCCCCCGCCCCGCGCCGCACGGCGCCCAGTCTCCTCGCCTTCATCTGGCGGGAGAGCGCGCTCGCGCAGGCCGGGCTGGCGCTGCTCGCCGTCGCGGTGTTCCTGGCGGGCCTCGCCCCGATCGAGCTCCAGCGCCGCGCGGTGGGCCTCGCCGTGCGCGGCGCCGATCCGCGCCCGCTCCTCGGCCTCGCCCTGCTCTACGTGCTGGCCGCGGCCGGCCTCGGCGGGCTCAAGCTCGCGCTCAATCTCGGCCGCGGCTTCGTCGGCGAGCGCGCCGTCCGGCGCCTGCGCGCCGCGATCATGGCGGATGTCCATGCCGCCTCCGGCCCGGATCGGGGCATCGAGATCGCGATGGTGCTCGACGAGGCCGAGCCGGTCGGCAGCTTCGTCGGCGTGTGCCTGTCGGAGCCGCTGCTGCAGGCGGGCGTGCTCGTCTCCACGCTGACCTACCTGGCGCTCCTCCATCCGCCGATGGCCCTGGTGACGCTCGCGGTGTTCTCGCCCCAGCTCGTCTTCGTGCCGCTGATGCAGCGGGCGATCAACCGCCGCGTCGCCACCCGGGTCGGGCTGCTGCGCCGGATCAGCGGCGGGCTGGTCGAACGGCCGGCGGCGCTGCCGGGACCGACGCCGGCGGAGCTGGACCGCCTCGACGGCGTGTTCCGCCTGAACATGGGCATCTTCGGCTACAAGTTTTCGATGAACTTCCTGATGAACCTGTCCTACCACCTCGGCGTCGCCGGCATCCTGGCGGTCGGCGGCTACGCCGTCGCGACGGGCGGGGCGGAGCTCGGCACGGTGGTGGCCTTCGTGTCGGGCCTCGCCCACATGAACGACCCGTGGGGCGACCTCGTCGGCTGGTTCCGGGACGTGAGCGTGACGCGCACGAAATACGACCTGATCGCCCGGGCGACGGCGGGCCCCGCCGAAGGGCCGCTCGCCACGGGACCACTCGGACGTGTCACCTCCGATCAAGCGAACCGCCGCGAAGCGACCTAGCCTCCAGGGTGGCGCCCGGATCGAAAGCCGGGCCGTCTGTGGAGGTCGTCTTCGGAGGTTACAATGCCGGTCAAGACACCAAGGGAACTCTTCGTGCGGATGCTGAGCGACGCGCGGCACCATGCCGAGCGGGCGACGAAGGTCTACGACGAGCTGAGCCAGGTCGCACAGGATCCGGCCATCCAGGAAGCGCTGCAGTCGCGCGCCTTCATCCAGGACAAGATCATCAAGTCGCTCGACCGCTGCTTCGAGCTGATCGGCGAGAAGCCGATCACCGCCAATGGAAGGCTGCAGGAGGTCTTCATGGAGGACTTCCGGCGCGAGCTCTCCGAGATCCAGGCACCGGCGGCCAAGGCGCTGTTCATCCTCGTCAAGGCCAACCACCTGATGCACCTGCGCATCGCCGAGTACCGGGCCCTGATCGCCATGGCCGACGTGAGCGGGCATTTCGGCGTCGGCGTCCTGCTGGAAAGCTGCCTGGCCGACAAGATGGCCTTCATCGAGCGGACCGGCCGCCTGATCCGCCGCACCATCGAGAGCAAGCACGCGGTCAAGCTCGCGGCCTGAGCCCGACCGGCGAGGCCCCGCGCCGTGCTCTCGGCGCGGGGCCTTCGATCATGGGCGGGGATCGGGCTCGTCCATGCGGGCCGGCGCAGGCCGAGGCCCGGAAGCCGCGCGAGGAGACGGGACCTCCGGAGATTCACGCCATGCCCGCCACATCCCCCCGACAGGCCGCCCTCGATCCGCAGGACCGTGCCGGTGCCGGCCCGCCGAGGCCGACCCTGGCGCAACGGGCCGCCCGCGAGGCCGGGCGCTACCTGGGCTTTGCCACCTATCTCCTGGTCATCTTCGGCACCCTGATCCTGTTCAGCGTCAACATCTACGCGAGGGCCGACCAGGACGTCCCGCATTTCCCAAGCTATCATTTCTACGCGCTCGGGCTGATCAACGCCCTCGTCCTGGCCAAGTTCATGCTGATCGCCGAGGCGGCGAAGCTCGGCTCGCTGACCGTGGGCCGGCGCCTCGGGGAAGGGCCGCTCGTCTACGCGATCCTGTACCGCTCGCTCCTGTTCACGGCAGTCCTGATGGCCGCCTACGTGCTCGAGGAGCTGCTGGTCGGGGCCTGGCACGGGAAGGCGCCGCGCGCCGTCCTGCCCGAGATGGCGGGCGGCCCGCGCGGCTTCGCCTCCTTCGCCTGGGTGATGTTCGTGGCCCTGATCCCCTACTTCACCTACCGGGAGATCGACCGCGCGACCGGCGGGGCGAGGCTGCGCGCGCTCCTCCTGGAACCAGCCGGGCGGCGGGCGGATGCGGCGGCGACGGGCCCCGACGCTCCCCCGGCGCGGACGTGACAGGCCGCGTCGACCGGACATCCTCGCCATGTCACCCGGAATCGGGTCACCCGGACCGGGCCGGGGTCGCGGCCGGCCGGGAGGGGGCCTCGGGGCCGAGGACGGCGCGCCGGCTGTCCAGGGCGTGCCGGGCATGCGCGAGCGCCGTCGAGAAGGCCGACAGCCGGTCGGTATCCGCGGCGCCGGGCGAGCGGCCCAGGACGGACGAGACGAGAGCCCGGAACTCGCTCTCCAGCACCGCCAGTTCGGGGCCTGCGGCCCGCGGCGCCTCGTCGGCGATCGCGACCAGCCGCTGGATCGGCCGCCAATCCTGGGCCGACCGCCGCCTCGTCCAGTAGCTCGACAATGCGGCAAACAGCGAGCCGGCGAGGCTGACGACCAGGCCGCCGACGTAGAAATATTGCTGCGCTTGATCGAAGAAGCTCTCGTCCCCGTTGCTGAGATAGGCGGCGACGCCCGGGTGGAGCGGCAGGATCGGGCTCTTGTCGTCGGGATCGGGCGCCTCGATCTGGGCGGCGAGCGGCGTGACCGCCACGAGCTTGGCCTTCGTGGTCAGGATCGAGCGTGCGATCGCGGCCGCGACCACGTTGGGCATCAGTTCCGACGCGGCGAAGCGGTAGGTGACCGCGAGGGTGGTGGTGGTGTCGCTCGGCGTGGCCGGTCTCGCCCGGAGCGCCCCGGCGGGCACGTCGATCGACTCGAAGCCCGGGAAGCGCTTGCCGATGGCCTCCGCCTCGTCGAGGGCGAGGAGGCCCGGCGTCCCCCTGGTCGCGCGCGCGACCGCGGCGACCGCGTCGACGGCCTCGCCCGGGGCGATCGGGCCGACCGCCAGGATGGCGGCCAGCTTCTTGTGGCTCACGGCCTGGGCGAGGTCGTCGAGCGGCATGAACACCCGTCCGACCTCCTTCGCGGGGACGTTGAAGAAGCTCAGCACGGTGTCGAGGATCCGGGCATTGTCGGCCTGCAGCGGGCCGGAGGGGATGCCGACCGTCCGGCCGGCCAGGTTCGCGACCGCGCCGACGGGGCTGTGGGGCGGCAGGACGAAGGCGACCACGTCCCGGCGCAGGATCACGATGGTCTGGGCATTGGCGGGCGGGGCCGCGTCGCTGCGCAGGATCGCGAGATCGGTTTGCCGCTCCTCCAGCGCCTTGGCGCTGCCTGCGAGGCCGTCCACCTGCACCAGTTGCAGGGCGACGCGGGGGTGCTGGACCTTCGAGACCGACGCGAAGGCCGTGATGAAGCGATAGGCCGCGCTGCCGGGCGGGCCCGTGGTGATGCGCAGATCGGCGTGGGGCGACCAGACATGGGCGAGCCCGAACCCGGCCGCCGCCACGAGCAGCACCCCGATCACCGCGATCGTGCGGCCCCATCCCCGCCGCGGCGGCACGACGGGATCGGGGCGATCGGGATCGGGGTGATCGGCCCCCACCCGATCGGGATCGGCGGGGATGAGACTTGCCTCGTCCATCATCAGCTCGCCTCCGGCTCACCGGCCGCATCGCGCGGCTTTCTCGGCCGCGACCCCGGCGCCAGACGGAGCGGCGCAGATGGCCCAGACTGGCCCGGACGCGCCTCGCCGACTTGATCCGAGGGGACATGTTCCGGGCGCGCTTGATCCGAGCGCGCTTGGACGATGCGGCAGGCGGCAGTCTTCGGGGTTGGCCCGGCGACTGGGCCGGCAGGACGGCAAGGTCGATCGGCCAAGACCGCATGGGAAAGACCGGATGGCCAAGACCGGATGGACAAGTCCTGCCGGGCCTTCGCACCATCGCGAGCGATTCGACCGGATCATCCGTGCCGCAGGAAGACTGCGCGCGAGATTGTCCTGTTCGATCAAGCCTCTGCCTGCGAGGCGTGCTCCAATCCGATCGATTTCTCAAGATCGAAGCGTGCATGACATCGAATACATCGAATGACGATCAGTCGAATTGTCAAATTTTGTCCGATTGGACAGTATTTTATAAATACCTAAAGATATTTCAAGACCGATATTTCGATGGCGAATTGCGCGCCTGAAAAAAGACCGAAGCCGGAAACCGGGAGGCTACTCATGATCCTCGACATGCGACGAATGGTGGCCGCTGGGGCGCTCGGATCTGCGATCGCGCTGGGCTCCGGCGCGCCGGCCGGTGCCGGACCGTTCCCGGTCGTGTCCGGCGAGCAGATCGCCGGCCGGTCGATCACGGAATCCGTCTATTGGTACGGATGGGGGCCTGCCTGGGGCGGCGCCTTGGCGGCGGGGGCCATCGTGGGCGGCGCCGTGGGCCTCGCGGCGGCGGCCACCGCTCCGCTCAACCCGTACTGGTATGGATACCCGGCCTATTATCCGGCCTACTACTCCTATCCAGGATATTATCGCCCCTATCGTCGCGTCTATTGGAGAGGATACGGCGGGCCTGGATATTATGCGTATCCCGTCTATCGCTACGGTTACAGACGGTCCTATTGGCGCACAGGCTACCGATGGGGATATCCTCGCGTCTATTATCGTCGGGCATACTGGTATTAGAGCATTTTTCGACGAAGTGGATACCGGTTCGTCGCAGAAAAATGCGCCACGATCGACCACCTGGAGCGGCAACCAGAATCCGGTCCCGCGTATCGGCGCGGGCCGAAGCGGCGGGGTCGGATCCAGGCAGGGCCGCGATCAGGCGCGTTCGACGTCGGAGACGACATCCGCGAGGTAGAGTTCGAGGCGGCGGACGGCCTCGCCGTCGCGGCCGATCACCGCGACCGCGATGGCGGCGCCGCGGGAATGGGCCCGGCGGATCAGGGTCTCGGCCTTGGTGGCCACCGCGCGCTCGGTGGCAGCGCGCAGGATCGCTCCCGCGGCTCCCGTCATGATCCTGATCTCGTAGAATCCGTCATCGGCCATGGTCGGATCGATGCTGCGCCGGGCCGGGTGGCGGCCGCGGAGTCCATCAATGAAATCGTGGCGATCGACGGCGCAAGACCGTCACATCGCCAGCGGTTTTCGACTTTCTGTGCTGTATGACGCTAACTCTTGGCATCCTATATTGCAATCGATCTGCGGCGTCCGTCAGTGATATTGACAATGCCATTCGATCGGGTGCGACCGTCACGCGCCCTGCCGATCGCGTTGCGGGGTCGCGACAGCGCACGATCCATCGCGGCGATCGGCGATGCGAAGCTTGATCTCGATCAAGGGCGGCTCGGCGAGATCGCAGTGAACTCGACCGACGACCGAGACAGGGAGGCACGGTCATGAAAACATCCATTCCGACTGCCATAGCCGCGCTCCTCTTCGGGGCATGGCTCGGATTCGGTGCCGCGCCGGCGCAGGCCGCCCAGGGATGCGGCCCGGGATTCCACCGCAACGTCTACGGCTATTGTCGGCCGAACGCCGGCGGATACTACGGCGCGCCGGGCTACTACAGGGGCGGCTACGCCTATCGCGGCGCCTACGGCCGGCGGGTCTATGGCGGGCGCGTCTACGGGGGGCGCGCTTATGCCGGTCGCGCCTATGGCGGCCGTGCGTATGGCGGCCGCGGCGGCTACGGGTACCGGGTCGGCCATTACGGCGGGCGCGGCGTCGGCGGGCGAGGCCGGCGGTAACCGCCCGGCGGGACATCGCCCTGCGGCCCCGATCGCGGCCCGTCCGATCAAGCATGCGCAAGGTCCCGACGCTACCGTCCGACGGAGCCGGCGCCGACGGCCCACGGCCCGCGCCGCCGGACGGGCGACCACCATCCGGACACGAGGAAGGAGACGAACCGATGAGACGCTTCATGATCGCGGCATCCTCCCTGGCCGCACTGCTCCTCGCGACCGCCGCCGAGGCGCGCGGTGGCGGCTTCCATGGCGGCGGCTTTCATGGCGGCGGCTTTCATGGCGGCGGGTATCGGGGCGGCGGGTATCGGGGTGCGGCCGGCTACCGGGGCGGACGCGTGGCCGGTTACCGGGGCGGCTACGGCTATCGCGGGGGCTACGGCTACCGGGGTGGATACGGTCGCTACGGCTACGGCTACGGCCGGTACGGCTACCGGCCCTACGGGCTCGCGGTCGGCGCCGCCGGGGCCGCGGCCGCGGCAGGCTATTACGGCGCGACCCGCGCCGGATGCGGCCCCTACCGGTACTGGGACGCCTATACGAGCCGGTGCCAACCGTATTGAGAGCCCGCTTGACGGGTCGCGCCGATGATCCGGCGCAGAGGCCGACACGTCTCCCCGTCATCCCGGGTTCCGCTTTCGCGGCCCCGGAACGACGGGGAGGGTTTCCCGAGTTTGCGGCATCGTCCGACGAACCGGCATCCACGGCATCGGACGATGCTCCAGTGCCGGAGCGACATTCATGCACACACCGATCGCGATTCTGCTGTTCGCCACGGCCGGGCTGTCCTGTTTGTCCTGCGCGCAGGCGCAATCGAACGGGCACGGGGGAGATCCGTCTCTCCTCGTGCATGGCAACTATTGCGGCCTGGGAAACCGGTTCCCGCTCCCGCCGGTCGACGCGCTCGACGCGGCCTGCGCGCAGCACGACGCCTGCACGCCGGCGGGCGGCCTTCCGTCCCGCTTCTGCAACATGCGCCTGTTCCGGAAGGCGGATCTCATCTCGCGCGACCCGCACCAGCCCGACGACGTGCGCGCCGCCGCCGGCTTCATCGCCTTCGGCGCGTCGGTGATGCCGTTCGATCCCGCGCCTCCCGTGCCCCGCACGGTCGTCGCGGCGCCGTGGCGGGAGGCTCCGGCTCCCTACCGCCGGGCACGGCTCGCATACTGAACAGTCCCGCGGGAGGGCATCCCGACCGATGACGATCGCAGCGATCCGCAAGGTGTCCCGCGTGCGGGATTCCCCGCGGATCGTCATCGCAACAGGTCGCCCGGTTCGGCGCGGCCGAGGCTCAGCCCTCGTCGTCCTCGTCCTCGATCATCTCCCGCCGGCGAGTCTCGACCACCTCGCGCACCCCGCCGATGATCCGGGCCGCGACCAGCCGCATCCGCTCCTTCTGGTCCGGGCCGAGGGCCTGGTAGAGGGGCTGCCATGCATCGGCGAGCCGCTTGAGCTCGGCCGAGCGCTGGCCGAGCGAGTCGGCGCGCGCCCGCATCAGGGCGACCGGATCGACGTCACCCCGCTGCTGCAGGTGCCCGACCACGGTGGACAGCCGGTGATACCGCCCCTCCGCACGGGCGCGGATCGCCTCCTCGACGGCCGGCCAGTAGCGCTGCTGCTCCGGCGTCAGCTGGAGCACGGCCTTCACGACGCCGATCCGGGCATCGGTCAGGACCTTGAAGTTGGTTTGGCTCAGGGTTCCGTTCTCGCCGATCGCGCCGGTCGTCGACACGTCCGCGGCCCGGGCCGCGGACGATCCGGCCCAGGATCCCGTCCGAGATCCCGTCCAAGATCCCGTCCAAGATCCCGTCAAGGATCCCGTCACGACGATCGCGATGGCGATCCCGTTCATGCTCTTGTGCATCGTTGCCTCCTGATGGGCGGTGTCGGACGCGGGAAGAAGGCGGCCGCCGACGGCTCGGGCGTCCGTTGTCCGAATCGTCTCGCAGCGGCGCGGAGGAGGAGATCGCACGATCGCGAATCCCCTCGATCCGGCCGCGAACGAGGCCGCCTCGATCGATCGGGTGCCGCGCCGGATGTCTCGCCTTTCCGGCCGATGCGCGGCCCGCGAAAAGGCTCGTCCGGCGCGACGGCCGGGCTCGTTCAATGGTTGATGACGCGCATGACCCTGCGGGAACCGAGATCGACCACCACGGCGTGATCGTCCGGCGAGATGTAGTAGCCGTAATATCCGACCGGGTTCAGGCCGGGGATCGAGACGTTCTGGAACGACCCGAGTTCGAGCCAGTCGGGAATCACGCTCCCGCGCCCGACGCGCACGCCGCTCGGCTCGGAGTAGCGGGGCCCCGAATCGAACAGGGTGTCGATCGTGCCGGGCGTGCCGCCGGACATCAGCACGCCGCCTTGAGCGAGTTGCGGGTTGACGCGCACCACCAGCGGCTGAGCCGACGCAGCCGCGCAGGCAAGGCCGCTCGCCAGCGCCAATCCGAGTCCGGCAGTCAGGCGCGTCCTGCGCCCGATCCTGCGCCACGTCCATGACAGCATCGTGCTCTCCCTCGTCATGCCATCCGGTCGATCGGACGGTCGCGAGTATTGTGGCGGGTCGCCGGCAACGCGCTTGATCTGTCGAGACAACGGGGCCGGGGAACGGAAAATTTCGACCGCATGCCCGCAATATCGCAAAGCAACAAGACTACGAGACACAGCCGAACCGTGATCTGTGCCTCGGGTTGGCCGGGATGAGGCCGTATCATCGCTTCATCGCTCGCGACGGCGGCGCTTCATCGGCGGCGAATTCTTTGTCGGCGAAGAAGTCTTGCACGTCAGAATGCACCGCGCGGCCGACTGCGATCCGAAGCAGAGCGCGACCCTCGATCAAGCACGAGAGGACATCGGCCAGGATCATCGGGCGGGTTGCCTGCCGCGAGCGTGGCACGGCGTCCGATCCCCGCCCGGCTTCGGCACCCTCGCGCCAGACTCTCGCCCCGAGGCATCGCAGTCGGCGGAATACAAGGCGAGGCAGGCCTCGCCCCGCCAGCGGTCGCAGTTTCAGCGGGCATCGGATCCACTTCCAGACTACAAAACAACAATACCTTGTACATTTTCTTGCAATGACACGACTTTATCGCACATCCTTGCTGCGGATAGCCGCGCCTGAGCCAGATAGTTCTTGATCCATGTCAACGCCGATTGTGCCGTGTCGGCTACCGTTTCGGCATCGAGGAGCAGGCAGGCCGTCGCTCGCATCCTCGCCGAGACAACCGATGGCACGAGCCGCGCAGCATCCGCACGCACGGGCACAGGCATCGGCGACCACGATCGTGACATGCACTCGCCATGATATCGCAATCGTCTTACAGTAATTACAGTCCATATTATTTGAATATATAACAAATTTAAACGACCATCAAACCATAATATTCATTTTATTCTATAACAGAGGCTCGATTTGAAAGAATAGGCATACATCACACCCTGATAGTCCGCCGATTTCGGGCGCCGGCGACGGGACGCCTCGTCGATCGTGCCGGCCGGCATGGCGGCGACCGCGATCGGATCCGGCACACGGCGGGACGGTCGGGAGGCAAGGCTTCGGGAGGCAAGGCTTCGGGAGGCGAGGATTTGGGAGGCAAGGATTTGGGAGGAACGAGCATGACGACGTCGCTCTCCGCCGGCCGCGAGCGATCGCCACGGGAGGCCGAAGGCGACGGCACCCAACGGCCGCCGATGGCCGTCGGCTTCGTCTCCGGCAGCGCCGTCGAGGCGGTCTGCGAGACCCTGGCCGCGCTCGGGATCGAACCGGATCGGGCGCTGGCACAGAGCGGCATCGATCCGTTCGGCCCCGGGCCTGCCGATCCGATCTCGTTCGCCGCGCTCGGCCGCCTGATGGCCGTCGCCGAGCACCGGAGCGGCTGTCCCCATATCGGGCTCCTGGCCGGCCAGCGCACGAGCCTGGCCTCGCTCGGCGAGCTCGGCCTGCTGATGAGGCATTCGGACACGCTCGGCGATGCCCTGCGGACCCTCGAGCGGCACCAGGGGCTCTTCGACCGCGGCGCCGTCGTCGATGTCGGGGTCAGCGGCTCGGTCGCCATCGCGAGCTACGCGCCCTACGAACCGGATGCGGACGGCATCGCGCTGCATTGCGAGCGGGCGCTCACCGCCCTGACGACAGTCATGCGCGCGCTCCAGGATGCGGACTGGGCGCCCGACGAGGTGCTGGTACCGCGCCGGCAGCCGCCGGACGCGAAGCCCTACGCCGAGTTCTTCCGCGCTCCCGTGCGGTTCGAGCAGGAAATCGCCGCGCTGGTGTTTCCGGCAACACTCCTCGACCGCCGGATCGGCGGCGCGAACCCCGTCCTGCGCCGGATCGCCGAGCGGCGCCTGCGCCGGTTCGAGGGCGGCGACCTCACGGAGGTACTGCGCCGCCACCTGAGGTCGACCCTGATCCGCGGGCGGCTCAGCGCGCAGCAGGCCGCGGAGACGATGGCGGTGCACCGGCGGACGCTGAGCCGGCGCCTGAAGGCCGCGGGGACCTGCTACCGCTCGGTGGCGAACGAGACCCGCCTCGCCGTCGCGAGGCAGCTGCTGGCGGATACCGATCTCGGCCTGGCCGAGATCGCGTCGGCCCTCGAATTCTCCGAGCCCGCGGCCTTCACGCATGCCTTCCGGCGCTGGACCGGCACGACCCCGAGCGCGTGGCGCCGCGATCGGCGCAGTCCCGTGACCGTGGCGGAACGGTTCGCCCCGGGTCAGGGCGGCGAGGCGCCGTGACGGTCGGGATGCCGCTCGCGGAAGGGCTTGATTCAGGGCAACCGCCCCCCGGCGCGGAGCACCTCGGCCGTCTGGCGGCGATACTCCGCCGGGTACGGGGGACGGGTTCTCGGCATGGCAAACACACCTCACGCGAAAGCGTTCTCGGTGCCCGCCGATGGTTCACAATCCGTGGCGCCGCCTATGGAAGAGGCAGGCCGTTGCGGCGGTGAAGCTCGCGGAGGACGGCGCTGTGGTCGAGATCGCCGTCGCCGTGCGCGACCATGTCTGAAAAGACCT
This sequence comes from Methylobacterium sp. SyP6R, assembly GCF_019216885.1. Taxonomy (NCBI): domain Bacteria; kingdom Pseudomonadati; phylum Pseudomonadota; class Alphaproteobacteria; order Hyphomicrobiales; family Methylobacteriaceae; genus Methylobacterium; species Methylobacterium synurae. The sequence goes on along the minus strand of NZ_JAAQRC020000002.1, from coordinate 509,649 downwards.
GATCGACGAGGGACAGGACGGGAAGCGTCAGACCGAGCGTCGCGGCATGGGCGAGCGCCGTTCCGGTGTCCTTGACCTGGTACTTCGCAGGGCCACCGGGCGCGAAATCGCGTTCGATCATCCGCAGGGCGTGCTGCTTGAGGATCGTCGAGTCGGCGAAGCCACCGAGGAGCGCCTCGCGGACCTTTGCCGGATCGGCGCCGCCGCGCTCGACGAACGTGATCGCTTCCGCCACCGTCAGAATCGTCGAGGCGACGATGGCCTGATTTGCAAGCTTGGCCAGCTGTCCGCAGCCCGCCGGGCCGACATGGGTCGGGCGCCCCATCGCGGCGAGAAGCGGCTCGGCCCGCCTGAACGCCTCCGGGCTTCCACCGGCCATGATCGCCAGCGAGCCGGCGATCGCACCCCGCTCACCACCCGAGACCGGTGCGTCGAGGTAATGGAGACCGGCCTGCGCTGCGGCCGCGGCCTGGCGTTGCGCCGTCTCGACGGGGATCGAACTCGTCACCACGAGCAGGCTGCCATGCGGCATCGCGGAGAGCGCACCGTCCGGGCCGAGCAGGATCTCGTCGCAGACCGGACCGGAACTCAGCATGCAGATCACCGCGTCGGCGCCGCGCGAAGCTGCGCGCGGATCGGCCGCGATGCTCGCCCCCGCCTGCGCGAGCGCGGCGGCCTTGCCGGGCGAGCGATTCCAGGCGCGCACGGCGTGTCCGGCCCGGCACAGGTGGCGCGCCATCGGGCCGCCCATGATACCGGTACCGAGGAAGCCGACCGTCAGCGGTGCCATCACGGGGCATCCGTTCCGCTCGACGTGCGGGTGAGGAAGCGCACCGGGCGCTCCTCCTCGATCAGGGCCGGGAAGCCGGCCCGGAACCGGGCGAGGTGCGGGGTCTCGAGATGCGCGTCGAAGGCGGCGCGGCCGTCGTAGACCTCGTAGAACACCACCGTGAGGGTGTCGCTCTCGTCGACCGCGACATCGAAGGCGCGGCAGCCCGGTTCGTGCGCCACCGAGGCGCGGGCATCGTCCCGGGCAAGGGCGAGGAAGGCGTCGAGGCAGCCGGGCTTCACCCGGAACTCGGCGATGACCACGAAGGGCCGGGGTGAGGACGGCATGGCTGGACTCGGCTTGCAGGGGTAGATCTTGCAAGGATAGATCTTGCAGGGGTAGATCTTGCAGGGGTAGATTTGGACGAGCGGGGAGCGGCGCCGACCGGCCGGCGCCGCCCGTCTCGCGTCAGGCCGCCTTCGGTGCCGCCATCTGCCGGGTCGTGTCCTCCATCTGACGGCGCAGCGCCACCACGTCGAGGTCGTTGACGAGTTCCACGTCGTCGACGCTCACGATCGTGTCGCGGGCCACCGGGCGCTTGAGCTTGACGTTGTGGGCGAGCCCGATCGGCAGGGCGCCGAGCGCCAGGCTCCTCGAGGCGGGAATCGCGTTGGCCCAGACCGCGTAGCCGCCTTCACCGTCGAGCATCTCGCCGGGCTGCAGGTCGCGCTTGGCGGTGGCGACCGCATCGCCGCGGAATTCCTTCGAGCAGCCGGTCGGCTCGCCGCGCAACACCGCCGAGAGCACGCTGACGCTGGTCTCGAGCCCGATCATGTGGAACGGCCGCCACATCGAGCCGTACCAGCCGGACGGATCGGTCAGCAGGCCGTACTGCTTGAAGCAGGCCCTGGTATACTCGCTCGTCGCCTTGAAGGTCACGAACACGCCGTAGCGGATGTTGTTGAACACCTCGCGCCCGTCCGGCTCCTGGCTCGCCGCGATGTCGACGAGGCCGCTGCGGGGCAACCGCCCGCCGTCGCTCACCGGCCGGAAGACCCGGGCGAGGTCGTGCAGGCCGGTCGGCGGGAAGGCGAGGCCGTCGTCGGGGCAGTCGAGCCCGGTGCCGTTGGCCACCGCCGCCATCTCGATCGCCGCCTTGGTGCCGTCGGTGAACGAGTTGTACATCTTCGGGTTGAAGTCGCCTTGTCTCACCTCCTCCTCGGACCAGCCGAAGAAGCCCCACACCGTGTCGGGGGTCGAGTAGCGGTAGCGCGGCTCGAAGTTCATGCCCTTGCCGGCCGAGGTCAGCTCGAAGCCGCAGGAGCGGGCCCAGTCGACGAGCTCGCAGATGATCGCGGGCTGGTCGCCGTAGGCCATCGAGTAGACCACGCCCTGGCGGCGCGCCCGCTCGGCGAGCAGCGGGCCGCACAGCACGTCGGCCTCGACGTTGACCATGACGACGTGCTTGCGGGCATCGATCGCCTGGATGGCGTGGCGGATGCCGGCGATCGGGTGGCCGGTCGCCTCGATGATGCACTCGATCTCGTCGCAGGCACTGAGCGCGCCGGCATCGTCGGTGACGAAGGTGCGGCCGCTCTTGACCGCATCTCCCATCGAGGTCGCGGCGTAACGCTCCTCCGGCCAGCCGACGCGGGCGAGCGAGGCGCGGGCGCGGCCCACATCGAGGTCGGCGACGGCGACGACGTGCATACCCTCGATGCGCTGGGCCTGGGCCAGCACCATCGAGCCGAACTTGCCGGCGCCGATCAGGCCGACGCGGACCGGGCGGCCGGACGCTGCGCGGGCAAGGAGCAGGGTGGAGAGATTCATCGGTTTCCTCCTTTGCCGACCGGCTCTCGCCGCCGGTCCTCGAAGGATGGCGGGGCCGGTCTCGGCGCGATCCCGGCGGCGCGAGCGATCGGCTCGGCGGGACCCAACGGCCGGGAAGCTAGAAGCCGTATCCGTGAAGGACAATCCAGTTTTCCGAGCCGATCATGAAGCAACGCTAAAGGCTCGCGGCGTCCCGCTCCATGGCCCAAGCGTCTCGCTCGCGGCGGATCCAGTCGAGGAAGGCGCGGACCTTGCGGTGGCGCAGGTGGTCGGGCGGGCACGTCACCCATTGGGTGACGAGGGTGATCCGCGGCGGCGCGGCAAGCGGGCAGGCCAAGCGTCCGGCCCGCAGGTCGCCCCACAACATCAGGTCGCTCTCGAGCGCGATGCCGAGGCCGCCGGCGGCCGCGTCGATCGCCATGTGGGTGCGGTCGAACAGAAGCCGGCGCCACCGCGTCGTCGGCACCATGCCGGCGAGCTTGAACCAGTGCGCCCACTGCACCTGCGACTTGACCGAGTGGATCAGGAGGTGGTGGGGCAGGTCGGCCGCCGCGAGGCTGCCGGGCGCGGCCAGCGACGGCGCGCAGACCGGCCGGAAGCTCTCCTCGACCAATCCCTCGGCGAACAGACCCGGCCAGCCGCCGCTGCCGTGGCGGATCTCGACGTCGACGCTCTCCTTCAGGAAGGCCGTCGGCTCGTTGGTGCCGTCGAGGCGCAGTTCGATGTCCGGATGCGCCTCGATGAAGCCGGAGAGACGCGGCAGCAGCCACTTCGTCGACAGGCTCGGGGTCGCCCTGACGGTCAGCGTCGTCACCGAGCGGAAGCCCTGGATGCGCTGCGTCGCCTCCATGATCCGGTCGATCTCGCCGCCGATCATCTCGAAGTAGCGCTCGCCGGCCTCGGTCAGCACCACGTTGCGGCCGGCCTTGGCGATGAGCGCGGTGCCGAGGCCGACCTCGAGCGCCTGGACCTGCTGGCTCACCGCCGAGGGCGTGACGCCGAGATCCTCCGCCGCCCGGGTGATGCTGCCGGAACGGGCGACGGCGTGAAAGACCGTGATGGCGCGGAGCGGGACCGACATCGCAACAGTTTAGCAGCGCTTCATGGATGCGCAAATAATCTGGATTGTCCTACATGGACCTCGTTCCATAGTGTCGCCTCCCAGCGAGACGGGACGCCCCGGAACAGGGGTGCCGCTTACGGAGGATGACGAGCGAACAGCCTCGCGCCTCCTCCGCCTCGACCTGAACGATGCCGCACCGCATGCCCCGCGGATGCCGGCACGCCGGAGGAAACCCATGATGTCCAAGCCCGAATCCGGACCCTCGCGCCGCCTGTTCCTGGCTGGCGCCGCCGCCTTCCCGCTCGTCGCCATCCGCACGGGCCCGGCGCGGGCGGCCGAGTTCACCTACAAGCTCGCCACGGGCCAGTCCCTGACCCAGCCGATCAACGCCCGGCTCGATCAGGCCTGCCAGCGCATCCGCGAGGCATCCGGCGGACGGATGGAGCTGAAGTTCTTCCCGGCGAGCCAGCTCGGCTCCGACACCGATCTCATCACCCAGGTGCGCAGCGGGGGAATCGAGTTCCTCAACATCGCCGGCTCGGTGATCTCGACGGTGGCGGCCGGCGCGGCGATCACCAATGTCGGCTTTGCCTTCTCCGACTACGACCACGTCTGGCGCGGGGTCGACGGGCCGATCGGTCAGTACGTCCGGGTCCAGATCGAGAAGGCCGGCCTCGTCGTCGCGGCCAAGGCCGCCGACAACGGCTTTCGCCAGATTACCTCCAACGCCAAGCCGATCAAGACGCCCGACGACCTCAAGGGCTACCGCATCCGCGTGCCGGTGGCGCCGATCTTCACCTCGCTGTTCTCCAGCCTCGGGGCGAGCCCGACCTCGATCAACTTCAACGAACTCTACACCGCGCTTCAGACCCGGCTGGTCGACGGCGAGGAGAACGGGCTGGTGACGATCGAGGCCGGCAAGCTCTACGAGGTCCAGAAATACGTCTCCGAGACCAACCACATCTGGGACCCCTTCTGGATCGTGGCCAACCGGCGCGCCTTCGGGAAGCTGCCCGAGGCGCTGCAGGAGATCGTCCGGCGCGAGCTCGACCGCGCCGCGATGGAGGAGCGCGAGGACATCGTGCGGCTGACCGGCACCCTGAAGGGGCAGCTCACCGCCCGCGGCCTGGCCTTCGAAGCCGCCGACAAGCCGGCCTTCCGCAAGGCCCTGACCCAGGCCGGCTTCTACCGCGACTGGAAGGAGAAGTTCGGGCCCGAGGCGTGGAAGGCGCTCGAGGCCGTGACGGGGGACCTGGCATGAGCGCGCTCGCCCAGGCCGATGCCACGCCCGCAGCCCTTCCCGCCGACTGGCTCTCGTCGGCCGAGCGGGCCCTGCGCCTCGTCGTCGAGGTGCCGGCGGCGATCCTGGTCGCCGCCGAGGCGGCGATCCTCTTCGCCGGCATCGTCTCGCGGGCGATCGGGCACTCGATCATCTGGAGCGACGAGCTCGCCTCGATCCTGTTCCTGTGGCTCGCCATGCTGGGCAGCGTCGTGGCGGTGCAGCGGGGCGAGCACATGCGGCTGACCTTCGTGGTCGGCTCGCTCTCGCCGCGGGCCCGGGCCTGGTGCGAGGCTCTGGCCGTCGGCATGATCTTCGCCTTCGTGGTCCTGCTGATGCACGCGGCCTACGACTACACCGAGGACCAGTCCTTCGTGGAGACGCCGGCCTTGGGCTGGTCGGGCACGGTGCGGGCGCTCGCCGTGCCGGTCGGCTTCGTGCTGGCGCTGCTGGCCTGCGGCTTGCGCCTCGCGCGCCACCGCCCGGCCGACCTGATCGGCGTCGGCACGGTACTCCTGGGCCTTGCCGCCCTCCTCGCCCTTGCGGCGCCGGCGCTCGCGGGGATGGGCAATTGGGCGCTCCTGGTGTTCTTCGTCGGGCTGCTCGGGATCGGCATCCTGGCCGGCGTGCCGATCGCGTTCTCGTTCGCGCTCGCCACCTCCGCCTACCTGCTCACCACCACCTCGACGCCGCTCACCATCGTGGTCGGGCGGATGGACGAGGGGATGAGCAGCCTGATCCTGCTCGCCATCCCGCTCTTCGTGCTGCTCGGCCAGCTCGTCGACGCGACCGGGATGGCGCGGGTGATGGTGGCCTTCCTCGCCTCGCTGCTGGGCCACGTGAAGGCCGGCATGTCCTACGTGCTGCTCGGCGCGATGCTGCTGGTGTCGGGCATCTCCGGCTCGAAGACCGCCGACATGGCGGCGGTCGCGCCCGTCCTGTTTCCCGAGATGCGCAAGCGCGGGATGAAGGACGGCGAATTGCTGTCGATCCTCGCCGCCTCGGGGGCGATGAGCGAGACGATCCCGCCCTCCATCGTGCTGATCGCCATCGCGTCGGCCACCGGCGTGTCGATCGCCGCCCTGTTCACCGCCGGGATCCTGCCGGCCCTGGTGCTCGCCCTGGTGCTGGCAGCCGTGGCCCGCTACCGCGCCGGTCGCGAGGAGGACGCGGTCGCGATTCCGCGCGCGCCGATGTCGGTGGTGGGCAAGACCCTGATCGTCGCGCTTCCGGCCATATTGCTCCCGTTCCTGATCCGCACCGCGGTGGTGGAGGGCGTCGCCACCGCCACCGAGGTCTCGACCATCGGGATCGTCTACTCGTTGGTGCTCGGCCTCGTGATCTATCGAGGCGGGCTGAAAGCTCGGGACGTCGTCCCGATACTGGCACGGACCGCCTCGCTCTCCGGAGCGATCCTGTTCATCGTCGGAGCGGCGAGCGCGATGGCCTGGGCGCTGACCCAGTCGGGCTTCTCGCACGATCTCGCCCGGGCGATGGCGGCGGTGCCGGGCGGCAAGACCGGGTTCCTCCTGATCTCGGTCGTGGCCTTCATCGTGCTCGGAAGCTTGCTCGAAGGTATCCCGGCAATCGTGCTGTTCGGCCCGCTGCTGTTCCCGATCGCGCACCAGTTCGGGATCCACGAAGTCCACTACAGCATGATCGTGATCCTGGCGATGGGCCTCGGCCTGTTCGCCCCACCCTTCGGCCTCTGCTATTACGCCGCCTGCATCATCGGCGGGGTTCCGCCCGAGGCAGGGATGCGCCGGATCTGGATCTATCTCGGCGCGCTGTTCCTCGGCCTCCTGGTCCTGACCTTCGTGCCGTGGTTCTCGATCGGGTTCCTGTAAGACCAACGGTCGTTGAAAACGACCTCCGGTTCCGTTCGCGAATTGTCGCCAAGCCCGAGGTCCCGGACTTCAGGGCTTGGGATCGAAGATTCGAGATGGATCGACGGCCCCGTCGATCTCGGGCCTGCCCGAGATCGAATCGATGCGTCAGCATCTTGGGGTTGTTGGCATAAGAGCGTGTTTGACCTGATCAACGGTCTTCATACCCTCCTCGTCGTTCCGGGGCCGCGCGGCGGAGCCCCGAATGACACGGCGGGCTCAGACTCTGTACAAACCAATCAAACAGGCCCCGGGTGATGGGCAACGCACCTACGTCGCGCGGTGGTGGACTGACGCGACGTCCTTCTCGCGCCCTGGCGATACGGCTTCCGGCGGATTCCTTCCGGACGCCGTATCAGCAGCCCGCGCGGCGCGTGAGCGAAGCCGGTTTCCGCATCGCGAAGCGATCAATCGGAAAACCGTATCAGTCCCCGTCCTGCCACCTCCGCAGATCCGTCTGGTCACGATAGCCCATGCGGTCGGGTGTGGTGATGAATTCCATCGTCGTGCCCCAGGGCATCCGGCAGTAGCAGACCTTGTTTCCCGGACCTTTTTCAGTCGCGTAAGGAATGGCGCGCGGCGCGGTCAGGGGCGTGCCGCCAGCCCTCTCGAAGCGCGCGACCGACGCCTCGATGTCGTCGGTGTAGAGCGCGAAATGCGTGATGCCGAAGTCGCTGGCGCGGACCGGCTCGGCCTGTTCGGGGCCGTGCATCTCGAACAGCTCGATGTCGGCCCCGGTGCCGATCTTGACCATCGCCTGGGCACGAACGACCGTTCCGGGGAACGCGCCGACCGCCCGCTCGAATTCGGGCCCCTGTCGCGGCGGATCCTGCGGTCCGAAGGACTGGTAGATCACCTGGCCGCCGAAGGCTTCCACCAGGAACGATTGCGCCGCCTCGATGTCGGGCACCGTGATGCCGATATGATTGACGCCGCGAATGACGGATGCGGACATGACGGTCTCCTTGTCTTGACTGGATCCTTCGCGACCCGTCGACCGGGCCTTGCCCGGAGGGTCGCGACCGGCTCGGGCCCGCACTCTCTCGCGGGCGCCGGTCCTCAGTCGGTCTCGAGGAACGCGATCAGAGCGGCCGCGACGTCGTGCGGCCGCTCGTCGGCGACATAGTGGCCGCATCGTGCAATCGAACCGCCCGTGACGTTGCCGGCGAATTCTCGCAGCATCGGTACCATCTGCGCCCCGAACCGCTGGTCTCCGCCCAGGCCAAGCACCGGTATCGTGAGCGGTTGCTTCTTGTATTCGAGGGCCGCCGCATGATCGACGGCGAGGGTGCGATACCATTCCATGCCGCCGCGCGTGCGGCCGGGAAGCACCATCGCCCTGGCGTAAATCTCGATGTCCGCCGGATCGAAGGTGCCGTGATCGTAGAACCGCTCGGCCATGAACGTCGAAACATAGTCGTACTCGCGACCGTGGATCAGGCGCTCGGGCAGATCCCGGTTCATATGGAAACCGAAATGCCAGAGCCTCGCGGTGGTCGCCTCCCATCCGGTCCAGCCGGGAAGCGGCACGTCGAGCACGGCCAGATGCGTGACCGCCTCCCGGTAGGTCGTCGCCTGCGGCAGCGCCACCATGCCGCCGATGTCGTGCCCGCACACCGCGTAGCGCTGGTGCCCGAGGGCGACCATGACCTCATGCGCATCGCGCGCCATCGTTGCCTTGTCGTAGCCGTCGGGCGGACAGTCGGAGAAGCCCGCGCCGCGCAGATCGATGGCCACCACGCTGAAATGCGCCGCCAGCAGCGGCATCACATGGTGCCATTCCCACCAGGTTTCAGGCCAGCCGTGAAGCAGGAGGACCGGCGGGCCGGCGCCTCCGGTGACGGCGTTGAGCCTGATGCCGTTCACGGGCACGAGTTGCTGGGTAAATCCCTGCAAAGCTGCGATCATGATCGCACTCCGGTCGGATGGTGGGGATAGTACGGCGCTGGCGGCCGGCGCTCAGGGCCGATCGAAATCCGTGGCGATCGAGAGTTCGCGCCAGGCATCGATATCGCTGCGAAACGCCGCCAGCTTCCGCTCGGCGATCGCATGCGCGATCGGGCCGAGCGGCAGATGAAGCGGAGCGTCGTCGGCGTCGACCGCCCGCAGGATCACCGCGATGGCCTTGTCGGGATCGCCGGTCTGGTTGCCGTCGTATTCTTCGAAGCCGCCGCGAACCGTCATGTCGGCCATGATCGACCAGTCCTTGTCCCCGAGGCCTGCCGAGACGGCTCGGCCGAGCCCGTCGTGGACGGCTTCGAGCAGCACAAGCCTGCGTCCGATCTCGTCGCCGGCCGCGATCGCCAGGCGCATGTCCTTGAGGGCGAGCTTGGCTTTGAAACCCGGCTCGAAGGATCGTTCGGTGATCTGCGCGCTGTAGCTCTCGTAGGCGCGGCCCGAGAACAGGGTGCCCAGGATGAGGTCGAAGAAATCCGCACGGTCGAGGCCGACGCTCTCGGTCAGCACGACGCCCTCGGCCATCGCCGCGATCGCCGCGATCGCCATGGCGATCATCATGTTGCAGGCGAGCTTTGCCGCATTCGCCCGAGCGGGGTTCTCCCCCAGCTTCCAGACCTTCTTGCCGAGGGGGGCGAGCAGCGGCTCGATCGCCGCAACGGCATCGGCCTTCCCGGCCGCCAGGATGTTGAGCTGACCGCTCGCCGCGACGGTCGGTCGACCGAGGACCGGTGCGGACACGTAGCCGAGGCCCGCCTCGTCGTGCAGGCGTTCCAGTTCCCGTGCGAAAGCGACCGAGATCGTCGATGTGACGACATGGATGATTCTCGGTTGCGCACTCGCCAGCAGGCCGGCGTCAATGATTACTTCCCGAATGGCCGTGTCGTCGGACAGCATCGTGAAGACGGCGTCCGCCTCGAATGCATCCGCCGCGCGTTCGACCAGCGTGACCCCGGGAACGCTGTCCTTCGCGACCTTGCTCCGGTTCCAGGCCCGCACGTCATGGCCGGCATTCACCAGGTTGATGGCCATGACCGAGCCCATGCTGCCGAGGCCGATGAATCCGATCTGCATGGTCCGTCTCCCGTCGTTCGGGTGGAGCCCGAGCGGCCGTCCTCATGGGCCGGACGATCCAAGACAGGACGCGTCGTCCGGCGATGGCGGCAATCTAGATGATCGGATTTGTACTGAAACTGACATCATTGTACTCTCGCCGTTCATTTTTGTGCGGGTGGTCGCGATGGAATGGAGCGACGTCAGAATCTTTCTTGCCGTCGCGCGATCCGGCACGCTCGGCGGCGCCGCGCGTTCTCTCCAGACGAGCCATCCGACCGTGGGCCGGCGCCTTCGCGCATTCGAGCAGGCGATCGGTCACACGCTCTTCCAGCGCACGGCGGACGGTCTCGTACTGACCGACGAGGGTCACGGGATCATCGCGCTGGCCGAGCAGATGGAAGAGGGAGCCCTGGCCATGGAGCGCCGGCTCGCGGGGCAGGAGCAGAACCTCAAAGGCAGTCTGCGGATTTCGTCGGCGGACTGGTTCGGGGCCTATGTCCTCCCTCCCATCCTGGCGGATTTCTCGAAGGCCTACCCCAATGTCGACGTCGAGATCCTGACCGGCACGCGCCTGTTCAACCTTGCCCAGCGGGAGGCCGACGTCGCTTTTCGGATCGTTCCGTTCGATACGGCCGATGTCGTTCAGCGGCGGCTGTTCAGGCTCGAATACGGTGTCTACATCGCCGAGGAGGCGGCCGACCCCCAATATGGCGACGGGACCGGTTTTCGGCTGATCACCCACGACACGTCCACGGGCCACTTCCCCGACATCGCATGGCTCACCGAGAGTTTCCCCAACGCGAAGCCGGTCCTGCGATCGAACAACCGCAACGTTCAGGGGCGCATGTGCCGGCAAGGCGTCGGCATCGCCGTCCTGCCCCGGGTGGTCGGCGATCAGATTCCGGGTCCCCGCAACCTGGAGATGCCGACGCCGCCGCCGGCACGCGACATCTGGATGGGATATCACCGGGACCTGCGGCGTCTTCAGCGTCTTCGTGCATTCATCTCGACCGTATCGGACCATCTCGCGAACGCCACCGCGTGATGCCGACTTGGGAGAATGTCGACTTGGGAGAATGCCGACTTGGGAGAATGCCGACTTGGGAGAATGCCGACTTGGGAGAATGCCGACTTGGGACGACGCGGGTTCGAGCGGTCCGCTCGCAGCCTGTCGGGTTGGGGCGAGATTTCGCGGCTGGCGCATTGCCTGACGAAACAAATGCCGGTTCGTCGAAGAAAATGCGGACAAATCAAGGATCCAGAGAGCTTCGCGATTGCCGCGCGATCGTGACGTGCGCGAGCACAGGAGCGGGCGTGTCGAGCCGGGGCGGCGGGGCAGCCTGCAACTTCGCCGGACACTTCGAGGCGCTGCGCTGGAGGACCCCGTTCCAGACCATCCGTCAGGCCTGGACCAAAGACCCGGACCGGTTCAAGATCGACCCGCACCACGTCATTCCGGGACCATGCAGCCAGGCTGTCCGCCCGACGCGAGTTGGCCCGAGAATGTGGCCCGTGCGGGCGGGAGCCCGACCGCGATGTCAGGCTGGAGGCAGGCATGCGCAAACCCGTCTTTCAGGATCGTGCCGATGCGGGCCGCGCCCTCGCCGGCCGGCTGTCGGCCTACGCCGCCGACCCGGACGTGAGCGTCCTGGCGCTGCCGCGCGGCGGCGTCCCGGTCGCGGCCGAGGTCGCCCGCGCGCTGCATGCGCCCCTCGACGTGTTCGTGGTGCGCAAGCTCGGCGTGCCCGGCAACGAGGAACTCGCCATGGGGGCGATCGCGAGCGGCGGCATCCGCACGCTCAACGCCGACCTCGTCGCGGCTCTGCGGATCCCTCCTTACGCGATCGATGCCGTGGCGGCGCGCGAGCAGCGCGAGTTGGAGCGGCGCGAGCGCCTCTACCGGGGCGGCCGGGCGCCGGCCGACCTGCGCGGCCGCACGGTGATCCTCGTCGACGACGGGCTCGCGACCGGCGCCACGATGCTGGCGGCGATCGAGGCTCTGCGCTTGCGCCGGCCGGCCCATCTCGTCGTCGCGGTGCCGACGGCCTCGCGCGAGACGCTGGCGCGGCTCAAGGGCGAGGCCGACGTCGTGGTCTGCGTCGACAGCCCCGAGCCATTCCACTTCGTCGGTGCGGCCTACGCGGATTTTACCCAGACGAGCGACGCCGAGGTCCGGCGGCTCCTCGGCGACGAGGGCGCGGCGCCCGACGGCGACCCGGTCCCGGCGGAGGATCGCGACATCCTCGCCCTCCTGCGGCAGGAGGCGATCCGCCTGACCGGCGAGGCCCGCGACTACGATCCTCTGATGGCGATGATCGGCGAGGCGCGGCTGGTCCTCCTCGGCGAGGCGACGCACGGCACGCAGGATTTCTACCGTGAGCGGGCCGAGATCACGAAGCGCCTGATCCGCGAGAAAGGCTTCGGGGCCGTCGCGATCGAGGCCGACTGGCCCGACGCCTGGCGGGTCAACCGCTACGTGCGCGGCGAGAGCGAGGATCTCGACGCGGTCGAGGCGCTCTCGGGCTTTCGCCGCTTCCCGACCTGGCTCTGGCGCAACACCGAGATGGCCGCCTTCGTCGAGTGGCTGCACCGTCACAACGCGACGCAGCCGGAGGGAAGCCGGGTCGGCGTCTACGGCATCGACCTCTACAGCCTACACGCCTCGATGAAGGCGGTGCTGGCCTATCTCGACGCGATCGATCCGGCGGCGGCGGCGAAGGCCCGCGACCGCTATGCCTGCTTCGACCGGTTCGGCGACGACAGCCAGGTCTACGGCTTCATGACCGGCATGGCGCTCGCACCCTCCTGCGAGGCGCAAGCGGTCGCGCAGCTCGCGGCGCTGCGGCGCCGGGCCGCCGACAGCCTGGCCTGGACCGGCAGCACCGAGCGCGACGAGCTGTTCTGCGCCGAGCAGAACGCAGGCGTGGTCCGGACCGCCGAGGAGTATTACCGGACGATGTTCCTGCGCGAGGTCTCGTCCTGGAACCTGCGCGACACCCACATGGCCGACTGCGTCGGGGCGCTCGTCGCGCATCTCGGCCGCACGGGCCGCGCCACGAAGGTCGCGGTCTGGGCCCACAATTCGCATCTCGGCGATGCGCGCGCGACGGGGATGGGCGAGCGCGGCGAGATCAACCTCGGCCAGATCCTGCACGAGCGCCACGGCCGCGCCGTGGTGCGGATCGGCTTCACCACCCATTCCGGCACCGTCGCGGCCGCCGCGGACTGGGGCGCGCCGGTCGAGCGCAAGCGGGTCCGCCCGGCCCTGCCCGGCAGCCACGAGGCCCTGTTCCACGCCCTCGGCCTCGGCCGCTTCTGCCTGATCCCGGCGCCCGGGACGCGGGCTGCGCAGGCCCTGCGCGAGGGCCGGCTCCAGCGGGCGATCGGGGTGATCTACCGACCCGACACGGAGCGGGAGAGCCATTACCTCCGGGCTCGCCTGCCCGACCAGTTCGAGGCGGTGGTGCATCTCGACGAGACCCGGGCGGTCGAGCCCCTGGACGCCGGTGCCGCCTGGGAGCCCGGCGAGGTTCCGGAGACCTTCCCGGCCGGCCTGTGACGCCGACGCGCCGCCGGACGGGTCCGTCCGGCGGCGCGTCCGTCGATCGTCTGGAGTCCGATCCGGCTCAATGCGCCATCAGGAGCGGGACGGGGCAGGCGCGCAGCATCTCCTGCGTCACCCCGCCGAGCACCGTCTCGCGCAGGAGGGAGTGGACGAAGGCGCCCATCACGACCATGTCCGCCCCGGTCGCGGTCGCGTGGCGGCGCAAGGTCCCGGCGACATCGCCATCCGCGGCCGGCAGATCGGTAACGGTCACGGCGACGCCGTGATGCGCCAGGCCCGGCGCCGCCTCGACCCCCGGGACCGAGCCGGACAGATCCTTCTCGCCGGTCACCGCGACGATCTCGACGATGTCGGCCTGTCGCAGGAACGGCAGGGCGTCGCGCAGGGCGCGGGCCGCCTGGGCGCTGCCGTCCCAGGCGACCAGGATGCGGCGCACCGTGAACGTCGCGCAGCCCGGCGGGACGACGATCAGCGGGCGTCCGCTCTCGAACAGGAGGGTCTCGATCAGGCCGCGATCCCCCGTCAGCGCCCGCGGCTCGGCGTCGATCACCGCGAGGTCGTGCAGCCGCCCCTCACCCGCGAAGCGCGCGAGCAGGCGGTCGTAGGACAGGTGCTCGGCCTCCGCTCTGCACAGGATGCCGGCGGCGGCCGCGTCGCCCCAGGCCCGCTCGGCCACCTCCTGCGCCAGCTCCCGCAGCCGCCGGTTCTCGGCGGCAACGACCATGCCGACGAAGCGGCTGATCCAGGCATGCGGCAGGACCAGCCGGACCGAGACCGCCTGGACCGTCACCCGCGCCTGCGCGCGCTCCGCCAGCGACAGGCCGTAGGCGAGCGCGCTGGACGGCATCTCGTCGCCGAGCCGCTCCGTCAGGGCGATCAGGATGGTCCGCAGGTTCTCGATCATGGCCGCCCCGCCCGTGTCCAACGCCAAGTTGAGTCTGCGAGCGAGTCTGGCAGCCCGGCCCGGGGGCACGTTGCGCTGGATCAACGACGACCCTCGTCGACGACCGGACCGGTCAGGCGCGGCAGTCGATGGAAAATCGACGGACCTCGAAGGAGGGCTCCAGGGATCGCGAGACTTCTGGATCCCTCCTTCGAGGCTCAGCGACCTTCGATCGCCCGCATCTCAGGATAAGGTTGCGGATGGGAAGGGAAAATTTTTCTGCGAAGCCGATCTCGTGCAGACAAACATAATATCGGCATAATATTACGGTAAAAGAGATTTATAAATGCCTTCTGATGCCTTTCGTAAGAAAAACCAGCCCCGATCCTTGCACAAGTCGTCCGGTTTCGCGCACCAGAGCACTATTTTTCGACTGCTCGCGCCACAACTCTGGATTTCGACGACGCATTGCCCTTGCCTGCCGGCCGAGCAAGCCCCGGAACCGGAGCCCGTCGCAACGATCTCCGGTCCCTCTCGGCCGAGGAAGGATCGTCTTCCGGAAAGATGATCGATCGGCCCTAGAGCGCCTCACGATCGCGTTGCCATCGCGAAGCTCTCCAGGACTTTGTTTTGACGCATTCTCTGCGACGAACCGGTTTCCACTTCGTCGGAAAATGCTCTAGGCGTTCATCGGCCACAGCAGGCGGGATGATGCAAACTCCTTCGGGAAGACGGTCACGAATTGGCCGTCCTGGTACTGGATGAGGACCGGATCGCACAGGGTATTCTGCCCATCGGGCCCGAACTTGATGCCCCGCCAGGGCATGATGGTCTGCTCGGCCGGCGTGTCCGTCGCCATCAGGGCGTCGCGGATCTTCGCGCCGTCGGTGGACTTGGCCCGGTCGACCGCATCCGCCATCACCAGCATCGCTTCGACGAGCCGGGACGTGTTGTCGTTGAGGTCCCGGCCGGCGCGGGCCTTGTACATGCCGTTCACCGCGCCGATGGCGGGGCGTTTCGCGGCCAGGTCGAGGGCGAAGGACGCGCGGCTGATGAGGCCGTTGAGCTTGTCGCCGACACTGTCGAACGTCGCCTTCTCGGCGAACCCGGCCGCCTGCGCGATGATGTTGCGCGGCCTGTATCCGAGTTCCGCCATGGTCTTGACGAGAAGGATGGCGTCCGTCGTGTAGCTGGACGGCAGCAGCACGTCGGCGTCGGCGCTCTTGAGCTGCTGGACCTCGGCGGTCAGGGACGGCGAGCTTGCGCGGTACTTGACGTCGGCCGCGACCTTGTAGCCGCGCTCCTTCGCCAGCTTGCGCTGCACGTTGGACGAATCGGTCCCGAAGATCGTGTCTTCGTAGAACAGGGCGACCGTCTCGATCGTCTGCCCGGCCTTCTTCTGGGCATCGAGGAAATCGAAGATGGCGACGGAGAACATCTCGTCGTGGGCGGCGGGGCGGAAAAAATACTTCAGATTGCGTCGATGCAGGCTCGGCGACGAGCTGTCGGCGGCGACGAAGGGCACGCCGTAGCGCTCGCAGGTGACGCTCACCGTCGCGGCGACCGAGGAATGATAGGTGCCGACGACGCCGACGACCTTGTCCTGCGTGATGAGGCGCTCGGCTTCCGAGCGGCCCTTCTGCGGATCGCCCTGGTGATCGGCCATGACCAGGCGGATCTTCGCGCCGCCGAGACCGGCGAGCCCGGCCGTGCGGGCGCCCGGCAGGTCGAGGTCGTGGACGCCGTTGACGATCTCGATCGCGGTCTCGAGGGCGTGGCGGCCATCGACCCCGACCTGAGCGCTCGACCCGGACATCGGGTAGACGGCACCGATCAGCACCTCCCCCGCCGCCCGGGCCGTGCCCATGCCGGTCAGGCCGGCGGCCAGGGAAGCGACGCCGCCGACAAGGATATCCCGCCTGTTCACGATCTCGTCCCTCCGATCGACAGCCGTCATCTGATCGCATCTCCTTCGTCTCGGAAGACACGAGACACCGGGCCCCGAGACACCGGCCCCCCGAGCGCGATGCACGTCCCGGTCCGCCGACACCGTCGCTTCCTGAGGCGGCATCGGCCGGCCCGCAATCGGCGGCGGCTGCGCGGGAGCGGGTCGCACGGTGTCCTCGCCCCGCCCCGACGGCACAGGAAAGTCACGCAAGGAGTGTGCCGCGGCTCCTACCTTCATCGAAGCAAGAACGGTCGCCGAACGGCAAATTTTACTGACCCGGGTTTTGCTCGGCCCAATGTTTCATCGACCCCAGATTTTTCAGGCCTCGGAGGCGGCGTCGGGGCACCCCGGCCGCGCGGCTGTGCCCCCCGGCTACGGCTTGCCCACCCGTGCGACGACCGGAAGCACGACGGCGCTCGGCGCCACCCAGCCGAAGATGCCGCCCTGCGCGACGATCATCGCGAGGCCCGCCGCGTGGAAGGCCGGGATGTACGAGCCGCAGGCATCCGACACGACGAGGCAGCGATAGCCGCGGTCGTTGGCCTCGCGCACCGTTGTGTGGACGCACACCTCGGTGGTGACGCCGCAGACGATCAGGTTCGCGATGCCGTGCTCCGCCAGCACCGCCCCGAGACCGGTGGCGTAGAACGCGCCCTTGCCGGGCTTGTCGATCACGATCTCGCCGGGGGCGGGCGCGAGATCGGGGACGATGTCGTGCCCGGCCTCGCCCCGGATCAGAATCCGGCCCATCGGGCCGGGCTCGCCGATCCGGGCGCGCGGGGCGCCGCGGGCGACCTTGGCGGGCGGCGCGTCGGACAGGTCCGGCGCGTGGCCCTCGCGGGTATGGACGACGAGGAGGCCGGCATCCCGCGCCGCCGCCAGCAGCGCCCGGCACGGCGGCACGGCCGCGGCGAGGAGCGACACGTCGTTGCCGAGGCTCTCGCCGAAGCCGCCGGGCTCCAGGAAGTCGCGCTGCATGTCGATGATGACGAGGGCCGTGGCGTCGAGGTCGATCGTCAGCGGTCCGGGCTCGGCGGGGATGGTGAGGATGCGCGGCATGGGATGTCCTCGAGGCGTCTCGCCGCCATCATGTATGCACGCAAGCAAAAGCGCCTGCCTCATCGGCGCGCGGCGTTGCGCGAGTTTCGGGCAGGGCGCGCATCGGGCGGGCCGTCGTCCCGGCGCGGCGCCCCGCGCCTCCCGGGAGGCGGGTCACTGGGCCACGGGGCCTCGCGCTGGCTCGCCCCCGTCATGTCGACGACCACGTCCTCGACCACGCTCATATGGACGAGCATCGCCGCATTGGCCCCGGCGGCGTCGCGGGCGAGGACCGCGCGGACCACGAGGTCGTGCTCGGCATGCGAGCGGGCGAGCCGCCCCGGCGCCTGGAACTGCGCGCGCCGGTAGGGCATCAGCCGCCGCCGCAGGGCCCGGGCGACCTCCTCGATCGGCGGGTTGTGGGCGCCCGCGTAGATGAGGCCGTGGAACTCGAGATTCGCCTCGACATAGGCCTCGCGGTCGCCGGCGGCGGCGAGCCCCGCCATCGCCTCGTGATGGGCGCGCAAAGCCGCCCGCTCGGGCCGGGTCATGCAGAGCGTCGCGAGGCGGGCGCAGCTCGCCTCGATCTCCCCCATGGCGACGAACAGGGTGTCGAGCTCCTCGGTCGTCACCGTCCGGACGGTAGCCCCGAGCCGCGGGCGGATGTCGATCAGCCCGGTCCCGCTGAGCAGGCGCAGCGCGTCGCGCACCGGCGTGCGCGACACCCCGAAGCGCCGGGCCAGCACCTGCTCGTCGAGATGCATCCCCGGCGGCAGGATGCCGGCCAGGATCTCGTCGGCGATGCGCTCGGACAGGAGGTCGGCGCGGGTCTTCGAGACGGCCACGGGAACGGACGCCCTCCTCACGATGACACGATCCCCGACATCGGGGTCCGGCGCGGCCGCCTCCTCCGGCTGCGCGAGCCGGGTTCCGCAGCCACCGCCGTGCATACATGGCGATGCCGCGGAAGGCCATCCTGCGAACCGCTATGGCCCCCGGGTATCCAGCGCGAAACCCGTCCGGACCCGCGAGGCCTGGCGCGCGATTGTGCATACAAGGATGCGAATTTGGGCGAGGGCGTCCGAATCCTTCGCCCGCCCGAGCGCGGCGGCGGCGGCGCGGTGCCGAAATTCCATGCTTCGCCGCCGGAACACCTGGTTCTAGTCTTCGGTCCGCACGGATTTCTTGCCGGCGGAGCGCGACGCTGTGACGAAGACTGATCTCACCCGGCGGCATCTTCTCGGCGGCGCGGCCGCAATCGGCCTCGCCGGCCTGCCCGGGCGGGCGCGGGCCGCCGGGCCCCTGACGGTCGGGTTCATCTATGTCGGGCCGAAGGACGATTACGGCTACAACCAGGCCCACGCGGTCGCCGCCAAGGCGCTCAAGGGCCTGCCCGGCCTCGAGGTGATCGAGGAGGAGCGGGTGCCCGAGACCAACGCCGTCGAGAAGACCATGGAGAGCATGATCAATCTCGACGGGGCCGGCCTGCTGTTCCCGACCTCGTTCGGCTACTTCAACCCCTTCGTGGTCGCCGAGGCGAAGAAGAACCCGAAGGTGCAGTTCCGGCATTGCGGCGGGCTGTGGACCGAGAAGGACCCGAAGAATGCCGGATCCTATTTCGGCTACATCGCGCAGGGCCAGTACCTGAACGGCATCGTGGCCGGCCACACCACGAAGTCGAAGAAGATCGGCTTCGTGGCGGCCAAGCCCATCCCGCAGGTCCTCAACAACGTCAACGCCTTCCTGCTCGGCGCGCAGAGCGTCGATCCGGGAATCACCTGCCAGGTGATCTTTACCGGTGAATGGTCGCTCGCCGTCAAGGAGGCCGAGGCCACCAACGCGCTGATCGACGGCGGCGCCGACGTGATCACCTGCCACGTCGACAGCCCGAAGGTCACGGTCGAGACCGCCGCCCGCCGCGGCGCCTTCGTGTGCGGCTACCACGTCGACCAGTCGCCGCTCGCCCCCAAGACCTACCTCACCGGGGCCGAGTGGGACTGGCTGCCGATCTACAAGAGCTTCGTCGCCGACGTGCAGGCCGGCCGCAGCCCGCCGAACTTCTTGCGTGGCGGGCTCGCCGACGGCTTCGTCAAGATGAGCCCCTACGGGCCGGCGGTGAGCGACGGGGCGCGGCGCAACGCCGATGCGGTCAAGGCCGAGATGATGAAGGGCGGCTACGAGATCATCAAGGGACCGCTCAAGGACAATACCGGCAAGGAGGTGCTCGCCGCCGGCAAGGCGCTGCCCGAGAACGCGATCGAACTCGAGGGCACGAATTATCTCGTCGCCGGGGTGAAGGGGGCGGTGTGAGCCGCGGTACCGGAGGGTTCCCCCCATGGTCGCCGATGCCGCCCCATCGGGCATGACGGCCGCCGAGACGCGGCACGCGCCCGCGATCCGGGCCCTGGCCTGGCTCGCCCGGCGCGCCGAGGCGGTGGCGATCCCGCTCGGCGCGGTGCTGGTCGGGCTCGCCCTGTTCAGCCTGTTCCTCGTCACCCTCGGCAAGTCTCCGGCCGCCCTGGTCGATCTCGTCTGGCGCGGCGGCTTCGGCTCGGCCTTCGCGTGGCAGAACAGCCTCCAGCGCGCCGCGCCGCTGCTCTTCGCGGGCCTCTGCGTCGCGCTGCCCGCCCGGCTCGGGCTGGTGGTGATCGGCGGCGAGGGGGCGATCGTGCTCGGCGGCCTCGCGGCGGCTGTCGCGGCCCCTCCCCTCTCGGGCGCACCGGCGCCCTTGGTCATCGCCGCGATGGCTCTCGCCGCGATGCTGGCGGGGGCCGCCTGGATCGGCGCGGTCGGGGCGCTCAAGGCCTATCGCGGCGTCGACGCGACGATCGCCAGCCTGCTGATGTCCTACATCGCGATCGCGCTCGCCAACCACCTGATCGAGGGGCCGCTGCGCGATCCGACGAGCCTCAACAAGCCCTCGACCCTGCCGGTCGGCGAGGCCAACATGCTCGGGGCCATGCCGGGAATCGGCGTGCATTGGGGGCTCGGTGCCGGCGTCGTAGCCTGCCTCGCCGCCTGGCTGCTGATGGACCGCACGACGCTGGGCTTCTCCGTCCGGATCGCCGGCGGCAACGTGCGGGCGGCGCAGATCCAGGGCCTGCCGGTGCGCCGCCTGATCGTCGGCTTCACGGCGCTGGGCGGCGCCGCTGCTGCGCTCGCCGGCTTCTTCGAGGTCGCGGCGGTTCAGGGCAACGCCAACGCGACGCTCGCCGCCGGCTACGGCTTCACCGGCATCCTGGTCGCCTTCCTCGCCCGCCACAACCCGCTGGCGATCCCGCCGGTGGCGCTGGCGCTGGGCGGCCTGGAGGCGTCGGGCGGGCTGATCCAGCGCCGGATGCAATTGCCCGACGCCACGATCCTGGTGCTGGAGGGCCTCCTCTTCCTCTGCCTGCTGGTCGGCGAGACGGCCTATGGGCGCTTCAAGATCTTCAGCCCGCATCTCTGGGCGTCCAGGAAGGCCTCCGCGACATGAGCCAGGATCTCGGCCTCTGGACGGTGCCGCTCGCGGTGATCGGCGGCGCGATCCGCGTCTCGACCCCGTTCCTGTTCGTCAGCCTCGGCGAGACGATCACCGAGCGGGCCGGGCGGATCAATCTCGGCCTGGAGGGCACCCTGGTCTTCGGGGCGATGGCGGCCTACGCCACCGCATTCCTCACCGGCTCGCCCTGGGCCGGCGTCGCGGCGGCGGGCCTGGCCGGCGCCGGCTTCGGCCTCCTGCACGGGGTGATCTGCTCGCTGCCGCGGGTCAACGACGTCGCGGTCGGCATCGCCCTGATGCTGTTCGGCCTCGGCCTCGCCTTCTTCCTCGGCAAGCCCTTCATCCAGCCCTCGGCGCCGCCCCTGCCGTCGATTCCGTTCGGGTTCTGGTCGGACCTGCCACAGGTCCAGGCGGCCTTGCGGGTCAACGTGCTATTCCTCGTCGGCGCCGCCTTGAGCGTCGTGCTGTGGTGGGCGTTCCGCCACACCAAGGCGGGCCTGGTGGTCCGGGTCGTCGGCGACAGCGCCGAGGCGGCGCGGGCCATGGGCACCTCCGTCACGCGGGTGCGGGTGCTCGCCACCATGGCGGGGGGCGTGCTCGCGGGCATCGGCGGCGCCTACCTGTCGCTGTATTATCCGGGCTCGTGGAACGAGGGCATCTCGTCGGGCCAGGGGCTGATGGCGGTGGCGCTCGTCATCTTCGCCCGGTGGAATCCGCTCGCCTGCTTCGGCGCGGCGCTCCTGTTCGGCGGCGCCGGCGCCCTGGGCCCCGCCCTGCAATCGGTCGGCGTCTCCTCGGGCTACTACCTGTTCTACGCCGCCCCCTACGTCCTCACCCTCGGGCTCCTCGTCGCCACCTCCTCGCCCGACCGGGCGCTGGCGGGCGCGCCGGGCGAGCTCGGCCTGTCGCGTTGAACGCAATTCGCGGCGTTGTCGAACGGCTTCGGTCGACCGCGCCGGGCAAGCCCGACCGGGCGCCGGCGCCGATGCGCCGAACGCTCCTGCATCGCCATGGCGATGCAGGAGCGCAAAGGAAAAGGAGTACCGCATGAATGGCCTCGGCGGATTGAACAAGGCGCCGGACGGCGTCGTCATCGGCCTCGTGCAGCTGCAATTGCCGGTCGTCGCGACCCCGGCCGACCTCGCGGCCCAGACCGCCCGCATCGTCGCGATGGTGGGCAAGGCGCGGGGAAACCTCGCCGGGATGGACCTCGTGGTCTTCCCCGAATACGCCCTGCACGGCCTCTCGATGGACACCAATCCCGAGATTATGTGCCGCCTCGACGGGCCGGAGGTCGCGGCGTTCAAACAGGCCTGCCTCGACAACCGGATCTGGGGCTGCTTCTCCATCATGGAGTACAATCCCGACGGCAATCCCTATAACGTCGGCCTGATCATCGACGACACGGGCAAGCTGCGGCTCTATTACCGCAAGATGCACCCTTGGGTGCCGGTCGAGCCGTGGGAGCCGGGCGACACCGGCATCCCGGTGATCGACGGGCCCAAAGGGGCCAAGCTCGCCCTCATCATCTGCCACGACGGCATGTTCCCCGAGATGGCGCGCGAATGCGCCTACAAGGGCGCCGAGATCATGCTGCGCACCGCGGGCTACACCGCGCCGATCCGCGAGGCCTGGCGATTCACCAACCAGTCCAACGCCTTCTGCAACCTGATGGTGACCGCGAACGTCTGCATGTGCGGCTCGGACGGCACCTTCGATTCGATGGGCGAGGGCATGGTCGTCAATTTCGACGGCACGATCATCGCCCACGGCACCTCCGGCCGGCCCGACGAGATCATCACCGCCGAGGTGCGGCCCGATCTCGTCCGCGAGGCGCGCCGGCACTGGGGGGTCGAGAACAACATCTACCAGCTCGGCCATCGCGGCTACGCCGCCGTGAAGGGCGGCGCCGGCGACTGCCCCTACACCTACATGCACGACCTCGCCGCCGGCCGCTACCGGCTGCCCTGGGAGGCGGAAGTCAGGATCACCGACGGCACCTCCTGCGGGATCCCGGCGCCGACGCGGAGCTACCGGCCCGGGGCGGCGGCGGGCGCGAAGGAGGCGGCGGAGTGAGCGGTGCGTCACTCTTCCCGCTTCAGTGCCGCCAGCATCTCGCGGCGCAGGATCGCATTGATGCGGGTCTGGTAGCCGCGCCCTTGCGCTCGCAGCCAGGCCAGCACGTCGGAATCGATACGGACCGTCGTCGACGTCTTCGTCGGCCGATCGTATCGACCCCGCACCGCATCGGCCCAGAACGCATCCGAGAGCGGCGGGATCTCACTGTAGTCGATCTCGTCGTCGGGCCGCGCGGCCAAGGCTTCGAGCCGGGCCTTCTGCTCCGCCGTGAGCGGCGGCAGATCGGCGGCATCGATCGTGACGCTAGAGTGCTTCGTTCGCATATCGCTTTCGCTCGGCCCGTCCGGCGCGTCGTGCGGAAATGATGCGGATGATCTCGATCGTCTCTGAACACGCGCGCCGCTTCCTCGAAGCTCACGCCGTGCTTTCGGAGGTTCGATGCGGACTTGACCGGGTCCCATTCGAATCGCGTCGTCACAACCATAGTGTTACTGCAAAATCGTCCCGGCACCAAGATCGCGGAGGCCGCATGAGCATCGCCACGGACAGCGCGGAAGCCCCCTCCACCGGCACCTTCGTCGCCGCCGAGCCCTATCCCTGGCCCTTCGACGGCAGCCTCTCAGCCAGCAACACCGCCCTCGTCATCATCGACATGCAGACCGATTTCTGCGGCAAGGGCGGCTATGTCGATGCCATGGGGTACGATCTCGGCCTGACCCGCGCCCCGATCGGGCCGATCGGCCGGCTGCTCGCGGCCGCGCGGGAGACGGGCTACACTGTCATCCACACCCGGGAGGGCCACCGGCCTGACCTCGCCGACCTGCCGGCGAACAAGCGCTGGCGCTCGCGCCGGATCGGTGCCGGCATCGGCGATCCCGGCCCCTGCGGCCGGGTGCTGGTGCGGGGGGAGCCCGGCTGGGAGATCATCCCGGAACTGGCGCCGCTCCCCGGCGAGCCGGTCATCGACAAGCCCGGCAAGGGCTCGTTCTGCGCCACCGACCTCGAACTGATCCTGAACCGGCTGGGCATCCGCAACCTGATCCTGACCGGGATCACCACCGACGTCTGCGTCCACACCACGATGCGCGAGGCCAACGACCGCGGCTTCGAATGCGTCATCGTCTCGGACGCGACCGCGGCGACCGATCCGGGCAACCACGCGGCGGCGCTGAAGATGGTGACGATGCAGGGCGGCGTGTTCGGCGCCGTCGCCTCCTCGGCGGCGATTCTGGAGGCGTTTCGCTGATGGGCGCCCTCGCGGTCGAGACGATCGGCATGACGAAGCGCTTCGGCGCCTTCGCGGCCCTCGACGACGTGTCGATCAAGATCGAGGCCGGCGGCTTCCACGCGCTGCTGGGCGAGAACGGGGCCGGCAAGTCGACCCTGGTGAAATGCGTGATGGGCTTCTACGCCCCGACCAGCGGCAGCCTGCTGATCGACAACCGCGAGGTCGCGATCGACGGCCCGAAGGCAGCCCAGGCCCAGGGCCTCGGCATGGTCTACCAGCATTTCACCCTGGTGCCCTCGCTCACCGGGGCCGAGAACCTGGTGATCGCCCGGGCCGACGTGCCGCGCCTCATCGACTGGGGCCGGGAGCGGGCGGCGCTCGCAGCCTTCATGGCCGGGATGCCGTTCCGCCTCGACCTCGACCGGCCGGTCGCCACGCTCTCGGCGGGCGAGAAGCAGAAGCTCGAGATCGTCAAGCAGCTCTACTTGAAAGCCCGGTTCCTGATCCTCGACGAGCCGACCTCGGTGCTGACGCCGGGCGAGGCCGAGGAGGTGCTGGGCCTGCTGCGCGGCATGACCGATGCCGGGCGGCTGACGGTGCTGATGATCAGCCACAAGTTCCGCGAGGTCGAGACCTTCGCCCGCTCCTTCAGCGTGCTGCGCCGCGGGCAACTCGCCGGCGGCGGCGCGGTCGGTGCGGTCTCGCGCGACGACATGGCGGCGATGATGATGGGCGAGCGCCGGGTCCGCACGGTCGCCGCCCGGTCAGGCGCGCCGGATCCGGACCGCACCGTACTGCAGCTCGACAGCGTCACCGCCACCGATGCGTCGGGCCTGCGCCGCATCGCGATCGACGACTTACGCGTGCGGGCCCGGGAGATCGTCGGGATCGCGGGCGTCTCCGGCAACGGCCAGAAGGAGCTGGCCGACGTGCTCGGCGGCCAGCTCCGCGCCACCGGCGGCCGCGTCGCGGTGGCGGGCGCGCCTTACGCGGGAACCCGGGCCGAGAGCCGGAGCCGAAAGGTCCGGTTCATCCCCGAGGAGCCCCTGCGCAACGCCTGCGCGCCGCAGATGTCGGTGACCGAGAATATCGGCTTTCGCGCCTTCGACCGGCGCGACGACGGGCGCACCGGCCTCTGGCTCGACAAGGGCGCGATGCGCCGGCGCGCCCGCGACCTGATCGCCCGGTTCGGGGTCAAGACCGCCTCCGCCGAGGCGCCGATCGCCACGCTGTCGGGCGGCAACGTGCAGCGCGCGGTGCTGGCCCGGGAGCTGACCGACCCGGTCGATCTCCTGATCGTGGTCAATCCGTGCTTCGGCCTCGACTTCGCCGCGGTGTCGGACATCCGCTCGCAGATCGTGGCAGCCCGCAACGGCGGGGCGGCGGTGCTGCTGATCAGCGAGGATCTCGACGAGATCCTCGAATTGTCGGACCGGATCGTGGTGATGTCGGAGGGCCGCCTCGTCTACGAGACCGAGGCGGCGGGGGCCGAGATCGGGGTGATCGGGCAGCATATGGCCGGGCATCACTGACATGACGCTCATCAAGTAGGATTTTTACTCAAGTCGGCGGCGAAAAACAATATTCAATCAGATTTTTGAAAAATAATCCGACAATCCTATCCAACCACCTCATCCTGAGGTGTCAGTTCATCGAAGATCGGCCAACACCTCAGGATGAAGTGAGAGGGTGAGACAACACTGCTCGTACCAAGCCTCCAGTCGAGAGAAATGCTCGAAACAACCCCTCAGCAACACCCGACACGACGGTAATACCCGGCCACCGCCGCCTCGAAGCCCGGCATCGCCCGCCACAGGCCGGCGCGTCCGGGCATCGCCGCCCGGCACGCGTCGCGCAAGGCCCGGTGCGCCGCATCGAGATCGACGCCGAGCACGACCCCGTCCCGCACGACCGTGCGCCCGGCGACGATCAGCTCGCGCACGTGGCTTTTCGTGGCGCGGGCGAAGAGCAGGTCGAGGGGATCGACCTCGGCCAGGGCGTCCTCGTCGAGCGCCGCGCGGTCGAGCACCAGGAGGTCGGCGGGAGCCCCCACGGCGATCCGCCCGCCCTCGGGCGCGCCGATCGCGGCGCGGCCGGTCTCGAGCGCCATCGCCAGGGCCTGGCGGGGGGAGACCTCGCCGTCGAAGCCCCAGCCGCCATGGAGCGACCACAGCAGGCGCAATTCGCGCAAGGCGTCGTCGTCCTCGTCGAAGGCCTGGCCGTCGAGGCCGAGCGCGACCCGGCAGCCGCGGCGCACCATCTCGGCGACCGGCGCGATCCCGGAGCGGAGCGCGAGGTTGGACGAGGTGTTGACGGCGATGATGCAGCCGGCCTCGGCGATCATCTCCAGTTCGTCCGGCCGGGCATGGACGCAATGGGCGAGGGTCAGCCGCGGCGAGAGCAGCCCGATCTCGCGCCAGCGCCGCACGAGGCCGCCGGGATAGGTCCGGTCGGCCCAGTCGCGCTGGTACCGGGTCTCGAAGAGATGCGTCGTGACCCGGCGCCCGGTGCGGGCGGAGGCCTCGGCGACCGCCTCCCAGAGCGCGTCCGAGCCCCATTGCGGCCCGTTCGGGGCGTATTGCACGTCGACCATCGGGCCACCGACCGAGGCGGCGACCGCCTCGACGCGGGCGAGCTGCTCGGCGAGCGGCAGCATGGGGGCGAGGAAGCGCGCCTCGATCTCCGCCCGCGCCTCGGGGTCGAGGGCGTCCAGCACCGGCCCGTGGTCGCCGTAGACCAGGGGGTTGCGGTCGCGCAGGCCGATGCCCAGCGCGATGCGCACACCGACGTCGCGGGCGGCGCGCGCCATCGCCTCCACTTCGGTCGGGTAGTCGGTCAGCCCGACCGGACGCACCTGGTGGATCATCACCGCGCCCTGGCCGCCGAGCGCCGCGCGCGCGAGCGGCGCCAGCGTCGCCAGATAGGGATCGACCGGCGCGAGGAGCGCGAGCCGGTGCAGCCAGGTCTCGAGTGGCTTGTTGAAGCCGCCGACCGAGCTCGGTCGCAGCGGGCGGGCATGGTCGTGGGCATTGGCGAGCGCCGGCAGCACGACGAGGTCGTCCGCCACCGCAGCGGGGCCGATCGCGGCAATCCGCCCGTCCTCGATCGTGAGCGCGAGGTCCCGGACCGCGCCCTGCGCGTCGAAACCGTGTCGGGCCGCAAGCTGGCGCACTGGCTTTACGTCTCCCCAAGTCCTGACGGCGGCGAGGATACGCGCGGGTCCCGGCGCCGGGAAGGCGCAGCCGACGGTCTCGACGCAGCCCCGGCGCCGGGCGATGCTGCGGCCTCCCGCCGATCCCGGATTTTTCCGCATGACGCATCGCCTGACCGCCTCGCCCGAGACCTGCCGCTGGGGCTACCTCGACGCGGCCGTGCCGCCGGTCCTCACGATCCGCAGCGGCGAGCGGGTCACGATCGAGACGGTCTCCGGCGGCCCCGACGCCCTGCCCCCAGCGGGCTTCCACGTGCCGCCGGAGCTCTTGGCGATCCACGCCGCCGAGACCGGCATCCCGCAAGGCCACATCCTGACCGGTCCGGTGGCGATCGAGGGCGCGCAGGCCGGCGACGTGCTGGAAGTGCGGATCCTCGACGTCGGTTTACGCCAGGATTGGGGCTTCAACCGCCACCGGCCGCTCGCCGGGACCCTGCCGGACGATTTTCCCGTCTTGCACCAGATGAACATCCCCCTCGACCGGAATCGCCTGACCGCCCGGATGCCCTGGGGTCTCGACATCCCGCTGTCGCCGTTCTTCGGAGTGATGGCGGTGGCCCCGCCACCGGAATGGGGCCGCTGCACCTCGATCATCCCGCGCGCCTTCGGCGGCAACCTCGACAACAAGGAGCTCACCGCCGGCTCGACGCTCTTCCTGCCGGTCTTCGTCGAGGGCGCCCTGTTCTCCTGCGGCGACGGGCATGGGGCGCAGGGCGACGGCGAGGTCAACGTCACGGCGATCGAGACGGCGCTCACCGGCACCTTCGAGTTCCATATACGCCGCGATCTGCGGCTCACCACCCCCCGGGCCGAGACGCCGGACCACGTCGTCACGATGGGTCTCGATCCCGACCTCGACCGCTGCGCCGAGCGGGCCTTGCGGGAGATGATCGATCTCGTGGTCGCCCGCACGGGCATCACCCGCGACGAGGCCTATGCGCTCTGCAGCATCGCCGCCGACCTGCGGGTGACGCAGACGGTCAACCAGCACAAGGGCGTGCATTGCATGCTGCGCAAGGAATACCTGGTGCGGTGACGCACCGAACTCTTTCCGGGACGGCCGGTCGGGCTCGTTCCGCGCGCCGGGAGCGGCGTCCGTCAGGCGTGCCCGGCGAGGAGCCGGCGGGCGGAAACCGGCCGATCGTCGATCGGAAAGTGGAGCGGTGCGGCCAGCAGCCCCGCGAGGGCGGTGGCCGCCCACAGCGCGTCGTAGGAGCCGGTGACGTCCAGCAAGACGCCGCCGAGCCACGCCCCGAGGAACGATCCGATCCGGTGGCTCAGGAAGACCATGCCGAACAGCGTGCCGAGATGACGGACCCCGAAGACCCGCGCGACGAGCCCGCTCGTCAGCGGGATGGTGTCGAGCCAGGTGAGGCCCATGATCGCCGCGACGACGACGGTGTCGGATTTCGGCGCGACGACGAAGAGGCCGGTCGCGACGCCCCGGACCACGCAGAGCCAGCCGAGCACGTGCCGCGGCCGGAAACGGCCGCCGAGCCAGCCGCAGGCCCATCTGCCGACCATGTTGAACAGGCCGATCACCGCCAGGGCCGTCGCGCCGAGGCCGACCGGCATGTGGCAGAGGGCGAGGATGGCGTGGCTCGCCGCGCTGGGCGTCACGTTCAACTCGGCCGCCGCATGCGCGAAGCTCAGATGCCGGCCGGCCGCGTCGAAGAGCCTGAGCGTCGACTAGGGGGGCAGGCGCGTCCGCATGGTCCTGCCCCCTCCCCCGGTCGACGCTGCGCGGGCGCGAGGCCTGCGCGGCGCGCCCGACCCACGGGGCCTGCACGGCCAAAGTCTCGTGAAGTAACCTAAATTTTCGTGATCGCGGGCTTCTTTTCGGCAGCCGGCTTCGACGGGGCGACCCAGAGCGGCGCCGATATCGTCAGGTAGGCCGCCGTACCGGTGAACCGGTTCTGGACGTCGAACTCCCGGAAGAACCTGACATTCGTCGAAACCGGGATGTCGCCTACCTTGAACGTGTAGCCGACCTGGCCGCCCAGCGCCGTCACCCGGCCCTTGAACGGACCGATGCGGTTCCCCGCGCCGCTGTCGCCCGTGAGCTGATCGTAGAAATAGCCCACGACCCCCAAAGACAGCTCCTTGCTCAGGTATTTCGACGCCGACCACTCGAGGTGGAACTCGGTTCCGGTGAGATACTGGGTCGCCGGGTTGACCCAGTTGAAGGTGATCCCCGGTACCACCGAGAGTTCGTAGCCGAGCACCGGATCGAGATAGGTCAGGGCGCCGCTGAGATCGAGGGCCGGACGGTTGAGCGCGACGTTGGACAACTGGCCGGGCTGGTAGGAGCCGGACGGCACGACGCCGAGCAGCGTGGCGCTCCAATGGAGGTTGCCGGAATGCCACCCCACGAACGAGGTGAGATAGATGTCTCCCACGTTGACATTGGCATCGTGCTCGCGCCCGGCAACGATGCGGTCGATGCGCGGCGAGGACAGAACGGCCCCGGCGCCGACATTCGGCGTGCCGAACGGGAGGGTGATAGAGAGGCCGAGGTTCCCGCCGAGGATCTCGGCCGGCGTCACCCAGACCGGCGTCACGAAGTCCGCGCTGAAATCGAGCTTGACGTTCGCGGCAGCGACGCCGCCGCTCTGAAAGGTGCGGTTGCCCCCGAGGTTTCCCGAGTAATAATACGTCTGGCTTCCGACGTAGAACCCTGGCGGTGGGGTCACGCCGGCGAGCGGCCCGCGATTGCCCAGCACGTACACGCCCTGCGCCGATTCGGCGGCGCGGGCGGCCTCCGTCGCCGCGAGGCTCATCGGTGCCAGAATGGCGGCGACGATCCAGTGTCTCGACCGGGCTCCAGCTTGCATTCCCACGTCCCCCTCCCATGGTGCATGAGCGAGAATTTGACGAGGGAAAGACAGTAAAACCAGGCTATTCGCTCACGTCGTATCATTTGAAAATTTCGATGATTGGTTTCGATACGTGATGCAGATCGGCAACGACGTCAGCGAAAAGGCGCGGGCGGCCTTGTCTGGATAAAGCCCGCTCGTCGGCACCGCTCCCTGCGCCGACCGCACAGAAATCGTCTCATACGCTTTCCGATTGATCGCTTCGCGATGCGGAAAGCGGCTTCGCTCAGGCGTGTGAAGCCTACGGCTTCACCGCGCGGGCTGATGATACGAAATCCGGAAGTGATCGTCCAGATTTCGTATCAGTCGGCGAGGTCCGGTCTGCTGCACGTCTCCCTGGAGAATCGATCATCCTCCGTATCTTCGTTCTGCCTCATAAGCGAACCGCGATCGACAGCCCGGCTTCCTTCGCGATCTAATCAGCCAAGCCTTTCTTCAAGGCCCCGGTTTCGCGGGCGCGCTCGGCGTCGTCCTGTTCGGCCTTCTCGATGTCCTTCAGCGCGATCGTGACCTTGTCGATCCTGCCCGTGAAGGTGAACGGCACCCGGTAGGCCTCTGTCACCGGCGTGCCCTCATCGGCGCCGACATCCGCGCCCTCGTCGGCCGAGAAGGCGCAGCACTGGGTCTGCGCGATGCGTCCCGTGGCGACGTTTCGCCCATTGACCGAGAGGGTGCCCGTACCGCCCTTTCCGGGGCCGCCGCCGTCATACGCGAAATCGAAGCGCAAGCTCGCTTTTCCGGGAGGCAGGGGTTCATCGGCGGCGATCGTGTAACGCTCAAGGCCGAGCCAGTTGTAGGTGTAGGTCGGCCTGCCGTCGTCGAGGTAGAGGCTCCAGCCTCCGAAGCGCCCCGCCTGGGCCAGGATGGCACCGCTCGCGCCGCCGGCAGGAACGTCCAGGTCGGCCGTGATCGAGTGGGAACGATTCTTCACGTTGATGAAGGCGTGCTCCGACATCCCGGTCATGCCCGCGTGAACGGTCAGGGAGGTACGGCCGGCCATCAGGTCGGGCCGTCCGACCAGGGACGCGGTCAGGCGCTCCAGGGTGCGATCGTCGAGGGGAAGCACGGAATACTTGACCGCCTCCTCCAGGAACACGCCCTGCAACTCCTTGAGCTTGGCCGGATCGGCCGCCGCTCTGTCATGCGCGAGGCTGAAGTCGGAGCGGGTGTCGTACAATTCCCAGACATCGGTCTCGAGCGATCGGCGCGGCGTGTATTCCCAGGCCGCCCGGTGGACCGTGCCGGCGAGCCAGCCGTCCCGGTAGATGGCGCGGTTGCCGAAGATCTCGAAATACTGGATCGTGTGCCGATCGCGGGCGCCCGGATCCGCGAAGGTGTAGACGAGGCTGGTCCCTGCAATCGGAATCTGGGCCGTTCCGTTCACGCTTGTCGGCTCGGGCAGCCCGGCCGCTTCCAGCACGGTGGGCGCGATATCGATGACGTGGTGCCACTGCGACCGCACTTCGCCGCGTGCCGCGATGCCCTTGGGCCAGTGGACCACCATCCCGTTGCGGGTCCCGCCGTAGCTCGAGGCGATCTGCTTGGTCCAGGTGAACGGCGTGTCGCCCGCGACCGCCCAGCCCGCAGCGTAATGACCGTAGGTCGTCGGGCTGCCGAGCTCGTCATAATGCTTGAGGATGTCCCCCGTCTTCTCGGGCACGCCATTGAAGTAGGTCATCTCGTTGAACAGGCCGTTCATCCCGCCCTCGGCGCTCGCGCCGTTGTCCCCGACGATGTAGAAGACCAGGGTATTGTCGAGCTGGCCGGCCGCCCTGATCGCCTCGACCAGTCGGCCGGTTTCCGTGTCGGCATATTCGCCGAATCCGGCGAACACTTCCATCTGGCGGGAAAAGAGCTTCTTTTCATCGTCGCTCAAGGCGGCCCAGTCCTTGATCGCCTCGGGCTTCGGCGCGAGCGTCGTTCCCGCGGGAACGATGCCCATGGCGATCTGGTGCGCGAGCGTCTCTTCTCGCAACGCATCCCAGCCCCGGTCGAACTTCCCCTTGTACTTCGCAATCCACTCCTTCGGCACCTGATGGGGGGCGTGGGTGGCGCCCGGGGCGAAGTAGATGAAGAACGGTTTATCGGGCGTCAGCGACTTCTGATAGTTCATCCAGGCGATGGCCTGGTCGGTCATGTCGGCCATGAAATGATAGTTCGGATCGCGCGGCGGCTCGACCTGGTTCATCCCGTCGTAGAGCCGCGGGGCCCACTGGTTCGTCTCGCCGCCGATGAAGCCGTAGAACTTGTCGAATCCGGAGCGGGTGGGCCATCGGTCGGTCGGGCCGGAGGGGCTGACCTCCCAGGCCGCGGTCTCGTGCGACTTGCCGAACGCGGCCGTGCTGTACCCGTTCAGGCGCAGCATCTCGGCGAGCGGCGCGACGCCGTTGGGGCGCTGCCCGGTCTGGCCGGGGAACGCGGTCGCGGTCTCGGTGATCGAGCCCATGTTGTTGGTGTGATGATTGCGCCCCGTGAGCAGGGCGGCCCGCGTCGGCGAGCACAGGGCCGTCGTGTGGAACTGGTTGTAGCGCAATCCCCCGGCTGCGAGCGCCTCCACGGTGGGCATGGCGATCGGGCCGCCGAAGGCTCTCGACTGGCCGAAGCCCATGTCGTCGATCAGCACGATGAGGACGTTCGGCGCCTGCGCGGGCGCCTTGACCTCGAAGCGGGGCGGCGGCGTCGCGTTGCGGACGTCGAAGACGGTGCTGTGCGGAATGCGGGGCTCCGGGATCGGCAGCACCGTGCGGTCGGTGGGGAGCACGACGGCGTTCGGTCGCGACGGCGCCTGCGCGGAGACGGGACCGATCCCGATGGCCAGCATCAGCGACAGGGACGACACACCGGCCGCATGGCGCAGCATCGGTCTCATGACAGGCCTCCCCTGGAAGCATGCTGGAGTTCTTCGGATCCGGCGCGACCCCGGCGACCGGGACGGGCGAGCTGTCGATCCCGATCTCGCTCGACGCAGGGGGCTCGCACGCTCGGCTCGGCTTTCCGCACGTCGGAGGGTCCTCGATGTCGTCGATCGGGACGATCCCGTCGACGCGGGGGTTGCAGCCGCCACGGGTCCGGCGGTGGAACACCGCGACGGCGATCGATGGGCGCGGCCGTCCGATCATCGGTGGTTTTGCAGGCGCCGCTTGATCGATCGGGACTCCATCCCTGTGCAAGTTCGCATGCTTCCGCCGCTTGGGGCCGGTCTCGTCGACGGGCGAGCGCTGGAATCATGGCAACGGCCCAAGATGCTGACGCATCGATTCGATCCCAGGCAGGCCCGAGATCGACGGGGCCGTTGATCCATCTCGAATTTCCGACACCAAGCCAAAGTCTCGGCGAGAAAATTCGAGAACGGAACCAAAGGTCGTTTTCAACGACCGTTGGTATCATAGGACCGCCGACGCGATCGTGATCGCGAGCGGCATGCCGTCGAGGCGGCGGCGGGTCCCGGCGATGGTGTCCGGCTTTCGCCTTCGGCTCGTCGCTGCCCAGGGTCGCGGCGGCCCGCTCCACGAACGGCGGCACCCGCCCGGCTGCAGGGACGCGGACATGATGGACATCCGGACGGACATCGATTCGGCCAGTCGGCAACGGCGCCGGCGAGCACCATTTCGACGAGGTGGTGTTCGAGGACGTCCCCCGTCCCGAGGACGCGCTCCTCGGGCGCCAGGGCGAGGACGGGGTACAGGTCACCGGCGAGCTCGCGCGTAAGCGCAGCGGGCCGGAGCGATTCCTGTCGCCGTTCCGGCTCCTCGTCGCATCGCCCGCGGGCTCGGGCATAGATGATCGGAGATTTCCCATGACCGATGCGGTGCTCTACGAGCAGGATGGCGGCATCGTCACCCTGACGCTCAACCGGCCGGAGACGCGCAACCCGATCTCCGAGCGCGACGTGGTCGACGGCCTCGTGGCGGCGCTCGGGCGGCTCGGCGCCGACCCGTCGGTCCGGGTGGCGATCCTGACCGGGGCCGGCAGCGCGTTCTCGTCCGGCGGCGACCTGCGGGCGATGCAGGACGCCCTGGACGCGCGTGCCCGCGACCCCCACGCCACGATCGCCTATTACACGCAGGGCATCCAGCGCATCCCGCTGGCCTTCGAGGCGCTGGACGTGCCGGTGATCGCCGCCGTCAACGGCCCGGCGATCGGCGCGGGCACCGACCTCGCCTGCCTGTGCGACCTGCGCATCGCCGCCGACACGGCACGCTTCGCCGAGAGCTTCGTCAAGATCGGCATCATCCCGGGCGACGGCGGCGCCTGGCTCCTGCCGCGGATCGTCGGCTGGTCGAAGGCCTGCGAGATGGCGCTGACCGGCGACGCGATCTCGGCCGCGGAGGCCCTGGCCTGCGGGCTGGTCTCGCAGGTGGTGCCGGGGGCCGAGCTGATGACGGCGAGCCGCGCGCTCGCCGCGCGCATCGCCGTCAACCCGCCCCAGGCGGTCCGGGCGACGAAGCGCCTCCTGCGCGAAGGACGCTCCACCACCCTGCCGACCCTGCTCCAGCTCTCGGCCACGGCGCAGGCGATCGCGCATACCAGCGCGGAACACCGGGACGCGCTCGCCCGCGCCCTGGCGCGGAGGTCGAAGGGCTAAGCAGACTTGCGTTGGCAGGCCAACGCTTCGTCCGCTTAGGTTGTTGAATTATCGCAGATTTTTGTCGCAAAACCGGCCGCCACTTTTGCGAAATCTGCTTAGATCATTGTCCGACGAAGTGGATGCCGGTTCGTCGAAAGAGAATGCGACGAGGCCGGAGACCTGGAGAGCTTCGCGATCGCAACGCGATCGTGAAGCGCTCTAGCTACTCCCCTGCCCGCCGGGGGTCGGCCGGGGCGACCGGGCGTTCGTCACGCGGGTCTCCGCCATACCCGGCACGGGTCCGATCCTTCCTCGCTTCCGCGGGTGGCGTGGAGACGTGCAGCCATCGGCTGCCGTCATGGCGAGCACGGTGCCCCGAATCTTTGCAAGCGCGAGCGTGGCGCTTAGAGCTACGCGCCGTCGGCGCTCTTCCGTCGGCCCCGTCACGCTCCGCTCGTCCAAGGATCCAGCCCGCATGTGGGGGATGTCGCGCCTGTCACGGATCGTCCGGCCGCTGCGTGCGGGCGGCAGGACATGGGCAGGACGGCTGTCGACGCCCATACTCCCGGGCGCGAGCTTACGCGAGCGCCTGCTCGCCTGCCTGGGCGCCCTCATCGGCATCGCGCTCACCGGCCTGATCAGCGGCTGGATCGTCGGCCAGGGGCCGCACATCCCGATGATCGTCGCGCCCATGGGGGCGAGCGCCGTGCTGCTCTTCGCCGTCCCCGCCAGTCCGCTGGCCCAGCCCTGGTCGATCATCGGCGGCAACACGCTCTCGGCCCTGATCGGGGTGACCGCCGCCCACGTCATTCCCGATCCGGTGGCGGCGATCGGCGTCGGCGTCTCCCTCGCCATCGCGGTCATGTCGCTCACCCGCTGCCTTCACCCGCCCGGCGGCGCCGCGGCGCTGACCGCGCTGATCGGCGGCCCGGCGGTGACCTCGTCCGGGTTCCTGTTCCCGTTCGTCCCCGTCGGCCTCAACTCGCTTATCCTGGTCGGCCTCGGCATCGTGTTTCACCGGCTGGCCCGCCGCCAGTATCCCCATGTCCCGGCCGCGGTACCGGCCAATGCCCACGACACGGCGGACCTGCCCGCCGCCTTGCGCGTCGGATTCCATGCCGAGGACATCGACGCGGCTTTGCTCACTCTCAACGAGTCCCTCGACATCGACCGCGCCGACCTCGACCGGCTGCTGCGCGAGGTCGAGCACAAGGCGCTCGTCCGGTCCCGCGGCACCGTGACATGCGCCGACATCATGTCCCGCGACGTCGTCACGATCGGGCTGCACGAGCCGGCCGCCCGGGCACGGGAGCTGCTGTTCAAGCACGACGTCCGCACGCTGCCGGTCGTGGACGAGAGGGACCGGCTCGTCGGCACGGTCGGGCTGCGCGAGGTGACGCTGCAGGCCGCGGGCGACATCGCACAGGCGCTCTCGGCCGCCAGGACCGCCGGGCCGGACGAGCCCGCGGCGGCCCTGGTTCCGGTCCTCACCGACGGCCGCACCCACGCCGTCGTCGTGACCGGGCCGGATCGCCGCGTGCTCGGGATCGTGACGCAGACCGACATGCTGGCGACCCTGGCCCGTGCCGCCACCGCGCAGGCCCTGCTGCCCTCGTGAGCGGGCGACGCCGAAGCGAGGAAGCGCGCGCAGGTCCCGGTACCGGCCGTCATCCGCCTGGCGAGGGCCCGATCGTTGCATGGGGGTAGCGGCCCACGAACGGCCCGCCCGCAGGGACGATATCCATGCCCGATGCCCCCCAGGTCCTCACCCTCCTGCACGCCGCCCTCATGGTGGCGAGCATGATGATCACCTGGCAGGTCTACCTGCTCGGCAAGCGGTAGGGACCGCACCGGTGTCGCCGGGGCGGAAGAACAGGCCGGCCTGAAGGCTCGCGCCGATCCGCTCGGCCCGCGCCTGCAGGGCCTCCGCCTCGTCCGGGGCGAAGCACGAGGCGGCCGTCTCCCGGAACAGGGCGAGCCACCGCGCAAAGTGCTCCGGTCTCAAGGCGCCGAGCGCCTGGTGCCGGCCGAACGGATTGCCCTTGTAGCGGCCCGTCTTGAACAGGACCGACGACCAGAATGCCTCGATCGTCGCCATGTGCCGGGGCCACTCGGCCTCCGGAATCGCGGCGGCGAAGACCGGCCCGACGAGCGGGTCGCTGCGGACGCGCGCGTAGAAGGCTGCCAGGAAGGGGGCGAGGCTGCTCTCGTCCAGAATCATCCGAGCCATTCCCGTTGGATGCCGACCGGTGCGGGCCCGTGCAAGGGCTGGCGGATCGCCTTTGCACCATTCCGCTTCGTGCGTCGGTGCCGCATGGCTGTTAACCGCGGCTAACTCCGGTGGCGACCGAGACGGCAGGGCAATCAGAAACGCGCATCGGTCAGGTGCGCGAGCTGGGCCCCGGCCTCGTAGAAGGCCTCCTTCAGCCGCCGCCGGGGCGCCGCGACCGGATCGGTGACCGGGAGCGGCAACGCGTCCTCACCGATCGCGCCGGCGACGAGTTGGGCGAGGCAGCGGCCGAAGACCGTGCCGGGCGCGATGCCCCTGCCGTTGTAGCCGCTGAACGAGACGACGTTCCGGCCAAGGCGGTGGAAGCGCGGCAGGTTGTTCACCGTCATGCCGATCTCTCCGTACCACTCGGTCTCGAAGGATACGCCCGCGAGTTGCGGAAACAGCCTGGCGAGGGCCCGCCGGCCCCAGCCGCGGTGGATGGGCAGGCCCGTCCCGCGTAAGGCGCCGACGCTGCCGAAGACGAGCCGGCCCGCCTGGTCGAACCGGAACGAGCTCAGCACCTCGCGGGTATCCCAGGCGCCCTGGCGCTCGGGCAGGATCGAGCGGCGCAAGTTGTCGCTCAACGGTGCGGTCGCCATGTTGAAATACGGCAGATGGACGAGTTCCGTCCGGATCTCCGGCCAGACCGCGCTGGTATAGGCGTTGGTCGCCACGATCACCTGGGCGGCCTCGACGCGGCCGTGCGGGGTGTCGAGCCGCCAATGCGTGCCCGCATCGATGACGGCGACGACCGGGCTGCCGGTGTGGATCCGGGCCCCGGCCTTGATCGCAGCGCCTGCGAGGCCGCGGGCATAGGCGAGCGGCTGGATGGTGCCGGCTCGCGCATCGAGCAGCGCGCCCGCATAGGCGCGGGTGCCGACCTTGGCCGCGGTCTCCTCCGCGTCGAGCAGCCGGACCGGCGCGCCGCGGGCCTGCCACTGGCGGGCGCGCTCCTGCAACTCGGCGAGGCCCTTCTTGCCCACCGCGCAATGCAGCGTTCCCCGGCGCTCGGGCTCGCAGGCGATGCCGTGCCGCTCGACGAGATCGAACACCGCGGCGGGTGCTGCGCCGAGCAGGTCGAGGAGGGCTGAGCCGTAGCGATCGCCGAGTTCGCCCGGCAGGTCGTCGGGCATGACCCACATCCCGGCATTGACGAGCCCGACATTCCGGCCCGACCCGCCGAATCCGATCTCGACGCCTTCGAGAATCGCAACGCTCGTCCTCCCTTCCGCGAGGTGGAGAGCGGCGGACAGGCCCGTGAACCCGCCGCCGACGATCGCCACATCGACCGCGATCCGACCCTCGAGTGGCTGCGTCGGCGGAGCCGGGGGAGCCGAAAGCTCCCAGAGGCCGTGGCTGCGCGGATCATCTCTCATGGATCGTCACTCGCGATAGGGCGGACCGGAATCGGCACGGCGCGAGCGATACCGGCGCGCGGCGCACCTGTCTTGTGCGGCGGGGGGCGCCCCATCGAACCCAGCCCATGTCGCACGCGGCCCGTGTCGCACGGGCCGAGATTCGTGGCTTGCCTCGACGATGTGAAGTCCCTCCCCTGCCACCCGCCGCCACATCGCGGGAGACATTCGAGCCCGCCTCGATTCCGAATCGCAACCGGTCTGCGGCACGGTTGCGATTCGGAATCGAGAAGTCCGAGCCGGTGGCGGCGGTTCCGAGCGACCCGGCCTGTGAGAATCGCGAGGACGCCGGAATGGCGGGACCGCGGACCATGGCGCACGGCGCAATCCTCGACGGGACGATCCGGCACGGGCCGCCGGCCGGAGCATCATGCGGCGGCAAATCGGCGGAGCGCCGACGCTTCGGTCGCCGCGACTGTGCATCGGCCTTCGACATCGGAGGATACGGACCGGTTCAGGGCCTGTGGTCGGTGGAGGTGAGTCGCTGTTCTGCCTCTCTCGACTGGCACGAAAACCGTGCTTGTGCGAATCGAGGCGTGAGCGGACCGAAATACGCCTCTCCCTCTTCTTCCTCGGAATCGAATGATTTTTGTCAGCCGAAGGCGTTTCAAGAATCTGTTTCTCTAGTTTTGATTCTAAGTTTTAGGTGCCTGACCACGCCCTAAAGCGATGATCGTTAAGGTAAATTTCCGGTTGCCGGAGTCCCAAGTACGGCGCTGCCGGATCGATCTACGCCGTCGACAGATCGATGTACGGCGCGTCCCGGAGTGATGTACGCCAGGATTCGGCTTATCCACAGCCGTCCACAGGGGCCGTTTTTGTCATGATCGGGCCGGACCGATGTACGGCGCCCGCCAAAATCCGGGGTCACCGATTCGCTTCTAGGCCGTCTCGCTTTTTGGCAAAGCCGGGCGGATCGAAATACGGGGGTTTTGGCAGCCCCCTCCCCTGCCCGGTTTTGTCACGGATTGCCGGACTCATGTACGGCGGATTTGTCATTGGACCGGTTCACCATCCGCAGCACCGGCTCGCGCTCGCCGTCGATGATGCTGAGGTCGTAATCGGGCAGCGGCACCGCCGCCTCGACGATCTCCTTGATCGCCTGACGGAATTTGTGCTTGGGCAGCTTCGAGCCGCTCCGCTTGTGGAGTTCGGTCATGCCGTAGCGGGCTTCCGTCTGCCCGGCCGCCTTGCGGGCGAGGCGGTAGAGGAACTTGGCGATCGGCCGCGTGATCAGGAAGTAGTCCGGGTTCAGGGTCAGGATCGACGGCTTGCCGTCGGGCTTGACGAC
Source organism: Methylobacterium sp. SyP6R (assembly GCF_019216885.1). Classification (NCBI taxonomy): domain Bacteria; kingdom Pseudomonadati; phylum Pseudomonadota; class Alphaproteobacteria; order Hyphomicrobiales; family Methylobacteriaceae; genus Methylobacterium; species Methylobacterium synurae. Next base: position 469,956 of record NZ_JAAQRC020000002.1, on the reverse strand, counting down.
GCCCTCGTAGACCCAGTCCGGAATGTCGATCTCGACCTGGTCGATACGGTCGGCGCTGGTCCGGGACACGACCTTGTAGCGGCCGATCAGCGGAAACGCCTCGGTCTCGCGGCGGCGCGTCTTGGCCTTGTCGCTCGACAGGTTGGTGATCTTGATGCGGGTCGCCTGCAGGCGATCGAGTGCGCGCTCGAGATCCTCGTACTGCTTGCCGCCGAGCTCACGCCGGCAGAATTTCAGGATCTCCGAGGCGGCGGGCCGGTAGGTCCGGGGCGGCAGGGACGGACGCAACCCCTTGGAATCGTCGATCCGGTACTGGCGCGTCTGCTCCGCCAGATGCGAGATCATGTTGATGACGATGTCGTAGTCGTAAGCCGTGGCGAGCCCGACCTCGGCGCCGCCCTCGACGGTGATGACGGAATCCTTCAATTCGTACCGGATCACCCCCTCCCCCGTCGTCTTCGACAGGGCGAAGGGCGCGATGTCCATCAGGTTCATGTCGTCCTTGATCGGCGCGTCGTGGACGGTCGGCACGAAGAAGGCCAGCTGGGCGTCGTCGATCGGCGGCGGCCGGACGAGGGCGCGCGGGGGCCTCACCACCTCGTGCTCGACGATCTTGGCGACCTCCTCGGAGCGGATCGCCTCCGCCAGGACCGTGAGGGATTTTCGGAGCGGCTCCTCCTCGCCGAACTCCGCGAGCTTCAGGTCCGCGAAGGAGCGTCGGCTGTAGAAGCGCCGGATGCGGCTGAGGCCATCCTTCGACAGGCGGGTGAACTCGTCCCCGCGTAAGTGCGCGACCTGCTGCGCGACGCCTTGCAGGTACTCGTTCTTCTCGTGGAGCGAGAGTTGGGCGAACTCCTCGCGCGTCTTGAGATGCAGCTTCGCCATCGGCATACCAGTTCCTCAAGCGCTACCATAGCACAGTACCACCTTGCGCATTCGTCTCCAGATTCGCGGTGTCGTGCGGGCCGGTGGCTTCGGCCGTCCGGACACCGCACGGCGATCGGTTGGCGGACGACTCCCCTTCAGGCCTCCCTTCCCGGCCCGGACGGCGCGACGGCGATTCGATCGCCCATCGCCGCAAAGTATCCGGTGAGGCGCGAGCACGGCGTGACGACGCGGGACCGACCCCGCAGGAAGGCCGCCACGATCCGGCGGTGCGGTTCGGAGCGGGAGCGCCACCGACCGGCGGGACGATATCGGGGCGGTCGGCATATCGTTAAGCAAAGGATAATCGATGCCGCATGGGCGAGACCGACGGTGGCCGCATTCTCATCACGCGCACCGGCCGCCCCTCCCAGGCGCCCGGCATGACGGCCTATCCGAGCCGGAACGTTGTTCATGGTATGATGCGCCGCAGGTCCGGACGTCGGCCAAGCCGGCACGGCGCTTGAGCAGACCCTGTCGGCGCATGGCCCGGCCGTCGGCCGGCAACCGCAGGAGCGATCGGGCGCCGCTCTGGGTCCGCCCCCACGCGCGGACGGGCACGCTGCGGCATTCTTCCCCACATGGTGCAGGGCTGGTCTGGCAGGCAGAATCCGTGCCTCGTCCTTCCCCGAGACGACCTGCCCCATGGCGGAGGAAGGTCGTGACGTGCAGGCTTGCGACGCATCGCGGCGTTGTGGCTCCCGGTTACCGAAGCCCCCCGTCGCTTCGCCATCCGGCAGGCGTTAGCCGCGGCTAACACATGTCCTCGGCCATCCCTGCAAGCGCGTGTCGTGAAGGTGAAGGCGACGACGAGCAGCGCGCATTCCGTCGGCCGGGTGATCGCGCTCGACGCTCCTCCGCGCCCTGACCCGCCCCGGTTGCTCGCCCGGTGGCTCCGCGAAGCCGGGAAGCGACCCGCGTTAGCCGCGGCTAACACGCGCGCACCGCCCGAACCGGATCGTCGAATTACCGGCGAGATACCGCTTGAATATCGCCCGGAATCGCTTCTACCCTGCCAGCCGCGCAGTTTCATCGATTCTGCCGATAAATGCGATTCTGGCCACGGACGACGAGATGAGTGCGGAGACGGCGAATGCGGCGGCCATGCCCGGGGCGGCGCCTCCTTCCGAGCTGAAAGAGCTGGTGCAGCGTCACGGCGCCGAGCTCTCCGCCCAGCTGCAGGCCCACCACCGCAACATCTTCCCGCCGGAAGCCGAGAAGACCATCCGGCCGTTCAGCCCGGCGGAAGCCGCCCGGCTGCTCGGGATCCACGAATCCTACCTCCGGCAGGTCGCCACCGAGGAGAACGGGATCACGCCTCTGGTGAAGAACGGCCGCCGCAGCTACTCGGTCGAGGATATCCACGAGCTGCGCAAGCGCCTGGACCAGGGCACGCGCGGGAACCGCCGCTACCTGCCGCATCGCGGCCCGGGCGAGCACCTGCAGGTCGTCACGGTGATGAACTTCAAGGGCGGTTCCGGCAAGACGACGACCGCGGCGCATCTCGCCCAGCACCTTGCGCTACACGGCTACCGGGTGCTCGCCATCGATCTCGATCCGCAGGCCAGCCTCTCGGCCCTGTTCGGGCACCAGCCCGAGACCCATGTCGGGCCGAACGAGACGCTGTACGGCGCGATCCGCTACGACGACCAGCGCCGCCCGATCGCCGAGATCGTCCGGGGCACCTACATTCCCGGCCTGCACATCGTCCCGGCCAATCTCGAACTGATGGAGTTCGAGCACGATACCCCGAAGGCCCTGCTCCAGCGCCGCTCCGGCGACACCCTGTTCTTCGCCCGGATCGGCCAGGCGATCGGGCAGGCGCAGAACCTCTACGACGTCGTCGTGATCGATTGCCCGCCGCAGCTCGGATACCTGACGCTCTCGGCGCTGACCGCCGCGACCGCGGTGCTGATCACCGTCCATCCCCAGATGCTGGACGTGATGTCGATGAGCCAGTTCCTCCAGATGACCGGCGATCTGCTCGACGAGGTGTCGCGGCACGGGGCCTCCACCTCCTACGACTGGATGAAGTACCTGATCACCCGGTTCGAGCCGGGGGACGGGCCGCAGAACCAGATGGTGGCGTTCCTGCGCTCGATCTTCGGCGAGCACGTCCTGATTCACCCGATGCTGAAGAGCACGGCGATCTCGGATGCGGGCCTCACCAACCAGACCATCTTCGAGGTCGAGCGGCAGCAATTCACCCGCTCGACCTACGACCGCGCCGTGGAAGCGGTGACCAACGTGAACACCGAGATCGAGGCCCAGATCAAGAAAGCCTGGGGGAGGGCGGTTTGAGCAGGAAGGCGCTGTTCGGCGCGATCGGCAATCGCGAGTCTCAAGCCCCCGAGGTCCCGGCCCCCGCGGTCGCCCGCGTGCGGGCGCGGCCCATCCTCGGCTCGCCCGACCTCATCGCGGACACGGCCGCCAAGCCCGTGGGCGCCATCAGCCAGTCGCTCGGCGAGGTCAGCGAGCGCGCCAAGCGTGCCGAGGAGATCGAGAAGAAGCTGACCGAAGGCCAGGTCATCGTCGCGATCGACACGGACCTCGTCGACCCGTCCTTCGTCTCAGACCGCATGCCGGTCTCCGAGCAGGCGCTGGCGAGCCTGGCCGAAAAAATCCGCGACCACGGCCAGCTCAACCCGATCCTGGTCCGGCCCCATCCGGAGGCGCCTGGCCGCTACCAGGTCGCCTTCGGCCACCGCCGGCTGCGGGCGGTGACGGCGCTCGGCCTCCCGGTGCGGGCCGTGGTCCGCGAGCTGACGGACGAGCAGCTGGTCGTCGCGCAGGGACAGGAGAACCACGAGCGCGAGGATCTCTCCTACATCGAGAAGGCGCTGTTCGCGCATCGCCTGGAGCGGCGCGGCTTCACCCGCGCGACGATCATGGCGGCGATGTCGATCTACAAGAGCGACCTGTCGAACATGCTCTCGGTCGCCACCAGGATCCCCGAGGAGATCATCCACGCCATCGGTCCGGCGCCCGGCATCGGCCGGCGGGCCTGGCTCGATCTGGTCGGCCTGATGGCGGAGGAGGGGCGGGCGGATGCGATCCGTAGGGCGATCGCCGATCCGGCCTTCGCCGCGCTCGAGAGCGAGGCCCGGTTCAAGCAGGTCATCGCCGCGACGAAGCCGCCGCCGGTCCGGGCCAAGGCGGAGAGCTGGTCCACGGCGAACGGCGAGACGCTGGCGAAGGTAACGCAGGACGAGGACCGCGTCTCGCTCACCATCGACCGGCGCAAGTCGCCGGACTTCGCCGAGTTCGTGCTGACCCGCCTGCGCGACCTGTATGCGGAGTTCAAGGCCGGCGCGTGAGCGCCGGTCCCGGTGGTGTATCACGAGCCCGCGACGGTGAAGCTTCGCTTCACACGCCTGAGCGAAGCCGATTTCCGCATCGCGAAGTGATCAGCGGAGAATCGTGTGAGAGGAGCGACGACGCTCCCGTCGTGCCGCCGCCGGCCTATGATCCGGTCCGTCTGACGTCGTTCTGACGCACGGACGTCCTTCGCCCGCCGACAGCCGAGAACGACCTCCGTAGCGAGGTGGTCGCATTCACGCATCTCGGTGCGAGCGCTTCCCCCTTCGGGGATAGCGCAGCTCTCCTCCCCCAAGGAGGACATCGCTTTTTTACAACGAGTTCGTCGTCAGGGACGGGGGGTGGACCTGCGGTGGCGGGGGAGGGGGCTTCGAGGGACCCGTCTGCACCGCGAAATGAAGGAGCCGATCGGGAAGCGGACCGTCGGCGCAGACGGCTTTCGACGGGGCATAGTATGATGATGAACGCTCCCGTGCGCGCAGCCACGAAGACTTGCGATGCCGGCGAGCCGATTTCGGCGAAAGCAAAGAATGTTCGACTGTACCGCCAAATTGTGAGATCGATTGCCCGATGCTTCGACGTGGACGATATTTCATGGCCGCTTCGATGCACGATCTTCGCAGCTGGCAAGACGAATTGTTCGTCCTTTGCAATCCGGACGAGCGAGTCCTGAGCCGGCCATCGAGATTTTTTCTGATCTGAAATTGCAATCACCCACCTCAGGGTGTAATTGATTCGAGCGCAGTAGACACGCATCGGGTCGATGCCTTCGAGGTCAATCATCTCACAGCATCGAAGATCGTCGATCTGATGGTGTGCTTTGAAGATGCATTATTTGCATCCTCTTGTCTTCGCTGAAGATTTTGCCGCGGTTCTGAAAATCCACGAATAATTTCCAGTCGATGCGCAGTCATCGATGAACCTCGTCGGAGGATGCCGTGACGACGCCCTTAGCCCATGGTGCCTTTCCGCCCACGCAGCGGGTCGGGATTCTCGTCTACGACAACTTCGAGCCGATCGACGTGTTCGGGTTCGCGGAGGCGTTCACGATCGCCCGGTTCGTCGGAACCGGTTACGACAGCCCGCCGCCCTATCCGTTCTCGGTCAAGCTGATCGGGCATCGGCGCGAGCCGGTGCGGAGCATCAACGGCCCCGCCGTCATGCCGGATTGGGACATGGCCGAGGCGCTGGCCGAGGCGCTGGCCGAGCCGCTGGACGTCCTCATGATCCCGGGCGGCGGCGGAACCTGGCCCCTCCTCGACGAAACGACCGACCCCGAGGGCGTGGCGGCTTTGCTCGACTGGGTCCGCCGGATGGACGAACGGGTGAAGCTCATGGCGTCGGTCTGCACCGGCGCCGCGGTGCTCGCCCGCGCCGGGCTGCTCGACGGCCATCCCGCCACCACCAACCATGCCAGCTTCGCCTGGGTGGCGCAGCACGGGCCGGCCGTCCTCTGGGACAGCGTCTCGCGCTGGGTCGATGCGGGCCGCTACGCGACGTCCGCCGGCGTCTCGGCGGGGATCGATCTCGGCTTCTACCTCGTGTCGCGGCTCGCCGGCCGCGCCGTGGCCGAGAATGCCGTCGCCTCGGCCGAGTACGACTGGCACCGCGACCCGCAGATGCCGATCGACTACCCGCAGCGGGCGCAAGCCTGATCGCCGGACCATCAAGAGAGACGGAGACGCACATGCGGTTCACACGGCGCGCGTTCGTGGGCACGGCCCTGGCGGCCAGCATCGCCCCGCCGATCGGACGGGCCAGGGCGGCGGCGCGGTACAAGAGATGCCTCGTCACCACGCCGGAGGGGCAGAAGGCGCTGGCGAGCTACGCCAAGGGCGTCCAGGCGATGCTGAAGCTGCCGGCCGACCATCCCCACAACTGGTTCCGCAACGCGTTCGTCCATCTCATGGATTGTCCGCACGGCAATTGGTGGTTCTACGTCTGGCATCGCGGCTATATCGGTTATTTCGAGCAGACGATCCGCAAGCTCAGCGGCGATCCGGACTTCGCGCTTCCCTACTGGGACTGGACGCAGGAGCCCAAGATCCCGGATGGCATGTTCGGCCCCGGGCTGACGCCGACCGATGCCGCGTTCGAGCCGTATACGAAGACGCTCGACATCTTCACGGCGTATTTCAAGCCCGGCTTCGAGCGCTACTGGGGCGGCCTCACGCCGGCCCAGCAACAGCAACTCGCCGCGCGCGGCTACAAGACTCTCGGCAATGCCTGGAGCGACGTGACGGGCATCGACGGGAAGGGCAAGTACGATCCGGGGAACGAGGCCTTCGCGGCCACGTCCCGCGCCCGGTACCTCTCCCGCGACAAGCCGGGTCTTGACGCGGGCGCCACAACCGCCGTGTCCAAGTACACCGTGCTTGCCGGATTGCTCGCACCGCACTTCAACGACCCGACCGTCTCGCTCAGCTTCACCAGCTCGAAGAGCCCGTCCCATACCGCCCCACCCGCCGAGAAGCCGGCTTTCTCGGTTCTCGAAGGGCAGCCGCACAACCTCGTCCACAATTGCATCGGCGGGGTCGGGCCTTTCGATCCGGGGCCGTACGGCAACATGACGAACTTCCTCTCGCCGGTCGATCCGATCTTCTTCCTGCATCACGCCAACATGGACCGCCTCTGGGACGTCTGGGTCCGCAAGCAGCAATCGTTCAAGCAGCCGTATCTCCCGGAAGGGAAGGACCTCGATCTTCTTTCGAAGGAGCCGTTCCTGTTCTTCGTCGATGCGGACGAAAAGGCGGTCCTCGACGGCAAGGCCGGCGACTATCTCTCGACCGACCGCTTCAACTACGAGTACGACCGCGCGGGCTACGGCGAGGAACTGATCGGATCGACGATCGCGGCGCCCGTCCCCGCGGCGCCGACGCTGACGACCGCCCGTGCGACCGGCAATGCCGCGTCCCTCAGCCTGCCGGCTGCGGCCCTGCGGCGACCGGGGGCCGCGGCCGAGACCGCGCGGCCGATCGTGGCGCTGATCACGCTCGATCGCGCGGCGGCCGGCTCGGATGTCAGGCAGTTCCGTGTGCTGCTCGGCGACGCTGCGGGGAGCGATGCGAACCCCGCCGGCACGATCGGGTTCTTCGGTCCGGCCATGGCGCATGGGCATGGCGGCCACGAGACGACCTTCGCGATCGCCCTGCCGCCGACGAATCCCGTTCTGGCCGATCGGGCGAAGGCGGGCACCAGGCCTGCGGGTGCGGGCGAGAGGCCGGCGGACGTGGTGGTGCGGGTCGTGCCCGCGGATGGCGGGAGGAACGCACCCAACGTTCTCAAGTCCGTCGCCATCGGGCCGCTCTAGCATGTCGCGCCGGATGCCCGGTCACGCGTCGCGGGCGCGGCGGCGCGGCGGGCATGCGGCGCCGGCCGGCCGGCGGGCGCTGCGGGCGGCGATCCTCCTGGTGCTCGCCGCCATGCCCGCCCATGGTCAGGACAGATCTGTGCAAGAGGGACCCGGTCGAGAGGGATCGGACATGGAGCGGACGTTCACGCTCTCCCGGCCGCCCGCCGGGCCAGCCGGTGCCTTCCTCGAAGTGGAGGTCGGGGCCTTGCCGGCCGGCCGTCGGGTCGACGTGACCACGCCGTCGGGTGTCCCGATCGGCACGGTCGCGCCGTTCGGTCCGGCCGCCCGCGGCGGCGGTGGCGTCTACACGCTGCCGGTGCCGGCCGGCGCCATCCGGGACCGGACGTTGTCCGTTCGCGTCACGATCGTCGGAGGGGGCGAGCCGGCGCGCGCGCCGACCGCCGCGGAAGTGACGAGCCTGAAGCTGCTGACGCCCGACCTCACCCGGTAGGGCGCCAGGGCGGCGGCGGACCGACGATCGCGCGCCACCGACTGCCTGGCTTCGGTCTCGAATCGTCGCCAAGCCCTCGAGCATTTTTTTACGACGAAGTGGATGCCGGTTCGTCGAAGAACATGCGGCATGACCAAAGACCTGGAGAGCTTCGCGATTGCAACGCGATCGTGAAGCGCTCTATCCTGGTCCGCTGGTACGAGATGAATTCCGGAGATTTTTTCTGGAACTCATCTCATCAGCCCGCGCAGCGCCTGAGCGGAGCCGCCTTCCGCAGTGCTTCAGACGATCTCTGTTGGGGTCGCCTGAATTAATCAATCAGAACTTGTATGAGTTGCCGGATCGAGCCGAAGGGCTCGACTGCCGGAGCCGCCATGTCGTGACACAACGATCGTCCGACATTTCAACCATGACTATCGAAGGTCAGATGCGATGAAACATTTGCGTTCGTCTTGCAGCCGTTCGTCCTGGCTCCGTGCGGGAGGCATCGTCGGCCTCGCCGCGAGCCTCGCGGCCGGGATCGCAGGTGCGGCCGGGGCTCAGGTCCTGCCGCCATCGCCCGATCCGACCTGCACCGTGCCGCAGCAGGACTTCACCGGCTGGTTCAAATCGAAGCCCGGATTGAACCAGCCCGTCAATCCGGCCAACAGTCTCGGACTCGATACGAGCAACAACTGCAACTTCTATAAATGGTCGGCGCAGATGTTCCTGTGGCTGACCTCGCCGGACGCCGGCACGCTCCACGACAAGCGGGTGCTCCGTTCGGAGGCGTTCTACCGGCTCGACCAGGGCAACCTGATCAAGCAGGACGGCATCCTCGCGCGAAACCTCTCCCTCAGCGCGACCAAGTTCGGCCCCGATGGATTGCCGTTCGTGCTCGACGCCAAGGGGCATCTGCGCGAGTTCGTCACGGTCCCCGACCGCGCCGGCCTCACCGCCAGCAACGCGCTCGGGGCCGAGGGGACGGCGGAGATCGCCGCGGTGAGGGCCGGGGCCGGCGGCAAGGCCGAATTCCTGAACGCCGAGGGCAAGCCGATCCAGACCTTCGCGCCGAAGGTGACCGCCGGCATGCTGCCGCAGCAGCTCGGCCGCCTGGCCGGCCTGGCCGCACCGACGACGACTAGCGGGGCGCCGGGCGCGACCAGTGAGCGCCGGCAGATCGCCGATGCCCTCACCGCCAAAAAGGTGTTGATGAAGATCGCCACCCGGACGGGCCCGGTCTTCGTCGAGGCCGGCAGCGGCGACATCGTCACCTTGAGTCCCGGCCAGGCCGGCGACCACGGTGTCCTGGTCTCGCAGAACGATGCGATCGTGTACTACGAGGTGCTCGTCAACGACGTCTATGCCTGGTACCTGACCGGCCGCAAGACGCCGAACGGCATCGCCCCGACCTACGACGCCGACGATCCGGCCACGTTCGGCCTGTTCCCGACCTCGCAGCCGGATCTGACGGCGATCTTCGACTTCGCCAAGAAACACGGCGGCCCGTCGAGCTTGGCGGACGGCAACGCGCTCGCGGTCGAGGTCAAGCTGGCCTGGGTCGAGGCCGCGACCCTGCCCGATGGGGGGAAGGGGTACATCACGGCGCAGGCCGAGGTACCGGAGTACGATCGGACGACCAATCCGGCCGATTGGGCGCCGACGGGAAAGACCAATCGGACCCAGGTCGCGCTGGTCGGCGCGCATGTCGTCGGCAGCACGAACGGCCATCCCGAGATGGTCTGGGCGACCTTCGAGCATCAGGCCAACGCGCCGCTCGCCGATTACAGCTACATGTCCGGCGGGAAGGAGACCCCCGTTCCGAGCAATCCGACCGGCCCGTGGACGTTCTCGGCCAGCGGCCCGCAGACCAATTACAACGCGCAACTGGCCCAGTACGACAAGGCGAACCAGCATATCGTCTCGACGGCATCCCCTCCGGTGAAGATCGCGCCGAACGACGTCCTGCATCAGAAGGCCTGGGGTGTCGCCTCGGACGGCCAGCCCAACCAGGCGGACAAAACCCCGGCCATCGCCGCGAACCAGATCGTCTCGCTCAACACCGACATCCGCGCGAAGCTCAGTGCCGTCGGAGCCGCGTCCGATCCGCGCTTCAACTACCTCCTGATGGGCGCGACGTGGACCTTGGGCGGAGCCCGGCCCACAGGCCCCTTCCCCCAGGGCGGCAACGAGATCGGCACCAGCATGCTGGCCAACGGCACGATGGAGACCTTCGCGCAGGGGAACGATACCAAGTCCACCTCGGGCACCAACTGCTTCGCCTGTCATAGTTCGAATCCGAAAGAAACGCAGGCGCAGGCAAGCACCTCCGTCAGCCACATCTTCGGATCGACCAATCCGTTGAAGACGTCCGTGGAGTCGAAGGAGAAGTAACTCCTTTCGGGAATGACGGCCCGAGAGCCTGTCCGATCGGTCTCCCCGGGATCGACGCCCTCCTAAGCGGACTTGCATTGGCAGGCCAACGCTTCGTCCGCTTAGGTTCTTGTTTTATCACGGATTTTCATCGCGAATCCAGCCGCCACTCTTGCGAAATCTGCTGAGTCACGACGGGCCCCGCTGCGCGGGACCGCAGGGACCGGGAGGGCGTCGAGACGGGCGATCGAACCGAACGGGCTTTCGACCTCCGGAGCCGGGCGATTTCCTCGGAAAGGACGAGGCGGGGCGCCCGGACGGACGCTCAAGCCCGGCCGGCCGCCAGATAGGCGCGCCATCCGCCATGGCCCGACACGTCCTCCGCGTCCCGGACCCCCTCCGGCTCGCACAGGAATCCCTTCGGGGTCGTGCTGTCGGAAAGCCGCAGGGTGCCGATGCCGAGGGGGGCGGGAATGCCTGCGACGAAGCGGCCGAAGGCCTCGGGCGTGAGTGCCCAGACCTCGGTGGCGATCGACGTGCCCGTCCCCGCCGCCACCCGCACCAGGCCGGGACGGCGCGGGCCTGCGCCCGGCAGGGCGAAGAGCCGGTAATCGGGCGTGGTCGCGACCGCCCGCAGGAGCCGCGCGCCCAACGCCGTCAGCTCGCCGTTGAGGGGAAGGCCCGACAGGTGCGCGCCGACCACCACCAGTTCGATCTCGTCGTCGCCGGCGCGTGCCGGGCCCGGCGCGGGCGCCGGCGGCAGGGGTGCGCCGGTCGCGCCCATGGCGAGGCCGGCGGCGCGGTGGAGGGCCTCGCCGAGGGGGACCAGGGCGGCATCCCGGCCCGCCGGGGCGATCAGCGTCACGCCGGCCGGCCATCCGTCGGCGCGGGGATGGCTCGGCACCGCCAGCGCGCAGAGATCGAGCAGGTTGACGAAGTTGGTGTAGGTGCCGAGCTCGGCATTGGGGCCGATCGGGTCGGCGGCGAGCGCCGCCAGGGTCTGCGGGCGCGGGAAGGTCGGCACGCAGAGCGCGTCGATTCCCTTTCCGTCGATCCCTTGCCAGACCGGTTCGGTGGCCCGGCGCAACTCCGCCAGCCGATAGCGGCCCGCGAAGGCATCGGCGGCTGAGAAGGCGGTGGCGCGTTCCGTGATGGCGCGGGTGACCGGGTGCAGTGCCTCCGGCCGTTCGGTGATGAGGTCGCGGATCGCCTCCCAGCGCTCGGCCACCCACGGCCCGTCATAGAGGAGGGCGGCGGCGGCGAAGAACGGTGTCAGGTCGACCGGGACCAGGGTCGCGCCGAGCGCCTCGAGATCGGCGAGGGCGCGATCGAAGGCGGCCTCGGAGAGCGCGTCGCCGCCGAATCGCCGGCTCGCACCGTCCGGCACGCCGATTCGCCGCGGCAGCGGTCCCGGCCGCCCGACGGCCATGGCCCGCGAGAACGGATCGGCGGCGTCGAATCCGGCAAGCGCCGAGAAGCCCGCGAAGGCGTCCTCGACGGTCAGCGCGAAGACCGAGACGCAATCGAGGGTGCGGCAGGCCGGCACCACGCCGCGTGTCGACAGCGCCCCGAGGCTCGGCTTGAGCCCGACGATATTGTTGAGCCCCGCCGGCACCCGGCCGGAACCTGCGGTGTCGGTGCCGAGCGCCAGCGGCACCAGCCCGGCCGCCACCGCGACGGCCGAGCCCGACGACGAGCCGCCGGGCACGAGCGCCGGATCGAGGGTGTTGCGCGGCACGCCGTAGGGCGAGCGCACCCCGACGAGGCCGGTGGCGAACTGGTCGAGGTTGGTCTTGCCGATGACCAGCGCCCCGGCCTGCCGCAGCCGCGCCACCACCGCGGCGTCCTGCGTCGCGACGCGCGCATCATCGGGGCAGGCGCAGGTGGTGGGCAGGCCCGCCACGTCGATATTGTCCTTTACCGCAACCGGGATGCCGTGGAGCGGGCCGGCCGGCAGGTTTTCCGCTTCCGCCGCCACTTCGGCCTCGGGCCGCAGGGTGAGGAAGACCGCCGGATCGTCATGTGCCGCGATGCGCCGGTAGACCTCGCGCACGGCTTGCTCGGGCGTGAGCGATCCCGAGGCGTAGGCCGTCCGGTAATCGGCGAGGGTGAGAGGAAAATCGGTCACGCGGGAACCTCGTCGATCAGGCTGACATGGGCGGCGACGACCCGCCAGCCCTCGGGGAGCCGGGCCCAGGACTGCATCTGGCGCCCGACCTTGCCGGGATGCGCCTCGCGCCAGAACAGCGTCGAGGCGGTGGCGAAGTCGCGCCCGAAGGTGGTGATGACGGTCCGATCGATCCGCCGCTCGACCCCGACCGGCGAGCGCGCCCGGCGGAACGCCCGGATCGCGTCCATGCCGTAGAGATTCTCCCCGATGCCGTACCGGATGGTGCGGGGATCGTCCCAGAACAGGGCCTCCAGGGTCGGCACGTCGTTGGTGACGAGGGCGGTTTCGTAAGCCGCGAAAGCCGCCTCGACCTCGGCCTTCACGTCGGGGTGGTCGATGTCCATGGGGTTTCCTTTCTAGAAAAGCAGGTTGTGATCATCCAAATTCATCCCGCCTGCGACTTCATCCTGAGGTGTTGGCGATCGCAGATCGCACGCGATCGAAGATCGACTGACCTCGAAGGAGGGCTCCAGAAATCTCTGTGGCCTCTGGAGCCCTCCTTCGAGGCTGCCGCATGCGGCAGTACCTCAGGATGAGGTGGGAGGGTTGGACAAGGCCTCACCCCGCCACCGGCGCCGCCCCCACCCCCGCCGCCTCGATCGCTCCGGCGACCCGCAAGGCCAGGTCCTCCCGCCACGGCGCCGCGATCACCTGCACGGCCAGCGGCAGCCCGCCGCCCACCCGCACCGGCACGGCCACGACCGGCAGGCCGATGAAGGAGATCGGCTGGGTGAACACGCCGATATTCGGCCGCGCCGGCACGGTCACGCCGTCGAGTTCCATCGTGGCCTGGCCGATCCGTAGCGCCCGGCAGGGCGTGCAGGGGGCGAGGATCACGTCGACCTCGTCGAAGAGCGCCAGCACCCGCGCCCGGTACCAGCTGCGAAAGCGTTGGGCCCGGTGCACCCAGGCCGCCGGGATGGTCGTGCCGGCGATCAGCCGGTCGCGCACCGCCGGGTCGTAATCGCCGGGGCGTTCGCGCAGGCGGTCGAGATGGAGGCCGGCGGCTTCCGAGGCGGTGATGAGGAAGGCCGCGGCGCGGGCGCGGGCGGCCTCCGGGATCTCGATCGTGCGGGAGGCACCCGAAGCCTCGGCGGCGCGGGCGACGGCCGCGAAGCAATCCGGCTCGCCGCCGCGGGCGAAGTAGCCGCCCGCCACCGCGACCCTCAGGCCCGTCGTGCCCTGCGCGAGGGCACCCGCCACCGGCTCCACGGGCCGCGGCGCCTGCCAGGGATCGTCGGAATCCTCCCCCTGCATCGCGTCGTAGACCAGGGCGAGATCGGCGACGGAGCGGGCGAGGGGCCCGAGATGGTCGAAGCTCGCGACGAACGGGAAGGAGCCCGCCCGCGACAGCCGGCCGAAGGTGGGCTTGAGCCCGAAGGTGCCGCAGAAGGCCGAGGGCACCCGGATCGACCCGTTGGTGTCCGAGCCGAGGGTGAGCGGCACGAGCCCCGCCGCCACCGCCGCGCCCGAGCCGCCGGACGAGCCGCCGGACATCCGCTCGCGGTCGTGCGGGTTGCGCGAGGGGCCGTCATGGGCGTTCTCGCCGGTGAAGTCGTAGGCGTATTCGCCCATGTTGAGGGCGCCGACGAGAACCGCGCCGGCCGCCTCGAGCCGCCGCACCAGGGCGCCGTTGCGGGTGGCGGCCGGATTGTCGCGGTTGATCTTCGAGCCGGCGCGGGTCGGAATCCCCTCGACGTCGAACAGGTTCTTGACCGCGAAGGGCACCCCCGCCAGCGGGCCCGGCGCCCGCCCCGCGGCGAGGCCGGCATCGATCTCGGCCGCCCGGGCCCGGGCGCGGTCGGCGGTCACGTCCGTGAAGGCGTTCACGCCGGGGTCGATGGCGGCGATCCGCGCCAGGGCCGCCTCGATGGCGGCCGCGGCGGTGAGCCGGCGCGCCGCCACGGCGGCGGCGATTCCGGAAGCGGTATCCTGCCCGCTCATGCCAGCCGTCGTCATGCCCGGAACACCGGCGCCGGCTCGACGGTGTCGTCGAGAGGGAAGTCCAGCACCAGCTTGGCGGCTGCCGCCGTCGCCTTGACGCTGGCGATCACCGTTCCGCGCCATTCCGGCGCCATCGGGATGCCGACCAGCGGCATCATCGCGTCGACGACCGCGCCGGCGGACTCGTCGTCGAGCAGCAGGGGAGGGGAGGGGGGCGCTGTCGTCATGGGCGAGCCTCGCGGGTGGATCGATGAGGTGACGTACCGTGTTGGCGGAACTTGTCGTTCCCTCCCGCGACCTCATCCTGAGGTGCGACCGGAGGGAGCCTCGAAGGAGGGTTCCAGGGAACTCGGAGACTCCTGGAGCCCTCCTTCGAGGTCAGTCCATCTTCGATGGATCGACACCTCAGGATGAGGTTGAGGGTGGGGAGGGAGGAACATGCGCAGCCGCCTCACACCGGCGGCCTCGGAATCGCCGCGAGCAGCGCGCGGGTATACTCGGCGTGCGGCGCCTCCAGCACCGCTTCCGTCGTGCCTTCCTCGACGATGCGGCCGGACCGCATCACGATCACCCGGTCGCAGAGCATCCGAACGACCTGCAGGTCGTGGCTGACGAAGAGATAGCTCATCCCGAGCGCCTGCTTGAGGTCGGCGAGCAGGTTCAGCACCACCGCCTGCACCGACACGTCGAGGGCCGCGGTCGGCTCGTCGAGGATGACGAGGTCGGGGGAGGGGGCGATGGCCCTGGCGATGCCGACCCGCGCCTTCTGGCCGCCGGAGAGCTGGTGCGGGAAGCGGTCGAGGAGATCGACCGGCAGGCCGACGAGGCGAGCGAGTTCCTCGCACCGCGCCCGGATCGCGTCGGCGCCCCGCACGGTGCGGAAGCGCAGGAGCGGATCGGCGATGGCCCGCGCCGCGGTCCAGCGCGGGTTGAGGGATTCGGTCGGATCCTGAAACACCATTTGGATCTTCGGCCGCAGAGGATGACGGGCGAAGCGCGCCGCCGGCACGCGGCCGATCTCCTCGCCGGAAAACACGATCGAGCCCTCGGTCGGGTCGAGGAGCCGCATCACCATCGTCGAGGTGGTGGACTTGCCGCAGCCCGATTCGCCGACGAGTCCGACGCTCTCGCCGCGATCGACCGTGAAATTCAGGGAATCGACCGCCCGGAACGGCGCTTCCTCCTGGCGCGAGAGCAGGGATTTCGGCTTCGGATAGGCCTTCACCAGCCCCGAGACCGCCAGCAGCGGGGCGCCTGCTCCTTGAGCGTGCTCCAGGGGTGCTGCCGGCGCCCCCTCGGGCAGGAGATCACGGAGAGTGACGCCCGGGCGCGGCGTCGCCTGCATCAGCTTGCGGGTATAGGCGTGGGCGGGTGCCCGGAAGATCGTCGTGGCGGGCGCCGTCTCGACCACGCGGCCCTGCTCCATCACGACGATCCGGTCGCAATAGGTGGCGGCGAGGCCAAGATCGTGGGTGATGAGCACGGTCGCCATGCCGCGCTCCCGGGTGAGATCGGTGACGAGGTCCATCACCGCCTTCTGGGTCGTCACGTCGAGGCCGGTGGTCGGCTCGTCGGCGATGAGGAGCTGCGGCCGGCACGCGAGCGCGAGCGCGATCACCACCCGCTGGCACATGCCGCCGGACAATTCGAACGGGTAGGCGTGGTAGCGCTCCTCAGGCCGGGCGATCTTCACCTGTTCGAGCGCCGCGATGGCCTTCGCCTTGGCATCGCCCGAGCCGGCCTCGGCGTGCTGGCGCAGCACGTCCTCGATCTGGTGGCCGACCTTGCGGATCGGATTGAGCGCCGCGCGGGGATTCTGGAAGATCATCGAGATCTCCCGCCCGCGCAGGTCGCGCATCTGGCGCTCGGTCGCCGCGCGCAGGTCGATCCCGGAGAAATCGACCGCGCCGCCGGCGATGCGGCCGGCCCGGTCGAGGATCCGCATCACCGCGTAGGAGGTGACCGACTTGCCCGAGCCGGATTCGCCGACGATGCCGACGGTCTCCCCCTTGGCGACCGAGACGTCGACCTGGCGCACGGCCTGGACCGGGCCGCGGCGGGTAGCGAACTCGACCGTGAGGTCGCGGATGGCAAGCAGCGGGATCGCGGTCATGTCCGCCTCTGGGGATCGACGATGTCGCGCAAGCCGTCGCCGATGAGGTTGAAGCAGAACACCGCGAGCATGAGTGCCAGACCCGGGAAGAGCGCGATCCACCACTCGCCCGAGACGATGAAGCCGGCGCCCTCCGCCACCATGATCCCCCATTCCGGGGTCGGCGGACGCACGCCGAGCCCGATGAAGGACAGACCCGCCGCGTTGAGGATCGCGTAGCCCATGGTCAGCGACATCTGCACCATCATCAGCGGCAGGATGTTCGGCAGGATCAAGGTCAGCACGATGCGCAGATCGGTGTTGCCGGTGAGCCTCGCCGCCATGACGAAGCCGGCATTGCGGCGCTGCGCGGCCTCGGCCCGGGCCAGCCGCGCGTAGAGCGGAAAGTTGATGATGGCAGTGGCGAGCACGATGTTGCCGACCGTGTTGCCGAGCGCCGCCACGATCCCCATCGCTAGGACGAAGAGCGGGAAGGCCATGATGGTGTCGGCGAGCCGTCCCACGATCCGGTCGGTCCAGCCGCCGAAGAACCCGGCCATGATGCCGGCGAGCCCGCCTGCGACGAAGACCAGCGCCACCGAGAAGACCGCGATGGCGAGATCGAGCCGCGCCGCCACCACAACCCGCGAGAGGATGTCGCGCCCGAGCTGGTCGGTGCCGAAGGGATGCGCCAGGGACGGGGCCTGGAGGGCTGCCGCGGTGTCGGAGGCGAGCGGATCGTAGGGCACGAGCGAGGGCCCGAGCACCGCGCAGGCGACGAGGCCGAGGAGCAGCGCGAAGGCAAAGCCCGTGACCGGGTTGCCGGCGACGACGGTGCCGGCATGGGCCAGCGTCGCCGAGAGCCCGGTGCGGGGACGGGCGGGGGTGAGGGCGGGGGAGCCGGTGGCGCTCATGCGGCCCCCCTCACGCGCGGGTCGATCAGCCCGTAGGCGAGGTCGATCAGGAGGTTCAGCACGGTGTAGAGCAGCGCCATCGCCAGGACGAAACCCTGGACCGGGGCGAAGTCGGAGGCGATCAGGGCCTCGACCGCGTAGGAGCCGACGCCGGGCCAGGCGAACACCTTTTCCACCAGCACGTTGGCGCCGAGCAGGAAGGAGAACACCATGCCGAGCGTCGTCACCACCGGAAGCATCGCGTTGCGCAACGCGTAGGTGACGACGACCCGGCGGCGCGACAGGCCGGCGGCCCGGGCGGTGCGGACGAAATCGGCGGCGAGCACCGCCAGCATCGCCGCCCGGGTGATGCGGGCGATCGGGGCGAGCGCGAAGATCGCCAGCGTCAGGCCCGGCAGGGCGATCTGGCCGAGTGCCGCCCGGAAGGTCTCGAGGTCGCCGGCGGCCAAGCTGTCGAGGAGGAGGAAGCCGGTCCGCGTCGGCGGCGGCGAGGCGAAGGCGTCGAGGCGCCCCAGCGGCGCCGGGGCCCAGCCGAGCACGAAGTAGAAGACGTAGACGAGGAGGAGGCCGGTGAAGAAGACCGGCAGCGACACGCCCGCCGTCGCCACCACCCGGCAGGCGTGATCGACGAGGGAGCCTTGCCGCAAAGCTGCCGCGACCCCGAGCGGCACCGCGACGAGAAGCGAGAGGACGAGGCCGAACAGGGTCAGTTCGGCCGAAGCCGGCAGCCGGGCGCCGAGATCGACCGTGACCGGCTGGCCGGTGGTGAGCGAGCGGCCGAGATCGCCCCGGGCGAGGTCGGCGACGTAGCGGGCGAATTGCTCGGGCAGCGGCCGGTCGAGGCCGAGTTCGGTGCGAATCTGGGCGATCGCCTGCGGGGTCGCGGCAGGTCCGGCGAAATAGGCCGCGGTGTCGCCGGGCAGGACCCGGGTGAGCAGGAACGACACCACGACCACCCCGGCGAGTGCCGGAAGGGTGGTGGCGAGGCGGTCGAGGAGCGTGCGCAGCATCGTCGTGTGGCCCTCCTGGGTGTGTGTGTCGCGGGGCTTTGACTGGCCGGTCCGGATTCTTTGCTTTCCGCAAGACGTTCCGCAGAAAGACGAGGCGCGGGTTCCCCTCTCCCCGCGGGCGGGGAGAGGGCTGCGTCGCCGTTCAGGCGATGCAGCGAGCCCGCAGGGCAAGAGTGAGGGGGTGTTTCCGGAGGAGCCTCACTGGTCGAGACCCCCTCACCCTCGCTCCGGCTGCGCCTTCGCTTGCTGTGTCTCCTGAACGGAGACACATCCCTCTCCCCGCCCGCGGGGAGAGGAGAAACCCGCGCCTCTTCTTTCCCTGGACAGTTCAGTGAAAAAGGAGGGGCGAAGCCACGCGCCCTACGACGCCGTCCCCTTGGTCAGATACCGGAAATCCGGCTCCCGACACGGCTGGAACTGGTAGCCGTTGATCGTGCGCTGCATCGCGACGTCGTGGGTCGGTTGGGCGATCGGCACCATCGGCACCTCGCGCTCGGCCAGCGACACGAAGTCGATCACGCTTCTCTGGTAAACCGCCGGATCCTCGGTGAAGCGCGCGGTGTCGATCAGCTTGTCGAGTTCCGGGTTCTGGTACGAGGCGATGTTGAAGATCGAATTCGCCCCGTGCAGGGTCCAGAACAGGTAATAGTCCGGGTAATCGAGCCAGCCGGCGAAGCGGTTGAGCACCATCGGGTTGGTCTTCTTGGAGATCTCAGCCCGGAAGTTCGCGCCCGGAATCTTTCCGATCTCGACGGTGATGCCAATCCCGGCGAGTGCCTCCTTGATCAGCACCGCCATCGGCTCGGCGACGGTAGCGTTGCCGGCATCGAACAGCAGCGTGGTCGTGAGCCCGCCGGGCGCGGCCGCCTGGACCAGGGCCTTCGCCTTCGCCGGATCGGTCCGGTACGGATAAGGCTGCGGCCAGGCCACACGCGGCGTCTCCGGCCCGCCCGACATGTCGAGGCCGCGGCCGAACAGCGAGGCCTGGAGAATCTTCTCGTAAGGCAGTACCCAGGCCACCGCCTGGCGCAGCCGCACGTCGGTGAACGGCCCGACCGCGGTGTTGAGATAGACCGACCAGACCCCGTTCGGGATCGGCACGCCGACGACCTTGATCTTGCCGGCGTCGATCAGGTCCTTGAAGTCCTTCGGCGGCAGCCCGTACGAGATGTCGGCGTCGCCCTTCTCGATGAGCGCCCGCCGGGTCGAGGGCGAAGCGATGTCGCGGGCGATGACCCGGCGCAGCTGCGGCAGCTTGCCCGACGCCCAGGCATCGTTGCGGGCATAGATCGTCTCGACGCCGGGCTTCCAGCTCTCGACCCGGTAGGCGCCCGAGCCCGCGACGTTGTTCTTGAGCCAGTCCTTGGCCCACGGATCGCCGCCGCTATTGGCTTTCGCCAGTTCCGCATCGATCACGAAGGGAATCGTGACCGCGAGGTTCGACATCGTCATCTTGTCCTTGCGGACGAAGTCGATGCGGAAGGTCTTGTCGTCGAGGGCGACGAACTGCTCGGGCTTCTCCAGCGAGCCGGCATTCATCTGCGTGGTGGCGAAGCCCCCGATCGACACCGCCCGGTCGAGGGACCACTTCACGTCCTTGGCCGTCACCGGCCGTCCGGAATGGAACTTGGCGTCGCGGAGCTTGAAGGTGCAGCTCATCCCGTCGGAGGCGACCTGCCAGCTCTCGGCGAGCTCCCCTTCCATCTCGCCCATCTTCACGGCATTGCCGCCGCCGCCCGGAATCGGCACCGGCTTGAAGCGCAGGAGCCGGTCGTAGCAGTTGAGCGCGACCCCGTTCACCGGCTGCGAGGCGCCGATGCCCTGCATGTCCAGGGAATTCGGCCCGTATTCCTGCACCAGCAGCAGGGTTTCGTTGCGGGTCGGGTTCTGCGCCTGAGCCTGGCTCCTGGCCACGAACGGCGCGGCGAGCCCGGCGGCGAGGGCGGTGCGGCGGGTGATCATGCGGCACGGGCCTTACGTCAGAGAGGGGGCGAATGCCCGCGCGGCGGGCGTCGCGCCGCAGCGAGGCAAGGTTCGGACCGGGACAAAAATTGTATGCAACATGGAAAGAGTGCATGCATTTCGGAGATCTTGCACGCATGTTGTTTGGGCGCGTGCGCCTGAATTTCGGGCATGCCTGCGCGGTGACGATGCGGCAGGGTGCGGGCCATGCGTGACGGGGCTGAGATGGACGAGGCGGCAGGACGGACGCGGACCGAGCGGCTGGCGGCCGAGATCGCCGAGGCGATCGTCACCGGGGCGCTGGCGCCGGGCCACCGCCTCGACGAGCAGGCGCTCGCGGACCGATACGGCGTGTCGCGTACGCCGGTGCGCGAGGCCCTGCGCCAGCTCGGCACGTCGGGGCTCGTCGAGGTGCGGCCGCGCCGGGGCGCGGTGGTGGCGCAGGTGACACCCGACCAGCTCGCCGCGTTGTTCGTCGCCATGGCGGAGATCGAGGCGACCTGCGCCCGGCTCGCCGCCCTCTCGATGAGCCCGCTGGAGCGCCGCCGCCTCGACGCCCTGCACGACGCCATGGGCGAACTGGCCCGGGCCGGCGACCCGGCGGCCTATGCCCAGGCCAACACCGCGTTCCACGGCGCGATCTATGCCGGCGCCCACAATGCGGTCCTGTCCGACTTCGCGCGCTCCTTGCGCCGCCGCCTCCAGCCCTACCGCGAGGCGCAGTTCCGCCAGGCCGGGCGCCTCGACCGCTCGCATGCCGAGCACGGGGCGGTGGTCGCCGCGATCCTGGGCGGGCAGGCGGGGGAGGCGCATGCGGCGATGCTGCGGCACGTCACCCTGGTGGAGAGCGCGGTGGAGGGGTTGCTGGTCAGGGGGGCGGGGGAGGAGGCAGGCTCGGAGCAGCCTTCGCCGAAGCGGTTACCGGTTCGACGATGAGAATGATGCGAAAACAACAGCACCAGAAGTATTTTTTATTTAACTCATAATGAAAGACACAATAGATTGCTTGATATGGGGGCGACGTCCGCCGCGCGTGAACCCTCCCCCCTCCGCGGCAGGGCTGTCCGGGGAAAGAAAAAAGCGCGGGTTTCCCCTCTCCCCGCGGGCGGGGAGAGGCCTGAGCTCCGAAGGGGCTCAGGAAGCCCACAGGGCGAGGGTGAGGGGGTGTTTCCGAAGAAGCCTCATCCGGAAACACCCCCTCACCCTCGCTGCGGCTTTCGCCTCCGCTCCTTTCGTCCCCGACAAGGGGGACGAAAGCCTCTCCCCGCCCGCGGGGAGAGGGGATTTCCTGCGCCTCGTCTTTCCCCGGACAGCCTTGCCTCTGCGGGGGAGGGATCAGGCTCCCGGCCGTCGCTCCCGCCCCTACGCGTTATCTCCCCGGATCGCCGCGATGACCGCATCCGTGACCTGGCGCGTCGTTGCCGTGCCGCCGAGATCGGGGGTGTGCAGGCTCGAATCGGCGGTCACCCGCTCCACCGCGCGCATCAGCCGGTCGGCAGCCGCTTCCTCGCCGAGGTGTTCGAGCATCTGGCAGGCGGTCCAGAAGGTCGCGATCGGGTTGGCGATGCCCTTGCCGGCGATGTCGAAGGCCGAGCCGTGGATCGGCTCGAACATCGACGGGAATTTTCGCTCCGGGTTGATGTTCGCCGTCGGCGCGATTCCGAGTGAGCCGGCGAGCGCCGCGGCGAGGTCCGACAGGATGTCGGCGTGCAGGTTCGTCGCCACGATGGTGTCGAGGGTCTCGGGCTTGATCACCATCCGCATGGTCATGGCGTCGACCAGCATCTTGTCCCAGGTCACGTCCGGGAAGTCCTGGGCCACCTCGGCGGCGATCTCGTCCCACATCACCATGGCGTGGCGCTGCGCGTTCGACTTCGTGACGACCGTCAGCAGCTTGCGCGGCCGGCCCTGCGCCAGCCGGAAGGCGTAGCGGATGATGCGGGTGACGCCGGTGCGCGTCATCATCGAGACGTCGGTGGCGACCTCCTCCGGGTGGCCCTGGTGCACGCGCCCGCCGACGCCCGCATACTCGCCCTCGGAGTTCTCGCGCACGATCACCCAGTCGAGCTCGGGTCCCGAGACGTGGCGCAGCGGGCTGGTGATGCCGGGCAGGATCCGGGTCGGGCGGACATTGGCGTATTGGTCGAAGGGCTGGCAGATCGCGAGCCGCAGGCCCCACAGGCTGATATGGTCGGGCACGTCCGGCGCGCCGACCGCACCGAAGAAGATCGCGTCGTGGTTCCTGATCCGCTCGCGACCGTCGGCCGGCATCATCGTGCCGTGCTTCTTATAGTAGTCCGAGCCCCAGTCGAAATGGTCGAACCGGAACCGGAACGTGCCGGTCTTCTCGGAGAGCGCGTCCAGCACCTCGATGCCGGCGGCGATGACCTCGATGCCGATGCCGTCGGCCGGGATCGCCGCGATGGTGTAGGTCTTGGTCATGACGGGTGTCCGTGAGGGCTGCCGGCATGGCGCTCTCCCACCCGCGACCTCGTCCTGCGAGGCTCGTGTCACCCGCGCCTCGGGATGAGGTCGCGGGTTGGAAGGGTCGACGCCACGGACGAACCACTCTGTCGTGTACCGTGTGGCTTGCCGACGCAAGCCTGCTCGGGCGGCGGCCGGTCGATCGCCTGGAGCCTGTAGGTCGAGGGTCGGGCCGTTCGCCGGGAGCCGGCCGTCGAGCGCCGAGGTGCCGATCGTGAAGGCCGCCGCGCCGGCCGGCCGGAGCGTCCGCACCTGCTCGGGGTGACGTTTCCCTCGGCCGGCTCGTGACGCCACCCTGCTCCACCCGGAGCACCGCACCTCCGCGCGGAAGGTGCGGCCCCGGTCCTCAGAACTCCGCCACCTTCCCCCAGGCCGAGGCGCCGAAGCGGTCCGGATGGTAGGGCTTGGGATCGACGATCGGGTCGGCGCCCGACACGATGTCGGCGATGAGGTGGCCGGCGCCCGGGCCGATGCCGAAGCCGTGGCCCGAAAAACCCGCCGCCAGGACGAGGCCGGGCACGCCCGTCACCTCGCCGATCCCCGGCACGCCGTCCGGGGTCGAGTCGACGTAGCCGGCCCAGGAGGCGGTCATCGAGGTCTCGCGCAGGGCCGGCAACATCTCGAGGGCACGGCGGTAGGTCTCGGCGATGAGCGTCGGGTCGGGGCGGGGATCGAGGATGCGCATCCGCTCCATCGGCGTCGGCCGGTCGAGGCGCCACTTCTTCACGCCCTCGTGCCCGCTGCGCCAGGCCTCGGTGCCGCCGGGCGCCAGGGAGCGCCAGCGCCGCGCGAACATCGGCACGAATTCGCGAGCGAACAGGATCTGCTGCGGGGTGGGATCGACGCGAGCCCGCCCGCTGATCGCCAGGTTGTAGCCGCCGCTCTCGCCGCGGCGCGTGAGCGAGATGCCGGCCGTGTACAGCGCGTCCGGCAGGCCGGAGACGTTGGGGCCGACCGCCATGATCGACTGGCGCACCGCCGCCTGCGGGAAGCGGATGCCGAGCTGGCGGACGAAGGACGACGCCCATGCGCCGCCCGCCATCACCACCGTGCGGGTGCGGATGGTGCCCTTCTCGGTCACCACGCCGCAGACCCGGCCGCCCTGGAGCTCGAGGCCGCGGGCGGCGCAGAACTGGTGCACGGTGCCGCCGTACTTCATCACGCCTAAGCCGGCGACCGGCACCGCCCGCGAGGTGTCGGCGATGCCGTCGGTCGGCGAGAACACGCCGCCCTTCCAGGCGCGCCCGGTCGCCTTGCCGTGCTCGCGCGCTTCCGCCGCGCCGAGCACGTGGGTGACGACGCCCTCGCCGGCCGCGAAGTCGCGCCACTTCGCCCAGCGCTCGATCTCGGCCTCGTCGTTGCTGAGGTAGAGCAGGCCGCAACGGCGGAAGCCCACATCCTCGCCGATCTCGGCCTTGAGGCGGTCCCACAGGTCGAGGCTCTTCGTCGCCATCGGCAACTCGCGGGCGTCGCGGTTCTGCTGCCGGCACCAGCCCCAGTTGCGGCTCGACTGCTCGGCGGCGATCCGGCCCTTCTCGACCAGTGCGACGCTGACGCCGCGGCGCGCCAGGTAATAGGCCGTGAAGGTGCCGACAACGCCGCCGCCGATCACCACGACGTCGGCAGCTTCCGGCAGGTCCGGCGTCGTGTCGATATGCAGGAGAGGTGCTGGCATGGTCGGCTCCGTTTGACCGAGGCAGCCTAGCAGGCAGCCGCCGGGGGATGCCGCTGGAGAGTCCGGGCGCCGCAGCATATTCCGCCGTGCGCCGGGCCGATCCTGCGCATTCCTCGCATCTCGATCGCGCTGCGGGCCGGGACGGCCTGCCGCGTCGGCGCCGGGCGCGGAGCACGGCGATGCGGTCCTGCCGCCGACAGCCAAGCCTCACGGGTGGCGCGTCGTGGCGGTCCTGTCTTTTTTACGCCTTCTGGGCCTGGCCGTCGGCCTTGGGAGGCCGGAGGCTCACCGAGAGCCTGCGACGACGC